>DAIRDJ010000015.1:0-44891 GCA_036796215.1 Geminicoccaceae bacterium
CTCACCACCGGCCAACCCGGTTGTCGGCGCCGGTCAACAAGGTTGACGCTCTACAAGGCAAGCCCATCTGCGAAGCACGCGGCGTTAGAAGACATCGGCGGGAGGCATGCATCCAGCCCTCACAGCGGGCGAGATGTTTGATCGGGTGCTAGCCCTTGCGCTCGACGGTGAAGCGATGCCACGCGGCGGGCAGAATAGGCCCGAGCCATCGAAGACCGGCAGGCCTTCGGTCCGATCTCTGCAGGAGACGCGGCCATAAGGCCGCGGCGCGGTGGCTCGTCGCAAACATGGGTCCAGATCCGAGCCGTCTCGGCAAGGCCGTTGCCCGAGGCCTGCATCTTGTGCGGTGTGTCGTCGGCGAAGATCGCCGCCCATTCCGAAGCGTGCTCGCCCCGATGCTCGAACACAATCCGCACGGCTCACGCCCGCACCTCAGGTGTATACTTCGTCGATCTCGTCGTCATGGCTCCATCCTCTCAAGAGAAGGAGCCTCCGCTAAACCCGGCGCGGCTCAAACCGTCACCTTGGCAAGGGCGGGCAGACCAAGCGCTCACGGTGATCTCGAAGGCTTCGCGCAAGCTGCCCAAAAACGATGAAGTCGGCCCATCCCGGCTTCCCGTGGCGCAAGACCGTCGGGATCGGCAACGTGCTGCGCCACGACAGCGAGGAGGTCGATGCAGGCGTTGTCTGGACTGCCGCCACCGTCGAGGTCGTCCCGCTCCAAACGGCGGTCGGCGCGATGCTCGTCGAGTTCGAAGGGAAACCGTGAACGCGTCCGCTCTCCTCGAGCGCATCTGCAACCACGCCCAGCTGCCCCTGCAGGCCACCACCGCCGAAAAATACCGCAGGGGTCCAAGGGGATGATTATCGTCCCCTTGCTTTTCTTGGCATCCACCACTGCGGCATCGCCGCCGTCTGCCCCTTCTGGCCGCCGAACGATGTCGTGCACGCCGTGCTTTCGTGCAGTCGAGTGGTGATGATCGGAAAATATACCCCTTCAAGGCAAAATCGCCGCCCTTTCCGCGAAAAAGCCGCCTCAATTACCGAAAATGGCTGATTCAGCGTCACGGTTCGGCGCGCGGGGTCATAAGCAACGCTTATAGAAAATTGTAGGTCTACAAACGAACAGCCGAATCGTGTGCCGTTTGCTGCGCCATGACCCGCTCGAATGAGTCGAAATATGCGCCATGAACCCGAGCGATGCGTCGTATACCGACTCATTTGTCATAATCTACGTCGATTCATGCGCCATTAGCGTTGCTTATGGCGCAGATTCCGGCACTTCTCGTTACAAATGGCCCGTTTTGAACCCGGGCGGACGACGAGCGAACCCGGGAATCACGGCGAACGAACCGAAGAGTCGCACAAACGAACCCGCGTTCTGCGAACGAACCCAGGGAGCCAGTTTGTCGCAGCCTAGCTCTGGAACGGACTGTTTTTCAGAAGGTTGAGCGGCGTCTTTTTCTAGCGGGATGACGGCGGTCGCGGTTTGCCGGTGGGACGTCGGCGAGGCATCCCGTCATTCGCCGAGCGAACCCGAGCAGCACTTGACCGGCATGGCGATCTAGGTTATTATACCTAGATCGATCGCCTGCTGCGCATCCCCGGCGGTCACGATCTTTCTCAGTCGCCGGTGTCGAAAACGGATGGTCGGCATCAATGACGTCGCAGCGTTCGGGCCCGGCGAGGCCGAGCACGGCCGCCGGTCGGGTGGGCCGCTCGACTGCAGCGGTCGCCGGCATCTTTCGCCGGCCGGGCGGGATCGCTTGCCGAGGCCCGCGCCGTGCCCCTGGCGAAAGGGGCGCAGGTCTGCACCCGCGCCCCTTCTGTCAACAGCTGTGCGACGGCAGGCCTACCGCTCGCGGCCCTCGCGCCAGGCCTGGAGCAGCTCCTCGTAGTCGACGGTCACACCCTGCGGCTTCTCGTCGTCGAGCTTGGGCCAGGGCGCACCCTCCTGGGACAGCCAGTATTCGGGGTCCTGCTCCTCGTTGAGCTTGGGTCCGAGATCGCCCTGGATGCCCGACCGCTCGAGCCGGGCCATCACCTGGTCCTGCGCTGCCGCGAGGTTGTCCATGGCGGTCTGCGCGTCGACCTCGCCGGCCGCGGCCTCGCCGATATACTGCCACCAGAGCTGGGCCAGCCGCGGGTAGTCCGGGACGTTGACGCCGGTATCCGTCCAGGCGACGCGCGCCGGCGAGCGGTAGAACTCGACCAGCCCGCCGAGCCTGGGCGCCATTTCGGTCATCGGCTCCGAGCGGATGTCGGAATCGCGGATCGGGGTGAGACCGACGATGGTCTTC
The DNA here is from genome assembly GCA_036796215.1 of Geminicoccaceae bacterium. Classification (GTDB taxonomy): domain Bacteria; phylum Pseudomonadota; class Alphaproteobacteria; order Geminicoccales; family Geminicoccaceae; genus SLRI01. Next base: position 2,301 of record DAIRDJ010000015.1, read on the forward strand.
TTGAGCGAGGTCGACTTCGCCACCGTGAACTGGGCATAGAGCCAGGCCGCCTGGCGCCGCTCGGGCGGGGTCGAATCGAGGAAGGTCCAGCAGCCGCAATCCTGGTAGCCGAGCTTCATCCCCTCCTGCCAATAGGCGCCATAGGGCGAGGGCGCCATCCGCCACTTGGGCAGCCCCTCCTCGTCGACCACCGGCAGGCCTTCCCGGATCATGTCGGCGGTAAAGGCCGTGTACCAGAAGATCTGCTGGGCGATGCCGCCTTGCGCCGGGACCGGGCCGGCCTCGGAGAAGGTCATGCCCTGGGCTTCGGGCGGGGCGTAGGCACGCAGCCAATCGATGTATTTCTGCAAGCTGTAGACGGCGGCCGGCGAGTTGGCGGCACCACCGCGGCTGACCGAGGAGCCGACGGGGTTGAAGCCCTCCATCCGAATCCCCCACTCGTCGACCGGCAGGCCGTTGGGGATCCCCTTGTCGCAGGCGCCGGCCATGGCGAGCCAGGCATCGGTGAACCGCCAGCCCAGCGACGGGTCCTTGCGGCCATAGTCCATGTGGCCCCAGACCCGCTGGCCGTCGATCTCCTGCACGTCGTTGGTGAAGAACTCGGCGATGTCCTCGTAGGCCGACCAGTTGACGGGGACGCCGAGTTCGTAGCCGTACTTGTTCCTGAACTGCTCCTTCAGGTCCTCGCGCTGGAACCAGTCGTAGCGGAACCAGTAGAGATTGGCGAACTGCTGGTCGGGCAGCTGGTAGAGCTTGCCGTCCGGGGCGGTGCCGAACTGGGTGCCGATGAAGTCCTCGAGGTCGAGGCTCGGCAGGGTGATGTCTTTGAACTCGCCCTCGAGCAGGTCGCTGATCGGCAGCGTGACGCCGTAGCGGAAGTGGGTGCCGATCAGATCGCCATCATTGACATAGGCGTCGTAGACGTTGCGGCCCGACTGCATCTGCGTCTGCAGTGCTTCGACCACGTCACCTTCCTGGATGATGTTGTGGTTGATGCGGATGCCGGTGATCTCGGTGAAGGCGCGCGCCATCACGCTCGCCTCGTACTCGTGCGTGGTGATCGCCTCGGAGACGACGTTGATGTCCATCCCCCGATAGGGCTCGGCCGCCTTGATCAGGAACTCCATCTCGGCCATCTGCTCGTCGATCGAGAGGGTGGAGGGCGTGAATTCCTCCTCCATCCAGCGCCGGGCCGCGGCCATCCGCTCGTCGTCGGTCTGTGCGGTGGCACGGCGGAGCGGCAGGCCGGTGAGGCCGGCGATGCCGGCACCGCCGAGCAGGAAGCGGCGCCGACTGGCCTCGAGGGCACTGCGCCCCAATGGCTTGAAGCTTGGCATGACGTTTGACCTCCTCTGGTCGTTGCAGCGCAAAAGCGGTTTTCGTTGTGCTCGCCCGTTCGGGCGCTGCGGCGGCGTCAGCCGAACCGCATCACGATGACCATCCAAACCGCAGCGATGGCCAAGGCGATCCAAAGCGAGAACTCGGTGAACGCAATCCATCCGACGTGGATGAACGCACTGGTCAACAGGCCGATGAAGAACCGATCGCCGCGGGTCGTCGAGATCGGCAAAAAGCCCTTGCGCTGGATGGTCGGCGCGACGACCTCCCAGATCGACATGGCCACCAGCATCGAGGCGATGGCCGAGAAGAAGATCGCGGTCGGCATCGTCCAGGCCATCCATTCGAGCGGGTTCTCGATGTTCATAAGGCCCGTTCCCCGCTCAGACCCGCCCGAGGGCGAAGCCCTTGGCGATGTAGTTGCGCACGAACCAGATGACGATCGCCCCGGGCACGATGGTCAGCACCCCCGCCGCCGCCAGGGTGCCCCAGTCGATCCCGGCCGCGCCCACCGTCCGGGTCATGGTCACGGCGATGGGCTTGGCGTTGACCGAGCTGAGCGTGCGGGCGAGCAGCAGTTCGACCCAGGAGAACATGAAGCAGAAGAAGGCCGTGACCCCGATCCCGGCCTTGATCAGCGGCATGAAAATGAAGACGAAGAAGCGGGGAAAGCTGTAGCCGTCGATATAGGCCGTCTCGTCGATCTCCTTGGGCACGCCCGACATGAAGCCCTCGAGGATCCAGACGGCCAACGGTACAGTGAACAGACAATGCGCCAAGGCTATCGCGATATGCGTGTCGAACAGCCCGACCGTCGAATAAAGATTGAAGAAGGGCAACAGAAACACGGCCGGTGGCGCCATGCGGTTCGACAAGAGCCAGAAGAACATGTGCTTGTCGCCGATGAACTTGTAGCGCGAGAAGGCATAGGCCGCCGGCAAGGCGACCGTGAGACTGATGACGACATTGAGACTGACATAGATCAGCGAGTTGATGTAGCCCTCGTACCAGGTCGAATCAGTGAGGATGCGGGTGAAATTGGCAAGGGTCGGTTCGGGCGGGAAGAGATCGAAGGAGCGCAGGATCTGCTCGTTGGTCTGCAGTGCCGTGACGATCAGCCAGTAGATCGGCAACATCAACAAGACGAGATAGAGCAGAAGGCAGAGCTTGCCGAAGCCGTGGCGCATCTCAGCGGGTCCCCGAGGCGATGCGGGTTATGGCCGTGTAGAACAGCCAGGAGAAGAGCAGGATGAAGAGGAAGTAGACGATGGAGAAGGCGGCGGCCGGGCCGATGTCGAAGCGGCCGACGGCGGCGGTCGCCAGGAACTGGCTCAGGAAGGTCGTGGCGTTGCCCGGGCCGCCGCCGGTGAGGACGAAGGGCTCGGTATAGATCATGAAGCTGTCCATGAAGCGCAGCAGCACGGCGATGGTGAGCACGCCGGTCAGCTTCGGCAGCTGGATATAGCGAAAGACCGCCCAGGCCCCCGCACCGTCGACCGCGGCTGCCTGGTAATAGGCATTGGGGATCGCCCGCAGCCCCGAGTAGCAGAGCAGCACGACGAGTGGCGTCCAGTGCCAGACATCCATGACCACGACAGTAATCCAGGCGTGCAGCGGATCGCCCGTGAAGTTGAAGTCGATGCCGAGTTGCGAGAGCGACCAGCCGCCGAGCCCGATATCGGTGCGGGCGAAGATCAGCCAGATCGTGCCGACCACGTTCCACGGCATGAGCAGCGGCAGCGCCAGCAGCACGAGGCAGACGGAGACCCCCCACCCCTTGGTCGGCAGGGTCAGGGCGATGGCGATGCCCAAGGGGATCTGGATCAAGAGGATGGTGGCCGAGAAGATCAGCTGGCGGATGAACGCTTCGTGCAGCCGCGGATCGCGCAGCGTCTCGCGGAACCACTCGTCGCCGACGAAGAAGCGCTGGCCAGGCCCGAAGATGTCCTGCACCGAATAGTTGACCACGGTCATCAGCGGGATCACCGCCGAGAACGCCACCAGGATCACCACCGGCAGCACGAGGAACCAGGCTTTGTTGTTCTCGGTCTTGTTCATTCTTCTGCCTCCCCGACCACCGGCTACGCCACCAGGCGATCGTCGGCGTAGAGCTTGGTCCATTCCGGCCGAAAGACGAGGTGCGCCGCATCCGTCGGCACGGGTTGGCCCTCCGCCAGCTTGGCGGTCACCTCGTGCGGGCCGAACTGCGCCCGGACCAGCTTGAAATTGCCGAGATCCTGGACCGAGACGAGCTTCGCCGGCACCGCGTCGTCGCGGGGTGTCGGCGACACGCCCATGAACTCCGGGCGAATGCCGATCGCGAGCCTGGACCTGGCGTGCTGCCGCCCGGCCGCCGCCCAGTGCCCGCCCAGCACGATCTCGGTGCCGTCGATGCCGATGCCGTCACCGACGAGATGGGCCCCCATGAAGTTCATGCCGGGCGAGCCGATGAAGTAGCCGACATAGCGATGCGCCGGGGCTTCGAACAGCTCCTGCGGCGTGCCGAGCTGCACGACCTCGCCGTCAAACATGACCACCACCTTGTTGGCGAAAGTCAAGGCCTCGTTCTGGTCGTGGGTGACGTAGACGAGGGTATGGCCGAAGCGCTCGTGCACCTCCTTCAGCTTGCGCCTCAGCTGCCACTTGAGGTGCGGGTCGATGACGGTCAACGGCTCGTCGAAGAGGATCGCCGCGACGTCGTCGCGGACGAGGCCCCGGCCCATCGAGATCTTCTGCTTCTGGTCGGCCGTCAGCCCGGATGCCCGCCGGTTGGCCACCGGCTGCAGCTCCAGCATGTCGACGAGCTCGGTCACCCGCCTTTGGATCTCGGCCCGCGGCACCCGCCGGTTGCGCAAGGGAAAGCCCAGGTTCTCCGCCACCGTCATGGTGTCGTAGATGACCGGGAACTGGAAGACCTGGGCGATGTTGCGCCCGGCCGGGCTGAGCGCCGTCACATCCCGGCCGTCATAGAGCACGCGGCCCTGGCTCGGCCGGAGCAGCCCCGAGATGATGTTCAAAAGGGTCGTCTTGCCACAGCCCGAGGGTCCCAGCAGCGCATAGGCACCGCCGTCCTCCCAGGCGAAATCCATCTCCTTCAAGGCATAGTCGGCGGGCGACAGCGGCCGTTCGGCATAGGAGTGCGCCAATTTCTGGAACTCGATCCTCGCCATGCTGTCCCCCTCAGGCCGCGTCGTCGAGCAGGGTGGTCGCAGGCGCCATCTCCAGCGCCCCGGTATCACCGAAGACATAGAGCTTCTCCGGATCGAGGTAGAAGGCGACCTCGCTGCCGCGCTCCATGGGATGCACGCCCTCTTCCTGGACCACCCAGTCGAGCGTGTTGTGGCGCACGTGCACGAAGGTCTCGGAGCCCGAGATCTCGGCGAGATCGACCTCGCCCCGGATCTCGATATCCGCCTCGGTCCGCCGCTCGAGCCAAAGGTGGTTGGCGCGAATGCCGAGCCGGTAGCGCCCCGGCGCCAAACGCGTCAGCGGGCCCCGAAGCGGCATCACGAATCCGGTCTTGGTCCGCACCTGGCCGTCGCGGACCGTGACCTCGACCATGTTCATCGAGGGGTCGGAGAAAGTCGTCGCCACCCTGGCCGAGCCCGGCCGGTGATAGACCTCGAGCGTCGGTCCCGCCTGCAGCGCCCGGCCTTCGGCCATCACCACGACATGCCCCCCCATGACCAGCGCCTCCATGGGCTCGGTCGTGGCATAGACGACGATCGCATCGCGCTTGGCGAAAAGCGTGCGAAGCTCGGTCCTGAGCTCCTCCCTGAGCTTGTAGTCGAGATTGACCAACGGCTCGTCGAGCAGCAGCAGATCGGCTTCCTTGACCAGCGCCCTGGCGATGGCGAGGCGCTGCTGCTGGCCGCCGGAGAGCTCGGCCGGCAGGCGCTGCAACAGCCCTTCGATATGCAGGAGTTCCGCCGTCTCCTTGACCCGGCGGTCGACCTCGGCCCGCCGCAAACCACGCAGCCGCAAGGGCGAGGCGATATTGTCGTAGACTGAAAAGGACGGGTAGTTGACGAATTGCTGGTAGACCATGGCGACATTGCGCTGGCGCACGCTCTTCTGCGTGACGTCGACGCCGCCCAGCATGACCTTGCCCTCGGACGGCCGATCGAGGCCGGCCATCACCCGCAAGAGCGAGGTCTTGCCGGCCCCCGTCTGGCCGAGGAGCACATAGAGCTGGCCCGAGTCGAGCGTGAGCGAGATGTCGTCGAGATGCAGCTCTTCGCCGACGAGACGGCTCACCGCGCGCAGGGCCAGGGTCGTCATGGCAGCCCCTCCGCCCGGAGCGGCCGCGCCATCAGGCTCTCGAGCGCCCCTTCGACCGTGAGTTTGCCGGCGAGGATCGCCGCCATCGCATGCACAACCGGTGTCGAGACCCGATGCCGCAAGGCCAGGCGATCGACGACGCCGGCCGTCCAGTAGCCCTCGACGACACCGCCCTTGGCAAGGGCGGCTTCCTTGCTCTGTCCTTGGCCGAGCGCTATCCCGAAGGCCGTGTTGCGCGAGGTCGGGCTCAAGGCCGTGAGCATCAGATCCCCGAGCCCGGAAAGCCCCATCAGCGTCTCCACCCTGGCCCCCATGGCCTCGCCGAGCCCGGCGAGTTCGGCGAGGCCCCGGCTCAAGAGCGCTGCCCTGGCGTTCTCGCCCAAGCCCTTGCCGATGACGAGGCCGGCCGCGATCGCCAGCACGTTCTTGACCGCCCCGCCGATCTCGACGCCGGTCCGGTCATCGGTCCAATAGACCCGCAGCGTCGGGCTCGAAAGCCGAAGGGCCAGGGCCCGGCCGAGCTCGGGATCCTCGACTCCAAGCGTCAGAGCCGTGGGCAATCCCTCGGCGACCTCGGCGGCAAAGCTCGGCCCCGATAGGCAGGCGACGGTGGTCCCCGGCCACTCGGCCTCGACCACCTGGCTCAAGAGCCGATCCGTCTCGCGCTCGAACCCCTTGGCACAGATGACGGCCACGGCCGGCCCCTTGCCGGCGCTCAGCCGGCAGACCTCGCGCACCGCCTGCGCCGGCACGACGAGCAGCACGACTTCCAGAGCCAGGACGGCCTCGAGATCGGCCGTCGCTGTCATCCCGGACTCGAGCACGAGATCGGCAAGCACCCTGGTCGAGCGGTGCCGGTCGCGAATACTGGCAACGAGGGCTGGGTCACGGTCCCAGAGCACGACCTCGTTGCCGGCGCGGCCAGCGGCTTGCGCCAGGGCGGTGCCCCAGGCACCGGCACCGAGGATCCCGATCGGCCCCCGGGGGGTCATGCCGCATTCCGCTCGGTCAGATGGTCGCGAAACCACGCCTCGACGCGGGCCTTGGCCGGCTCGTCGAGATGCAGGCCGAGCTTGGAGCGCCGCCAGAGAACGTCCTCGGCCGCGAGCGCCCACTCGTGCGCCACGAGATACTCGAGCTCGGCCTCGAAAAGGTCGCCCCCCAGGTTCTGCCCCAAATCGTTCAGGCCCTGCCTCCCATCGACGATCAGCCGTGCGCGGGAACCATAAGCGCGCGCCAACCGCCTCGCAAGCGGCCCCGGCAGCCAGGGATGCTCGGCCATGAAGGCCTCGAGGAAACGCTCGAAATCGGCGTCCGGCAGGTCACCGCCGGGCAGCGCCGCGCCGGCGGTCCAGACCCCGGCCTTGCAGCCGAGAAGCGGTGCGATGCGCTCCATCGCGTGCTCGGCGAGCTTGCGATAGGTCGTGAGCTTGCCGCCGAAGATCGACAGCAAAGGTGCCGTGCCGTCACCACCGTCGAGATCGAAGACGTAGTCGCGGGTCACAGCCGAGGCTTCGCCCTTGGCATCGTCGAAGAGCGGGCGCACCCCGGCATAGCTCCAGACGATGTCGGCAGCCGTCACCTGCCGCTTGAAGTAGCGGTTGACGACGCTGCACAGGTAATCGACCTCCTGGGGCGAAATCGCCGGCGCCTTCGGGTCCCCCTCGTACTCGATGTCGGTGGTGCCTATCAGGCTGTAGTCGTCCTCGTAGGGGATCACGAAGACGATGCGCTTGTCGATGTTCTGCAGAATGTAGGGATGCGCCCCGTCATGCAGCCTGGGCACGACGATATGCGAGCCCTTGATCAGCCGGACGCGCTTTTTGGCCGTGTCCTGGCCGAGTCCGTCCTTGAGAAAGCGCGATACCCAGGGCCCGGCGGCATTGACCAGAGCGCGGGCCGTGACCCGCCGCAACTCGCCCGTTCGCGTGTCCTGCAGATCGACCAGCCAGCGATCGCCCTCGCGCCACGCCTTGACGCACTCGGTCCGGGTCAGAACCGTCGCCCCCCGCTCCTTGGCGTCCATGGCGTTGAGGACGACGAGGCGGCTGTCCATGACCCAGCAGTCGCTGTAGGTGAAGCCTTGCGTCACCCAGTCCTGGAGCGGATCGCCGTACGGCCCAGGGGCCGAGAGATCGGCGCCCGTGGAGCCCGGGAGGATCTGCCGCCCGCCCAGGTGATCGTAGAGGAAGAGCCCGAGGCGAACGAGCCAGACCGGCCGCTGCTCGGGGCTGTGCGGCAGCACGAAGGTCAGTGGCCAGATGATGTGCGGGGCTGCCCGCAGCAGCACCTCGCGCTCGATCAACGCCTCGCGGACGAGGCGAAACTCGTAATATTCGAGATAGCGCAGCCCGCCATGGATCAGCTTCGACGACCAGGAGGAGGTATGGCTCGCCAGGTCGTCGCGCTCGACGAGCATGACCGAGAGCCCGCGACCCGCGGCATCGCGGGCAATGCCAGCGCCATTGATCCCACCGCCGACGACAAGCAGATCGGTCTGTTCATTTGCGCGCAAAGCAGCCTCCGCTTTGATCCAGGGGGAAGTTACAGCGCACCAGGAACTTTCACAAGTGAAAAGAGCAGGCCGAAGATTGTGCAAACAGGCCGAGCTCGATGTTCAAAAACGAAGATCAATCGCCGAGAAAACGCCGCACCGCGTCGAGGAATGGTCTCGGATGGTCGGCATGCAGCCAGTGCCCGGCACCCTCCAGCGTCTCGAACGCCACGGCCGGCATCAGCCGGCGCAATGCCGCCTCGCCCTTGCTGTCGACATAATCACTGGCACTACCGTGAATGGCGAGCACGGGGCCCTCGTAGGTTTCGTCGTCGTAGGCTGCCGGCCAGCCGGTGATCGCCCGGATCTCGGCATCGAGCACGGCGAGATTGGGCTTCCAATAGGCCTTGCCATCGTCGTCGAAGTCGAGATTGTGCACGACGAAATGGCGCACGCCGCTGCTGGCGATCGCCGGCGCCAGCGCCAGATCGGCCTCGGCCCGTCGCGTGATCCGCGACAGATCGAGCCCGCGCAGGGCTCCGATCAGTTCCTCGTAGTCATGCGCGTAAGGCACGGGTGCTATATCGGCGACGATCGCACCGACGACCCGCTCGGGCGCCGACAGGGCCACGGCCATTGCCACCTTGCCGCCCATGCTGTGGCCGAGGAGGTGAAACCTGTCGATGCCGCGGGCATCCGCGAACGCCAGAACATCGGCGACCATGGCGGGATATGCCATGACCTCGGACCAGGGCGAAGCACCGTGATTGCGCAGGTCGAGAAGATGCACCGTTCGCGCCCGCGCCAAGGCCTTGCCGTGCGCCTGCCAGTTGCGCTGCGAACCCAGAAGGCCATGCATGACGAGGAGCGGCACGGCACCTTCCGGCCCTCTCAGCGTGCGGGCGGCGAGAGCGACAGTTGCCGTCACGCCACCAGCCGATAGCGCCCGGGCTCCGCACGGGCGTGCCGCGCCTCCTCGGCCGCGATGTAGTCCCGGGTCATGGGCACCACTGTTCTGTCCTTGGCCAGCTGGATCTGGAAGACCATGCCGTCCATGCAGCGGAAGAACGCCTCGGAGCCGGCGAGGTAGAACTCCCACATCCGGCAGAACCGCTCGTCATAGAGGCGTGCCGCCTCCTCCCAGTTGGCAACGAAACGCTTCCGCCAGTGCCGGAGCGTTTCGGCATAGTGCAGGCGCAGGATCTCGATATCGGTCACCCAGAGCCCGGTCCGCTCGATCGCCGGCAGGATCTCCGAAAGGGCCGGGATGTAGCCGCCTGGGAAGATGTATTTGCGAATGAAGGCTGCGGTCGCTGCCGGCCCCGTCGCGCGGCCGATCGAGTGGATCACGGCAACACCATCGGAAGCCAATCGTTCAGCGAGCAGACGGAAATAGTCGCCATAGTGGTTGACGCCGACATGCTCGAGCATGCCGACCGAGACGATGCGATCGAAGGTGCCCGTCGTCTCGCGGTAGTCTTGAATAAGAAAGCGCACCCGGTCCTCGAGCCCGGCCTCGCTCACCCGCCGCATCGCGTAGTCATGCTGTTCGACCGACAGCGTAAGGCCCGTGACATCGACTTCGTCCACTTGCGCACAGTAGATGCCGAGCCCGCCCCAGCCGGATCCGACATCGAGGACGCGCTGGCCCGGACGCAAGAGGAGCTTGGCGGCGAGATGCCGCTTCTTCAGCAGCTGCGCTTCGTCGAGCGTTGTCGTTAGCCTCGGGAAATAGGCGCAGGAGTATTGCCGGTCGGGATCGAGAAAGAGCCGATAGAGCTCGGACGACAGATCGTAGTGGTGCGCCACGTTGCGTCGCGCCTGAGGCACCGGATTGTACTGGTGGAAGCGACGCAGCAGGCCGGCGAAGCGCGCTGCGATGCTGCCCCAGTTGTTGCCGCCGAGCCTTTGCAGGTTAATCGCGCCGATCTCGATCACGTCGAGGATCGACCCCTCCTCGACAAGGATACGCCCGTCCATGTAACCCTCGCCGAGGGCGACCTCCGGATGGAGCAGCAGGGCGAGCTCGATGCGCTGGTCGGTGAGCCGGATGGCGGCCATGGGTCCGGACTCGGCACCCTCGAAGCGATGCACCCGACCGGCAGCGTCGGTGACCGTCAGCTGGCCATGGTGAATCAGACGCTGGAGCATTCCGGCGATGAGCATGGCGACACCCCCGTCTCTGTTCCTCCTCCCAACGACAAATGAGCCTGCGCCCTTTTTGCAATAATTTCAACGAGCGACGTGAAGAGCAACCGATCGCGAGAGCTGCCACCGTCACTCATCCACCTTTGGTGTAGGCGACGACGGCAAGCGGCGGCAGGCGGAGGTTGATCGAGTGCGGCCGGCCGTGCCAGGGCGTGGGTTCGGCCGGCACCACCGGTCCCGACGAGACGCCGCTGCCGCCATAAAGCTCGGCATCGGTGTTCATCGCCTCGCGGTAGTCGCCCGGCAATGGCACGCCGATCCGGTAGCCCTCGCGGACCACGGGCGTGAAGTTGCAGACCACGATGGTCACACTCGAAGGATCATCGCCTTTGCGGAGATAGCTCAAGACACTCTGCTCGGTGTCCGCGGCATCGATCCACTCGAAGCCCTCGTGCTCGCAATCCTTGGCGTGCAAATCGGCGCGGCCGCGAAACAGCCGGTTGAGATCGCGCACCAGGACCTGGACACCCTTGTGCATCGGGTCGTCGAGCAGATGCCAATCCAGGCTGTGCTCGTGGTTCCACTCCCGCTCCTGGGCGAACTCCGCGCCCATGAAGAGCAGCTTCTTGCCCGGATGGGTGAACATGAAGCCGAGATAGGCCCTGAGATTGGCGAACTTCTGCCAGCGGTCGCCCGGCATCCGGTTCCAGAGCGAGCCCTTGCCGTGCACCACCTCGTCGTGACTGATCGGCAGGATGAAGTTCTCGTAAAAGGCGTAGAGCAGTCCGAACGTCATGTTGTTCTGGTGATAGCGCCGGTGCACCGGGTCCTCGCTGATGTAATGCAAGGTATCGTGCATCCAGCCCATGTTCCACTTGTAGCCGAAGCCGAGCCCGCCCAAGTAGGTGGGGCGCGAGACGGCCGGCCAGGCGGTCGATTCCTCGGCGATCGAGGTGGCGCCCTTGGCCTCGCCGTAGAGCAGCTCGTTCAGCCGCTTGAGAAAGGCGATGGCCTCGAGGTTCTCGTTGCCGCCATATTCGTTCGGCACCCACTCGTCGGCCTTGCGCGAATAGTCGAGATAGAGCATCGAGGCCACGGCATCGACGCGAATGCCGTCGATGTGGAACTTCTCCAGCCAGAACAGCGCGTTGGCGTGGAGGAAGTTGGCCACCTCACGCCGCCCGTAGTTGTAGATCAGGGTGTTCCAGTCCTGGTGATAGCCCTTCCGCGGATCCATGTGCTCGTAGAGTGACGTGCCGTCGAACTGGGCCAGGCCGTGCGCATCGGATGGGAAGTGGCCGGGCACCCAGTCGACCAGCACGCCGATCCCCGCGGCATGCGCCGCATCGACGAAGGCCGCGAACTCCTCTGCCGTCCCGTGCCGAATGGTGGGCGCGAAGAGACCCACTGGCTGATAGCCCCAGGAGCCGTCGAACGGGTACTCCGAGACCGGCATCAGCTCGATGTGGGTGAAGCCCATTTCCTTGACGTAGGGCACCAGCCGGTCGGCGAGTTCGACATAGGAGAGGTAGCGGTTGCCCTCCTCGGGCACGCGCATCCAGGAGCCGAGATGCACCTCGTAAATGCTGATCGGCGCGCTACGCTCGTGCGCCGCCTGCCGGCGCTCCATCCAGCTCTGGTCGCGCCAGTCATGCTGGACCAGACCGTGGACGACCGACGCCGTGGCCGGCGGATGTTCCGCCCGAAAGCCGAAGGGATCGGCCTTCAAGGGCAGCACCTCGCCGTTCGGGCCCAAGAGCTCGAACTTGTAGAGGTCGCCCTTCTCGAGCCCGGGGATGAAGAGCTCGAAGCAGCCGCACTCGATCCGCTTGCGCATCGGATGTCGCCGGCCGTCCCAGTTGTTGAACGGCCCCACCACGGACGCCCGCCGGGCATTGGGTGCCCAAAGGGCGAAGGCGACACCACGCACACCGTCCATCTCGGCGGGATGCGCCCCCAGCTTCTCATAGAGCCTGAGATGACTGCCCTCGGCCAGGAGGTAGACGTCCATCTCACCCAGGATCGTCCCGAAGCGGTAGGGATCCTCGATCTCCACCGGCGGTTTACCGCCTCCCCAGTCCACCAGGAACCGATAAGCGAAGCGCTGCTTTTTCCGCGGCACGACAGCCGCGAAGAACCCCGCCTCGTGCAGCTTCTCCAGTTCAACCAGCTTCTTGCCCGTTGCGGCATCGATCAACTCGACCAGGACCGCACCGGGCTGAAACGTGCGCACGACCAGCCCGTCTGCCACATCGTGCAGACCGAAGAGTCCGAAGGGATTCTCATGGCGTGCGGCCACCACGGCCTGGATCTCGGCCGCCGGTGCCAAGCCAGTCACCGGTGACGCGGCCCGTTTCGCCCTTTTCGCCTTGGTCTCAGCCATCGCTGAAAAGCCCACTTCGTTGCTCGGGATCCAAAAGGCCCAGCAGCCCACCGACGGGGATGGCAATCCAGGCCGGGCGGTTTGCCGTCTCGTAGAAGATCTCATAGACCGCTTTCTCGATCAAAAAGAGCTCGAGCAGTCGATCGAGATCCCCAGCGTCCTCGGGCACCGTCGCACAGCCCAGGATGTGCTCGCGATAGCTGCCAGTGAAGCGCCGCATCGCCGCCCGACGCCAATCGAGCGCCAAGGGCGGCACGTGATCGAGCTTCGCTGGATCGCGCAGCTCGAACCGCTCGACCACGGCCGACGCGGCGTAGTCCAGGGAGCGTAGCATGCCCGCCACGTCCTTCAAGGGCGAGGTCTTGGCACGCCGTTCATCGATGTCGCGCGCGGGCTCGCCCTCGAAGTCGAGGATGTAGACGTCACCCTTGGCGATCAGCAGCTGGCCCAAGTGGTAGTCGCCGTGCAGCCGCGTCTTTTGCGCTCCAATACCGCCCGCGGTCAGCTGTGCGACCCTCGTCTCCAGGGTTGGCAACGCTTTCACCAGTTGGTCGACCGGCGCCTGATCGGCCTCGTTCAGGCCCGGTCGCACCCGCTCGAGCGCTGCCGGCAGACGGCTGAGGTCACCCGTCACTGCCTCGGCCCAGCGGGCGAGATCCGCGGCGGTGATCGGCTCGGCCGCGAAGGCGGGATCATCGGTCGGCGTCGCAAAGGCGCGATGCAGCTCGGCCGTGCGCTGGCCGATGGTGGCTGCGAGCTGCAGGTAGACACCGAAGGGCTCGCCAGGCTCGAGCTCGCCCTCGCCCTCCCGCTCGAGCAGCATGGTCTCGAGCTCGCGCTCCAGATAGTCCAACGTCCAGCTCCAGCCGTCGCCCTGGTTGAGCACGAAGCCCATGGCGGCAGCGAGAGTGCTGGTCCCCTCGGCCCCCTCGATTTCGAGACTGCCGAGGAGCGGCGGCGTGTTGGCGAAGCCCGCGACGTCGGTCAGGAAGCGGCCGATCTCGACCTCCGGATGCGGCCCGGGCAAGGGGCGCCGGTAGAGCTTCCAGATCATCGTCCGGTCGATCATCATCGAGGTGTTGCTCTGCTCGACCGACAGGCGCCGGATCTCGGGCGTCTCGGCGAGCTCTATGGCAGCCATGGCGGGGCTCCTGATGAACCGGGCGACGGCCCCGGCGATCTCGACCTGGCGCTCCTGTCGAAGGCCGTCGAGCAAGGCCAAGGCCAGCCCGTCGCCGGCCGAGGCGTCGTAGACGGCCCCCACCTTGTTGGCCCGGCGCGCCTTGGCGATGGTGAACGGACGAAGCGGCGAGGCCAGCGAGAGATTGTCCTCGCCCCAGGCGACCGCGAGCGGCATCTGATAGGTCTGCGTCTGGTCGCCGTCGAGCGTGGTTTCGACCATGGCGAGCAGCACGCCGCCGGCCGGCACCGGCAGCTCGATCGTCCGGGTCACCTGCAGCTTCCTGATCGTCGCGTCCTTGGCCGCGAACCAGCGCTGATTGGCGAGGAAGCTCGCGAGCACCCCGTCCTCCAGCTCCTTGCGGTTCTTGGGATCGAGCAGCGAGCCCCAGCCGCGCCCCAGGACCAGGGTGACGAACTCCGGCAGCGGTTCCGGCAGATCGACATGCCAATCCGGCATGCTCGCCTCGTCGGCCAGGACGAACCAGTAAAAGCCAAAGCCCGGCAGGGTGAGCAGATAGGGCAGGTCGCCGATCGGCGGGAAGGTCGTGCGCCCGATCAGCTCGACGGGCGTCCGGCCGCGATAGTGCGACAGCTGCAGTTCCACGGGCTGCGCGTTGCGCGAGAGATTGACGACGCAGAAGATCGTCTCACCCTCGTATGAGCGCGTATAGGCCAGGATCTTGCGGTTGCCCGGATAGATGAAGTCGAGTGTGCCGCGGCTGAACGCCTTGTGCTGGCGGCGCACCGTGATCAGCCGGCGCATCCAGTTCAAGAGCGACGCGGCACTGCGGCTCTGGGCTTCGACATTGACCGCCTCGAAGCCATAGACCGGGTCCATGACCGGCGGCAGGAACAGCGCTTGCGGATTGGCGCGGCTGAACCCGCCATTGCGGTCCGGCGACCATTGCATCGGCGTTCTGACCCCGTCGCGGTCGCCGAGATAGATGTTGTCGCCCATGCCGATCTCGTCGCCGTAATACATCACCGGCGTGCCGGGCATCGAGAACAGCATCGAGTTCATCAGCTCGATCTTGCGCCGGTCGTTGTCCATCAAGGGTGCCAGCCGCCGGCGAATGCCGAGATTGATGCGCATCCGGCGATCGGCGGCATAGGTGTTCCAGAGATAATCGCGCTCCTTCTCGGTGACCATCTCGAGCGTCAGCTCGTCATGGTTGCGCAAGAAGATCGCCCACTGGCAATTCTCCGGGATCTCCGGCGTCTGGCGCATGATGTCGGTAATGGGGGCACGGTCTTCCTGTGCCACTGCCATGTACATGCGCGGCATCAACGGGAAGTGGAATGCCATGTGGCACTCGTCGCCGTCACCGAAATAGGGATGGGTATCCTCCGGCCACTGGTTGGCTTCGGCGAGCAGCATCCGGTCGGGGTAGTGCGCATCCATCTCGGCGCGGATGCGCTTCAAGACCGTGTGCGTCTCGGGCAAATTCTCGCAGTTGGTGCCCTCGCGCTCGATCAGATAGGGGATGGCATCGAGCCTGAGCCCGTCGATCCCCATCGTCAGCCAGTAGTGCAAGAGGTTGAGCACCTCGCGCATCACCGGCGGATGGTCGAAGTTGAGATCGGGCTGATGACTGTAGAAGCGGTGCCAGAAGTAGGCCTTGGCCACCGGGTCCCAGGTCCAGTTCGAAGGCTCGGTGTCGAGAAAGATGATCCGGGTGTCGGTGTATTTCTGGTCGGTGTCCGACCAGACATAGTAGTTGCGATGGCTGGAGCCGGGCTTGGCCCGCCGCGCCCGCTGGAACCAGGGATGCTGGTCCGAGGTGTGGTTGATGACGAGCTCGGTGATGACGCGTAGATCACGGCGGTGCGCCTCGTCGATGAACCGCTTGACATCGCGCATCTCGCCGTAGGACGGGTTGATGCTCCGGTAGTCCTGGATGTCGTAGCCGTCGTCGCGGAGCGGCGACGGGTAGAACGGCATCAGCCAGATCACCGAGACCCCGAGCTCCTTGATGTAGTCGAGCTTGTCGGTCAGCCCGGCGAAGTCGCCGATCCCGTCATTGTTGTGGTCGAAGAACGACTTGACGTGGGTCTGATAAATGATCGCGTCCTTGTACCAGAGCGGATCGGAGCGATCGACGACGGGTTTTCTGCTGCTTTGCGGCATGCGTCTCGGTCTCAGTGGTCCCGGCCGGGCGGGATCAGCCGCCAGATGGCATAGGGGCGAACCTCGGGGTCGAGCTCGACATGCTGGATCTTGCCGGTCCAGTAGAACCGCGCGCCTGTGACGAGATCCTCAACCCCGATCGCGGCATGGTCGGGCAGGCCATACTCCCAAAGCGGCACCTCGAAATGCGCCGAGTGGACGTGGTGCGGGTCCAGATTGACCACGACAAGGACGACATTCGCTCGGTCGGAGGTGGACTTTGCATAGTAGAGGATATTGTCGTTCCAGGCGTTGAGGAAGGTGAGGTTCGGGAACTGCTGCAGCGCCGGATTGGTCCGCCGCAGTCGATTGAGCAGCCGGATGTCGTCGCGGATGTGCCCCGGGCGATCCCAGTCCCAGCGGCGGATCTGGTACTTTTCGCTGTCGAGATATTCCTCCTTGCCCGGCACCGGGGTGGCCTCGCAGAGCTCGTAGCCGCAATAGAGGCCGTAGAGGGTCGACAGCGTCGAGGCGAGCACGAGCCGCACCTGGAACCCGGCCCGCCCCCCGGTCTGCAGGTAGACCGGGTTGATGTCCGGCGTATTCGCAAAGAAGTTGGGCCGCATGTAGTCCTTGGCCGGGCCCTGGGTCAGCTCGGTCAGGTACTCGATCAGCTCGTGCTTGGTATTGCGCCAGGTAAAGTAGCTGTAGGACTGCTGATAGCCGAGCTTGGCCAGCCGGTGCATCACCTTGGGCCGGGTGAAGGCCTCGGCGAGGAACGCCACGTCCGGGTGCCGCTCGTTGACCTCGCGGATCAGCCACTCCCAGAACGGGAAGGGCTTGGTGTGCGGGTTGTCGACGCGAAAGAGCTTAACGCCCTTGTCGACCCAGAAGAGGACGGTGTCCCGGAGCTCGTACCAGATCGCCGGCAACGCCTCGCGGTAGAAATGGACGTTGACGATGTCCTCGTATTTCTTCGGCGGGTTCTCGGCGAACTTGATCGTCCCGTCCGGCCGCCAGTCGAACCACTCGGGATGCGCCTTGATCCAGGGATGGTCGGGCGCGCACTGGATGGCGAAATCGAGCGCCAGCTCGAGCCCGTGGTCGTGCGCCGCCTCGACCAATGCGGCGAAGTCCTCGAACGTGCCCAGTTCCGGATGGAGGTCGTTGTGGCCGCCCCCGGCCGAGCCAATGGCATAAGGCGAGCCCGGGTCGTCCGGCCCCGGGGTCAGCGTATTGTTGGGGCCCTTGCGGTTGGTCCGTCCGATCGGATGGATGGGCGTGAAGTAGAGCACGTCGAAACCCATGCCTTGGACATAGGGCAGCTTGACGATGACGTCGCGAAACGTGCCGTGCACCGTCGGGTCATCGGCCATCGACCGTGGCATCAGCTCGTACCAGGCAGCGAACTCGGCGCGCGTCCGGCTGACCACCACCTCGAGCTCTCGGCCGTAAGACGAGAGATTGGTCCGGGGCCCGTGCTTCGCCATCAAGGCCGCGACGTCGTCGTCCAGCAGCAACGCCAAAAGCTCGCCCGGCCGCTCGCCCACCGTGCCGATCGTAGCAAGCGTCGCCTGCATCGCCTGCTTGGCCTCGCCCTTGGCCTGCTCGCGCGCCGCCTCGATCAGCCGCCGCCCTTCTTCGAGCTCGAGGCCGAGGTCGAGCCCGGCTTCGTGCTTCTTGGTGACCTCGTGCCGCCAATAAGCGAAAAGATCGCGCCAGCCGTGGATCGTGTAGACGTAGCGGCCGATCCGGGTGAGCGGAAAGCTCGTCTGCCAGCGATCGTTGATCACGAACTCCAGCGGCACCTCGGTGAAGGCCTTGTCGTCCTGGTGCCGGATCATCAGTGCACAAGCGATCTTGTCGTGGCCGTCGCAGAAGACGTCCGCCTCGACCTCGAGCACGTCACCGACGACGCGCTTGACCGGGAAGCGCCCGCCGTCGAGCTCCGGCGCCACGGCCTCGATCGCCACCCGATCGGCGGCCAAGCGCTTCAGCGCCGTCTCGGCGGCCTTCGCGTCGACCACGACTGCGGCATGCCGCAGTCGTTCCGCGCGAAAAACACGCGCGGTCAAAGGCGGCACTGGCACGGTCTGGCCGGGCAGCAGGACGGCTTCGCCGGCGACCTCGGCGCCCTCGACCTCGGTAAAGTCGCCGAACCGGCCATCGGCGGCGCGCAGGACCGGCCCCGCCGCCATGCCGGCTGGTGCATGATCGCTCGGATTGAGCAGCAGGGCCGCGGCGGTTGCACTCCGCTCCGCGGTACCGTGCGAGAGACGCAGCAGGGCCACGGCATCGTCCGAGGGTCCACTGACCGGCACGATCGGGCCCGCAAGATCGAGCGCGGCCAGAGCCGCGTTCAGGTCGGCGAGCTCGGCGGAAAGATCGTAGCGCGCATGGTCCCGCCAGTACGTCAGATCACCGGCACGGGTCTCGTCCGGGTCGAGAGGTAGCTCCGCACCAAACTCGAACCCCGCCGGCACCATCAGGCCGGAGCTGGTGAGCCCGGCGAGCCTGAGCCGCATTCGGGCCAGAGCTTCGAGTGCCGTATCGGCGAGGCCAGAATCAGACGCGAGGCGCGGCCCCGCGAGCGGTTCGGGAAAGCCGATCGCCGGTGTCACCGGGGAAAGCTCGGCCTCCTGGGCGAGATACCAGGAAGCACGGCAATCCCACCAGGCGACATCGCCCAGCCGATAGTCGAAACCAACCGGCGCCAATGTGCGAACGACCTCGGGCGCTTCGCCCAACGTGTCGGCGACAACGAGCAGCCCGGATGCCTGGCCCTTCAGCCGAGCCAGCACGAGAGCCCAGAACGATGCCGGCAGCAGGAGACAGGATCGCGCGAGTAAACCACGCACCCCGGCCGCAAGCAGAGCTTCGGCGTGGGCCACCACGGCCTCGACCAACAGCCCTTCATCGACGCCTGGTGCCGGTTGCAACAATGTCGTGGCGGGCCGCCGCGGATCGAGTGCGGCGGCCGCCTCGGCGATCACCGGAACGAAGAGCTCGGGCGCCCGTCGGACCAACGGGCTGCGGCCGGCAACCCGGGCGACGTCGAGGTCGAGCAGCGGCGCCAGCCCGGCGGCAGCGGCCGCCTCGAGCAATGCCGAGGGAGGTGGCACAGGCCCTGCCAGATGCAGCCGGTCGAAGCCCAACGAGCGGATCCGCTCGAGCTCGTCGGTCATCGTTTCGGCGCTGAAGAGCCTGGCGACAGCGGAATAGATACGCGGATAACGGCTGGCGGTCAGCGGTCTCGTCCCTGGTTGCGATCGACGAAAAGAAGCATAGCGATGGAACCGGGCTTGTGAACCGGCAAGCGCGTTGAACGCGGCTGGGTTCCGCCTGCCGCTGTTCCTCGGCTGGCCTTGGATCAAGAAAAAGGGGGCGGCAACGCCCGCGGCAGCCGCCCCCCTCAGGCCACGGCCTGGCTCAGGTGAATCGGTTCATCGCGTTCTTCCAGGCCTTGGCGACGTCGTCCCAGGCCTTCTCCATCCCGGCCCGCATGTCGGCCCAGGCACTCTCGCTTGCCTGCTGCATCTCGTGCAGCTGCTGTTGCGCCCTTTTCTGATACTCGGCGAGCTCCTTGACCTGCTCGTCGTACTTGATCCGCGCCTCGGCGTTGGCCTCGTCGGCCTTGGCCCGGAGCTTGTCGATCTCCGCCTGCCACTGGTGGAGCTGCGCTTCGAGCTTCTGTTCGTAGGCGTTCTTGTCAGCCATCCGGTCGTCTCTCCCTCATTGTGTTGTTTCGATCCGTCGCGGCTGGGCCGCACGACGACCACGCTAACGCAAACCCGTGCGTCTGCCAAATCGGCACGCTCACACCGCCAGGTAGCGCCGCTGCAGCTCGGGCGCGGCGCCGAGCTCGGCCGAGCTGCCGTGCCAGACGCTGCGGCCGTTCTCGAGGATCACGTTGCGGTCGGTGAGCTCCAGGAGCCGGCCGAGATGCGGATCGACCAGGAGGATGCTGATGCCCGTGGCCCGCAGCGCGCGGATGCGCTGCCAGATCTCGCCGCGTACGGCAGGGGCGAGGCCCTCGGTCGCCTCGTCGAGGATCAGGAGCCTCGGGTTGGTCAGAAGAGCACGGCCGATCGCCAGCATCTGCTGCTCGCCGCCGGAGAGCGAGCAACCCGGGATGTGCCGGCGCTCGGCGAGCCGCGGGAAGAGCTCGAAGACCCGCTCGAGGCGCCAATCGCCCGGGCGCCCGGCGGCGACGAGATTCTCCTCGACCGAAAGGTTGGGGAAGATTTGCCGGCCCTCCGGGACCAGTGCCAGGCCAAGTCGGGCGACGGCGTGGGGCGGCTCGCTCGCCAGGTCGTGGCCCTCGAAAGTGACGCTGCCGCCGACCCGGCGGGTGAGATTGAAGAGGCTGCGGATCAGCGTCGTCTTGCCCATGCCGTTGCGGCCGAGAAGACCCACGACCTCGCCCCCACCGACCTCCAGCGAGACGTCGAAGAGCACCTGCGTCGTGCCGTAGGCGGCGGCCAGCGCCTCGATGCGAAGCATCAGCCGTCGTCCCGCAGATAGGCCCGCTGCACCTCGGGATCGGCGCGCACGGCTGTGGGCGGACCACTCGCGATCACGACACCCGACACGAGCACGCTGAGCCGGTCGGCGAGGCGAAAGACCACGTCCATATCGTGCTCGACCAGCAGCAGCGCGTGGCGCTGCTTCAAGCCCTTGAGCCGATCCGCGAGCGCCGGCCGGTCGTCCGGGGCCAGACCGGCGAAGGGCTCGTCCATGAGGATCGCCTGCGGCCGGGCCGCCACGACCATGGCGAGTTCAACCAGCCGCTGCTGACCGTGCGCCAGATCGCCGGCCCGGCGAGCGGCGAGATCCGCGAGGCCGAAATCCGCGAGCACCGCTTCGCCCTCCACCCGCGCCCGGCGCCAGAAACCCATGGTTCGCCGCTCGGCCGCCCGGACCGCGAGACCCAGATGCTCGGCTACGGTGAGCTCGCTGAAGATCGCGGTCCGCTGAAAGGAGCGGGCGAGCCCGGCCCGTGCGCGGGCCGCCGGCCCGCGGCCGTCGAGCCGCTGCCCGGCAAAGGCGACGCTGCCGGCATCCGCCCGGATGGTGCCGTGCAGGAGCCCGATCAGGGTGCTCTTGCCGGCACCGTTCGGTCCGATCAGCGCATGGATCTCGCCCGGCTGCAGCTCGAGCGAGACGTCGCGCACGGCAAACACCCCGCCGAACGCCTTGGCGAGACCGGTCGCCTGCAGGAGCGCTGCCAACCCGACCTCAATCCCGCCGGAGCACGAAGAGCCCGCTCACCCCGCGCCTGGACAAGAGCACGATGGCGAGGAGTGCGATCCCGACGAAGAGCTGCCAGTGCTCGGTGTAGCCGACCAGGGTCTCCTCGAGCAGGATGAAGGCCGCAGCACCGAAGATCGGCCCCGCCACCGTGCCGAGCCCGCCGAGCACGCAGATGACGATGAGCTTGCCCGAGACCGGCCAGGCGAGCGTGGCGGGGCTGACGAAGCTCGTGAGATTGGCGAGGAGGGCGCCGGCCAAGGCCGCCACCGCCGCCGACAGCACGAAGGCCAAAAGGCGCAATCGGTAGACGTCGACACCCAGGGCCTCGAGCCGTTCCGGGTTCAGCCGCGAGGCGAGGATCGCCCGGCCCAAGGGTGCTGCCATCAGCCGCAGCTTGAGCACGCTCCAAACGGCGAGCAGCAGCCAGACGGCGATGAAGAAACCGCGGCGATCGTCGAGGCTCTGGCCGAAGAGCTCGTTTCGCCCCCACCAGAGCGAAAGACCGTCCTCGCCGCCATAACGGCCGGCCGAGACGAAGCCGAAGAACAGCATCTGCGCGAAGGCGAGCGTGATCATGATGAAATAGGCACCCGATGTGCGCAGGCAGACGAGGCCGATCAGCAAGCCCAAGAGGCCCCCCACGACAAGGGAAGCGGGCCAGACGACCAGCGCCTCGTTGGATGCCAAAAAACCGAGCAGCGGCTGGCCCTCGAAGGCGTGCAGCGAGAGGATGCCCACGACATACCCGCCGGCGCCAAAGAACGCCGCGTGGCCGAAGGAGACGAGCCCGCCCATGCCGAGCACGAGGTTCAAGGCCGAGGCCGCGAGCGCATAGACGGCGATCAGCGTGAGGATCGTCCAGAGATAGCGCTGGCCCGAATAGTCGACATAGACGGCGGCCAAGGCGAGCCCGCCCAGGGCGAGAGCGAGCGGCCAGGCCCCTTTCATCGCGCCAGCAAGCCTTTGGGACGGACGGCGAGAACCACCGCCATCAGGAGATAGATGCCCATCGATGCCACGGCCGGCCCGAGCCCGTCCGCCGTGCCGGCCGGCACCAGGGCACCGAGCAAATCCGGCAGGTAGGCCCGCCCGAGCGTGTCACCGATGCCGACCACCAGCGCCCCGATCGCGGCCCCGGCGATCGACCCGATCCCGCCGATCACGACGACGACGAAGGCGAGGATGAGGATGGTCTCACCCATCCCGGACTGAATGGCGATGAAGGGTCCGGCGATGATCCCGGCGAGCCCGGCGAGGGCCGCCCCCAAGGCGAAGATCAGGCCGTTGAGCCGGCTGATATCGACGCCGAGGAGCTGGATCATCTCGGGGTTCGAGGCCCCTGCCCTGACCCACATGCCGACCCTGGTGCGCATCACCAGCCAATAGAGCAGCAGCATGACCAGCAGCCCGACCCCGATCACCGCGAGCCGGTAGATCGGATAGGGTGCCCCCGGCAGGATCTCGACCGTGCCCGAGAGCCAGGCCGGTGGGTCGAGGGCCAAGGGCTGGCGGCCGAAGACGATCCGGACGGTCTCGTTGGCGATCAGAATGACGGCGAAGGTCGCGAGCACCTGGTCCAGATGATCCCGCCCCTCGAGCCGGCGGACGATCACCCGGTCGAGCAGCACGCCGAAAAGCGCCGCCCCGGCCACCCCGACCACGAGGCCCAGAAGAAAGGAACCGGTCGCGGCCACGATCGCGGCTGCCAGATAGGCGCCCGCCATGAAGAGCGAGCCGTGCGCCAGGTTGATGAAGTTCATGACGCCGAAGACCAGCGTCAGCCCGGCCGCCATCAAAAACAGCGTCATGCCGAGCTGCACACCGTTCAGCAATTGCTCGAGGAAAAGCAGCATGCCCCACCCTTTGCCGACCCAAGGCGGCCCGGCGCTTCGTCCTAAAGGGGTGGCCCGCGGATGCCAAGGGCGCGACAGCCCGAGATCGAACGGCCCGGCACGTGCCGCGACGCGCATGAAACCCCTCGAAATGCCGAGGCACAGCCATTAAGGTCCCGGCCGTTGCAAGGCCCGTCGCGATGGCCGACGGCGGGCAAAACCAAGGGAGGCAGATCATGAAGCACCGCCAGCTGATCCTGGCCGGCGCCCTGGCACTGGCGCTCGCCGCACCGGTCCAGGCCCAGGACGATATCGAGATCACGCTCATTCCGGGCCTGACCACGGACGATTTCTACATCACCATGAACCGCGGCGCCCAGGCCGCGGCCGAAGCGCTCGGCATCACCGTCAACTTCCAGGGGGCCGAGGAGTTCGAGCCGGTCCTCCAGGTGCCGGTGCTGGATGCCGTGATCGCCCGCGGTCCGGATGCCATCCTGATCGCCCCCACCGACACCACCCAGCTGATCGAGCCGCTGCGTCGTGCCCATGACGCCGGCATCCCGGTCCTCACCGTCGACACCTTCATCGGCAATGGCCAATACCAGACGGGCTCGGGCGACGCCGACTTCCCGATCAGCTATATCGCGTCAGACAATGTCGAGGGCGGCCGCATGGCGGCGCGCGCCATGGCCGAGGCGATCGGCGGCGCGGGCACGGTCTACGTCTCCAACGTCAGGCCCGGCATCTCGACCACCGACCAGCGCGAGGAAGGCTTCAAGCTCGAGATGGCGAACCACGCCGGCATCGAGGTCCTGGACACCCAGTTCAACGAGAACGACGCCAGCCTCGCCGCCTCGCAGTTCCAGGCGGTGCTCGCCCGCACCCCCGATCTCGCCGGGGTCTTCGGCGCCAACCTCTTCTCGGCGCTGGGTGCCGCCAACGGCGTGCAGGCCGCCGGCAAGTCGGGCGAGGTGCAGGTCATCGCCTTCGATGCGCCGCAGTCGATCGTCGACAACATCAAGGAGGGCCTGGTCAACATCGCCATCGCCCAGCACCCGGCCGAGATCGGCTATTACGGCGTGGTGACGGCCTATGCCCACCTCACGGGCCAATCGGTGCCGCCCGCCATCGGCACCGGCTTCACCGTCATCGACGCGTCCAATGTCGACGACGAGGCGATCCAGAAGTTCATCTACTCGGGCGAGTGATCGCAGTTTATGCGACTTTTCAGAGGGCTGCGGAGACCTTTCCAGTGGCGACCGTGGCCCTCACGTCGGCGATGGCCATCTAGAGTCTGACCTGCATGACGTCCATCGGGACATAACCCCTCTCGTGCAACTCCGTGCTAGCAAATTGAGCACATGCCCGTATCGGATGAACCTGATCTCTCTCGTCTTCTAGCTGAGGGACGCATAACGGCGATCTCGGTTGACACGAACATTTTCGACGAGAAGGGCCTACAGCTGAACTCTGTAGCCCTCCAGGCCATTGTCCGCCTGAAGGATCGCCGCTTCTCTTTCATCCTGTCTGGGACCGTTGCTCGAGAAATTCGGCGACATCTTGAGGAAGCTGCAGAGAACGCGATGCGATCGGCCAAGCAAGCAATCGGGAAAGCGCTCCATGTGTTTGAGACGGAACGTCCAACACGCGATGAACTGCTGGCACAGATCTCGGGTGATCGAACCGCTGCTATAGCGGCGGACGAGCGGCTTAAAACCTTTGTCGAGGCTTCTGGATGCGAGGTCATAGACGATACGGCGCACGTAGATACAGCTACACTCTACGGCGCGTACTTCGAGGGAAGCCCGCCATTTGGATCCGGTTCGAAAAAGAACGAGTTTCCGGACGCACTCGCACTGAACGCCTTAGAGTCTGAGGGCGCTAATCGCCAGACCAAGCTCATCGTCGTTTCGAAAGACAGAGATTGGCGCGCGTTCTGCGAAAAATCGCAGCGGCTCTACCTCGTACCCGATATCGAGCGGGCACTCGCGCTCATAAACGATGCACCGGTGATTGTGAGGGAGGCTGTGCAGACATGGCTAGCAGAGGGGGCCGAAGGTCGGGCAGAGGTGACGGCGCGCTTAGAAGGCAAGGTCGAGCAGATCGAATTCTCCGTCGACGGCAATGCGACATCGGGTGAGATGGAGGCAATTCCGTACTCTGGAGAACTCACAAGTGTTACGTGGCCAAGAGACGACGAGATCGACATCATCGATGTGGTTGATGCCGATGAAGGCGAAGCGAAGAACGTGACACTCAGTCTCCCGCTGAAGCTGAAATTGCTTGTGCCAATCGAACTGAGCTTTTCAATGTGGGACAGCGTAGACCGTGAGTCCATTGGAATGGGGGGTAGAACAGTCGAAGTAGATCAGGAGCTTGACGTGCGAGTGACAATGACGCTCAATGTTTACAATCTGGGCGGCGAAATCCCGGGCTTCGAAGTTGACGACATCGAATTGGACGACCTGTTCCACAACGTTGAGCTCGGCAACGTCGATGTCTTCGAGCCGGAAGACTACGATTGAAGGTCAACAATCCCTGCTGCAGCGGTGCCAGCCGCCCCGCGCCAATTCCTGGAGACCGGCCCCTTGGCCACGACCACCGATAGCAGCGTCGCCCAGAACGGCGGCCAGACGAAGGCGCTCCGCCTGATTCTCGCCACCTGGTCCTGGGTGTTTCTCGTCAGCATCCTCGTCTTCTTCGAGGCCTGGGCGCGGCTCGAGACCGGCAACACCTTCCTGTTTCGCACCCACAACCTCCAGGCCATCTCCATCGCCGCGTCGCAGACCCTGCTGCTCGCCATCGGCCTGACCCTGGTCATCGTCGCCAGCCACATCGATCTTTCGATCGGCTTCGTCACCGGCCTTGCCGCCGTCACCATGGCCGTCGTCATCCGCGCCATCGACCCCGCCGTGCCGCCCGCCCTGTCGCTCGTCCTCGGCATCAGCATCGGCCTCGCGGTCTCGCTCATCCCGGGCTTCGTCAATGGCTGGATGGTGGCGAGGCTGAACGTGCCGTCCTTCATCGGCACGCTCGGCATGTACGGCATCGCCCGCGGCATGGCGCTGCTCGTCGCCGGCGGTGCCACTGTCTCGATCAGGAACCCCGCGGCCACCTGGTTCGGCAACCAGCACCTGTTCGGCGTCCCCTTCGTCGTCGTCATGACGATCCTCGTCACCCTCGTCTTCCACTATCTCCTGGCCTACACCCGCTTCGGCCTGCACACCTACACCATCGGCGGCAATGTCGAGGCCGCAAGGCGGGCCGGCGTCGACGTCGAGCGCCACCTGATCGTCCTCTTCCTCCTCTCCGCCTTCACCGCCGGCCTCAGTGGGATCGTCTACACCGCCCGCTTCTCGGCCGGCGCCGCCCAAGCCGGCGAGCCACTCCTCCTCTATGCGGTCGCTGCCGTCTTCATCGGCGGGGCCAGCCTCACCGGCGGCCAGGGCACCATCAAGGGCACGGTGATCGGGGCCTTGATCATCGCCGTCATCCAGTTCGGCCTCGTCTTCATCAACGTCGCCCCCTACTGGCAGTTCATCGCCGTGGGTGCCGTCATCATCGTTGCCGTCCTGATCGACCAGCTCCGCGACAAGCTCCAGGTCGGAGCCGCCACATGACCACACCCATCCTGGAAGCGAAAGGCCTGAACAAGCGCTTCGGCGGCATCCACGCCGCCCGCGACGTCTCGCTCCACGTCATGCCGGGCGAGGTGGTGGCCCTGGCCGGCGACAACGGTGCCGGGAAATCCACCGTCATCAAGATGATCGCCGGCGTCTACAAGCCCGACGGCGGCGAGGTCCGCTACCAGGGCGAGCGCGTCGACCAGCTCACCCCGCGGCAGATCCGCGACCGCGGCATCGAGACCATCTACCAGGACCTGGCACTCGCCGATAACCTCGACGTCGGCACCAACCTCTTCCTCGGCCGCGAGAAGGTGAAGCACCTCCTGGGCCTCCCCTATCTCGACCGCAAGACGATGCGCAGCGAGGCCGAGAAGGCCCTGAAGGCGCTGGGCATCGTCGTCCGCGACCTCGACGCGCCTGTCCGCACCCTCTCGGGCGGCCAGCGCCAGGCCCTCGCCATCGGCCGCGCCGTCTACTGGCAGGCCAGGCTCCTGATCATGGACGAGCCCACGGCGGCCTTGGGCGTGCCTGAGCAACGCGAGGTCCTGGCGCTGATCCACCGCCTCAAGGAAAGTGGTGTGGGCATCATCTTCATCAGCCACAACCTGCACGACATCTTCGCCGTCTCCGACCGCATCGTCGTCCTCGAACGGGGGAGAAAAGCGGGCGAGCGGCTGGCGAAGGAAACGGACGGCGACGAGGTGGTCAAGCTGATGATGGGCGGGGCCTGACCCGAACTGCGCGACAAACCGGGGCGGCAGCGCGGGCCGGAGGATCCTCGTCTTGGCCGATCACGCCTCAGGCGGCTCTCCTGGCACCACTCGACAAGGCCAGCAGCCGGGCTGGAGACCGATCGCACGGCGCGCGCTCGGCCCGGCCGACCGCGCCATTGGGGCTGGACCAGCTCAGCCAGCCATTGGCGACGAGCTCTGCCGAGACCGGCAGCTGGCGCCCGACCTTTCGGACCGGCGCACCGCCGAGGCTGCTGTGCGTCGCAATGAGCATTTCCAGGTTCGGTGAGTGCGTGGCCATCGACCTCGTCTCCTAAGCAGGTAGCTAATGTCCCTCGAGATTTGCTCTCCAAACCTGAACAACTCCTTAATGCGGCCGCCCATTCCCCTGACGCTCACCCCATGGGAAATGCCGTATTGGCGAGAACGCGAGAAACCTGCCCTTTCAGCGCGCCGGGCGGCGGAAGATCGCCGTCGCCGATGACACTGCTGACGAGGCCGCTCGTCACCGTTAGCTGCACGGCCGTGGCGTCCCTCGGACTGCGACAGGTGCCGACCGAGGCGCGGGCCGGCACGACGCTCGGTCGACCGGCCAGGATGTTGGTCTGCAGGCTGGTCGCACCGCTTCGCTCGCATGCGGTGGGAGCCGAGCACTTTTTTCCGGTCGGCCGCTGCGCCGCGGCGCGCAGCATGGTCCGATCGCCGGCTTCTCTCGACTGGACCGTTACTTGCCAGCGAGCGCACTCTCGATCGTCTGCAGGAGAAAGCGGCTCGTTGCGATCGGCGGTCGAAAGGGCTTGCATCGGTCGGGTCTGGGCGCGGGGTCCAGCGATATGAGCGACTATAGCATGCTTCGCTCATAGGTTGAATATCCTAATTCGCACTGCGCGTCTGCCGCCCGGCCTTGCCTTGCCCGCACCTTCGCGCTACCGCCAAGAGCACAGCAGCAGGAACGAGGACGCGGGAGGGGACATGGCGAGAAACCTGGGAACGGCGCTGATCGGCGGGGTCGCCGGGCTGGCGCTCATGGCAGCGGCGGCGATGGCGGAGCCGGTCAGGGTCGGGATGGTCACGACGCTCTCGACCGGCGCCGGCTATCTCGGCGAGGACGTCCGCGACGGCTTCCTGCTCGCGATCGAGCGCGCCGGGGCCGGGGAGCGGGTCGAGGTGCTGGTCGAGGATGACGGGCTCGAGCCCGAAAAGGCTGTGCAGATCGCCGAGCGCATGGTCGAGCGCGACGGGGTCGATGTCATGACCGGAATCATCTTCTCCAACGTCGCAATGGCCGTGGTGCCCCGCCTCGTCCGCGACGGCATGGTCTATCTCTCGCCCAATGCCGGACCCTCGCAGCTGGCGGGTGCCGGCTGCCACGAGAACTACTTCAACGTCGCCTGGCAGAACGACAATCTGCACGAGGCGATGGGTGCCTATGTGACCCGAGAAGGCTTCGCCAACGTCTACCTCCTGGCCCCAAACTACCCCGCCGGCAAGGACGCGCTCACCGGCTTCAAGCGGTTCTACGAGGGCGGCATCGCGGGCGAGGTCTACACCCAGCTCGGCCAGACCGACTACGCGGCCGAGCTCGCCAATCTGCGCGCCGCCGAGCCCGATGCGGTCTTCTTCTTCTACCCGGGCGGCATGGGCATCAACTTCGTCAAGCAGGCGGCATCGAGCGGGATCAGCCGGGAGATCCCCTTCTTCGGCCCGGCCTTCTCCTTCGACGACACCCTGCTCGACGCGGTGGGCGAGGCCGCCATCGGCATCAAGAACACCTCGCAATGGTCGCCCGACCTCGACAACGAGGCGAACCAGGCCTTCGTCGCGGCCTTCAAGGACGCCTACGGCCGCTACCCCACCCTCTACGCCAGCCAGGGCTACGATACGGCCAATCTCCTGCTCGCCGCCATGGACAAGCTCGGCGACGACCTCGCCGACCAGGAAGCCTTCCGCGCCGCCCTGCGCGAGGCCGACTTCGCCTCCACCCGCGGCGACTTCCGCTTCGGTGCCAACCAGCACCCGATCCAGGACATCTACGTCCGCGAAGCCTTCCAGGACGACAGCGGCAATATTACCAACCGCGTGATTGGCGTCGTCCTCGAAGATCACCAGGATGCCTATGTCGGCGAGTGCCCGATGTAGGACAGGGGTAAGTCCAGGAGAGAAGATGCGGGGAGGATGATCCTCCCCGCGCCCCACCGTTACTTTTGCGGGGTGAGGCTCGGGGTCGTTTGGTGAGACGGCCTTGGGCGCTGGCGGCAGGCCTGCGGAACAAGCGGGCGATGTCTTAGTCGGCAGCCATAAGCCTCTGATATCAAGCGGCAATTGCCCAGCGCCTGCGTCATCCTGCCCTCTTGGGTTCATTTGTAAAACTCGGGTTCGTTCGTGGCACAGCCGGGTTCGCTCGTCGATTCCGTGGGTTCGTTCGTCGGCTCCTCGGGTCCAAAAGACCCGGTTTGTAACGAAAAGTGACGGATTATGCGCCATAACGATCGCTTATGGCGCATAGGGCGACTCATTCCTTGGGTTCGGCGTCGTATACCGACTCATTCCTCGGGTTATGGCGCATCAGACGAACAGCGGGGTGACGGATTTTGCGCCATGATTCGGGTGATTGTGGGTGGGCGTATGAATTTGCATAAGCTTTGCTTATGGGAAGAAGCGCGGGGAGGATGATCCTCCCCGCGGGCCCCACCGGTCCTTTGCGGTGGTGGGGGTCAGGGGGTGACGATGAAGAGCCTGGCGCCGGGGAGCGTCAGCAGGCGGGCCAGGGCCTCGCTGCGGTCGGCGATCAGGATGTCGCCCGTGGAATGCAGCAGGCGGAAAACGGGCCGGCGGGCGGTGGTGGTCGGTTGCATGGCGGGTCTCCGGCAGGAGGGCGGGCCGCGATCAGGGGGCGATCGCCATGGGCACGGGGCTCTCAAGCAAGAAGGCGATCAGGCAGGCCACGCCGAAGGCGTAGAGTGCGAGGCGCTCCGGCAGGCCGATGGCGAGATCGACGCGAGCCGCCACGCCGCGGCGGCTGGTGCTGGTCCTGGTCGAAAGGCTTGGCAAGTTCCGGTCCATCTGACGCTCCCATTGCTCGGAAAAGGCATTGGCGTGCGGTCAGACTGCCGGGCGCGACCCGGGAAGTTAGGGAGGGGATTTTCCGGGGTGCCGAGGCGCAGAGGAGCGAGGCTTGATCGCGCTCAGGTTTCCTTGTGAACTACCGGGCATCAGCGAAAAGTGGGAGACCTGCCGGATGGCGGCGGACGAGGTGCAACGGCTGGAGTTGAAAGACCTCGACGCCGTGCTGGAGCGGGCGAAGGCGGAGCGGTGGACCGAGCTGGCTTTGCTTGGCGAAGACTTCACCTCCATCGACGCCTCGGAGCTGCAGGATTCCGGCTGGCCGGCGAGGTGAATTTTCACCTTAGCCAAGCTGCTGCGAGTTTTGCCGGATACATTCACCCAGCTCACCGGGCTCACCTCTCTCGACTGACCCCACTCGATCTCCGGCGCAACAAGATCGGCGACGCGGGAGCCAAGGCCCTGACGAGCCTCACTGAGCTCAAGTCGCTCAATCTTATGTCGAACGAGATCGGCAACGCGGGGGCCAAGGCGCTGGCCAGTCTCTCTCGACTGACCTCGCTTTCTATCCACGCCAACCGAATCGGCGACGCCGGGGCTGAGGCCTTGGCCCGCCTTACTGGACTCACGTACCTCATTTTGAGTGCTAACCAACTTGGCGACGCGGGGGTGCAGGCAATCCTCGACGCCTGGGCAGATCCAAAGACGGCCGAGAGGCGGCGCATCCTAGCCCTCTATGGCAACAGTGATTTCGGTGGGCGGCCGCCGGAAGAGATCTTGAAACAGGCAGATGCGCAAGTCACCATCGCGGCTTGGCGCCAACGTAAGGAGCAGGAGGCACTAAAAATGCCGCTGCCGCCACCTGAAGTAGCAGGTGAGTCGGTAGCGCATGGGCTACAAGCAGGGACTGCTCCTGATGGGCGGCTGACGCTGATCGACCCGGCGCTCGATACCGGAGCGCGGGACGACGAGATCGGACGGGAGTTGCATGGCGAGCTTATCGCGACACTCGACCGGCTGATCGTAGCGGCCGGGCGTTCGAACGTGGTGGCCGAGTGGCGGGACGCCGCCGAAGCGGCGAAGGCGCGGCTTGGAAACGGGCCGCGGGAGGTTCGGGTTTCGGCGATCTTGCGAATCGAGCGGTTGCGGTCGTTGCGGGCGGCGGACGAGCGGCGGCGGTTGGAGCCAGATGCCCTGGTCGAGCCGGCGGAGGCCGGGGTGGCGGCGGCGCTGCGGGACGCGGTGGCGGCGGCCAACCTCTACATCGAGACCGACCCCTATCTGGCGGAGTAGCAGCGGCGGCCGGCCGATCCGGGGCTGGATATAGCGATCTCGACCGAGGAGGCGGCGGCTGCCGAGGCCGAGCTTGAGGCGTTGGACATCGCCGATCCGGCGCTTCTGGCAGAGTTGCGGCTCGGGCGTGATACGGCTGAAGCGGGTGGGCGCGCTGGCGGGCGGGCGTTGGCTTGGCTCGCGGGATCGTGGCGGAATGTCGTGCGGGAGATGCTGCGGCAGGTGCTCGCGTGGGTGCGCGAGCAGGTGAAGGCGGTGCGGGCGGGTGCCGGTGATGCGGCGGTGCAGGCGAAGTTCGGGACGGTGATCACGGTCGACGAAGCGGCAGCGTTACTGGCGTCGCTGGGGCTCCACGGCAAGAATGCTGCGGCGGCAACGGCTCGCGCCGGTGCATCCGGCCTTCGAGCCACGGGGCATGCATTCGCGACGGGGGCTGGCATAACGGCCGGGAGTATCGCCGTGGTCGGGATGGTAGCCTTCTTGGAGCAGCAGTTCGGGCTCTTGGCACGTCTCGGCTGGCAAGTCGACTTCACGGCGTTGGTCGCGCGGGTGCTGGGGTTGTGAGCAGCCCCAAATGGCTCTGCTTCGGTATGCTTGACGTACAGC
This sequence comes from Geminicoccaceae bacterium, assembly GCA_036796215.1. Lineage (GTDB taxonomy): Bacteria > Pseudomonadota > Alphaproteobacteria > Geminicoccales > Geminicoccaceae > SLRI01. Next base: position 34,638 of record DAIRDJ010000015.1, read on the forward strand.
GTATCGCTGACCATAGTGCGTCATGATCCGTAGCTTTCGTGATCGGCGGACGGCGTTGTTGGCGGCTGGAGAGCGGGTGCCGGCGTTCGCGGGGTTTCGGCGGCAGGCGGAGCGGCGGTTGCGGTTGCTGGAGGCCGCGGGGTCGTTGGCCGAGTTGCGCAACTTGCCGGGCAATCGGCTGGAGGCGCTGAAGGGCGACCGGCTCGGGCAGTATAGTATTCGGATCAATGACCAGTGGCGGTTCTGCTTTCGCTGGCCCGAGGGTGCGGATGGTCCGGAGGATGTGGAGATCGTTGCTTATCATTAGGAGCGGCCATGGCGCGCACGGCTATTCATCCGGGTGAGATTCTGGCCGAGGAGCTCGAGGCGGCTGGGTTGAGTGCTGCGGAGTTGGCGCGGTTGATCGAGGTGCCGGCCAATCGAGTCAGTCAGATCGTCGCCGGTCGACGGGCGGTGACGGCGGATACGGCGCTCAGGCTCGGGCGGTATTTCGGGACGTCGGCGGAGCTTTGGCTGAATTTGCAGAAGACGTACGAGCTGGATTTGGCGCGGGCCGCGTTGGGTTCGTCGCTGGAGCGGTTGCCGCAGCGGCCGTTGGTCGAGGCCTGACCGCCACGAGGCTTGGCCAAACGACCAGACTTTCCACCACCGCAAAATACCGTTGGGGCGTGGGGAAGATCATCTTCCCCACACTTTCTTAACCTTTCTTCCCTACTCTTCGGCTCAGCGCAGCAGGCTGGGGATCGTCATGGAGATGGCGGGGATGTAGGTGACGAGCATGAGGACGATGAACATGGTGAGCCAGAAGGGCCAGAGGTGGCGGGCGACGTGGTCGACGGAGACCTTGCCGATGGCGCAGCCGACGAAGAGGGTGGTGCCGACGGGTGGGGTGACGAGGCCGATGCCGAGGTTGAGCATCATGATGATGCCGAAGTGGACGGGGTCGACGCCGAGCATGGCCATGACGGGCAGCAGGATGGGGGTGCAGATGAGGATCAGCGGCGCCATGTCCATGAACATGCCGAGCACGAGCAGCATGAGGTTCACGAGCAGCATGATGACGAGCTTGTTGTCGGAGACGGTGAGGAAGAAGCCGGTGACCTTGGCCGGGATCTGCATCAGCGTCATCAGGTAGGCGAAGGCGGCGGCGAAGCCGATCAGGATCATCACCATGGTGACGGTCTTGACGACGCCGACCAGCATGGCCGGGATGTCGCGGAAATGGAGCTCGCGATAGACGAAGGTGGCGACGACGAAGGCGTAGAGGACGGCGATCGAGGCGGATTCGGTGGCGGTGAAGATGCCGCCGATGACCCCGCCGACGATGATGATGACGGTAAACAGGCCGAAGAAAGCGCCGCCTGCGGTCTTGACCGCTTCGCGCAAGGGGACGAGTTCGCCCTTGGGGTAGCCGCGTTTGGTGGCGAGGATGAAGGTGAGGATCATCAGCGCTACGCCCACCATGATCCCGGGGACGATGCCGGCGAGGAAGAGCTGGGCGATCGAGACGGTGCCGCCGGCGGCGTAGGCGTAGATGATGGCGTTGTGCGACGGCGGGATGATGATGCCCTGGGTCGAGCTGGTGATGGTGACGTTGACCGAGAAGGCGTCGTCGTAGCCTTGGCGTTTCATCATCGGGATCATGATCGAGCCGATCGAGCTCGTATCCGCAACGGAACTCCCCGAGATGCCGCCGAAGAACATGGATGAGAGGATGTTGACCATGGCGAGGCCGCCACGGATGAAGCCGACGAAGATGTTGGCGAAGTTGACGAGGCGGATGGCGATGCCGCCTTGCGCCATGATCGCTCCCGCCAGGACGAAGAAGGGGATGGCAAGGAGCGAGAAGCTGTTGATGCCGCGCACGACCTGCAGCATCGCGGCCTCGGGCGGCAGGCCGATATAGAGGACGGTGGCGAGCGAGGCGAGGCCGAGCGCGTAGGCGACGGGCACGTTCAAGAGGATCAGGGCGAAGAGGCCGCCGATCAGGAGGACGGGGGCGAAGGGGCCGCCCATCAGGGGTGGCTCTCGAGGCCGGCCCGGGGGCCGTAGACCAGGCGCTCGATGACGAAGAGGAGGGTGACGAGGCCGGAGAGCGGCAGGGCCAGGTAGACCGTGCCGACGCGGATCTGCTGGAATTCAGGATAAAGCTGGAACCAGGTCGTGCTGACGAGCCTGGTGCCGTACCAGATCATCGCCAGTGCCATGACCCCGACCAGGAGGTCGACCATGCGGTCGGCGAGCCAGCGGGGCAGGCCCTCGGGCAATGGCCGGACGAAGACGTCGATGCTGATATGGGCGTTCGCCCGGTAGCAGGCGGCGGCCCCGAAGAAGGTCATCTGGATGACCAGCATGATCGAGATGGGCTCGGCCCAGAAGGAGCCCTGATTGAGGACGTAGCGGGTGTAGACCCCCCAGGCGACGAAGAGCGAGATGAGCACCATGATGATGCCGGAGGCGACCAGGCAGGCCTGGTAGAGCCGGTCCATGGCGCGGATATAGGGCGGCAGCGCAGCGCCCGGTTCAGACGTTTTCATGGTATTTCATCGGCTTACGGATGAACGCCGGCACTGCTGCGGGGTGCGGGGGTTGCCGCGGCCTTGTCCGGGAGAGGCGAGCGCGCCCGATGTCGGGGCATCGGGCAAGCCATGCCGTGGCATCGGAGCCGATCGCAAGCCGACCGAAAGCGACCTCGGCAGCCTGCGGGGCTGTGGGGACCCCGCAGATCGAGCAGGGGCGACCCCACGGGGGAGCACCTGCGCCGTGGTTGGTCGGCCGACCCCATGCGGGGCCGTGGGGACCCCGCAGCTCCCCTGGCAGGCTGCTGCAGAAGTCCCGATGGCCGCGATGCGCAGCGAGAATGCCCCGAGGCGAGGAGGCGTGAGGGCCAGCACCGTAGCGCAGGGCGCGCGAACGTCGCCGCAGGCTCTTGGCGAAGCCCGCCGATCATGTTCGCCGCATCGCCCAATAAACTGCCGATCGGCGACGGGGCACTTTTCGGCGCTGCAGGCGTCGCTTGCCGCTCGCGATGCCCAAACCGATGCCAAAGCGGGCCATCGCCCAAATCCCGGCACTCATTGGGCGCCAGGCGCCTACCCAGCGCCGGCAATCGCCACCGTCGCGACTTTTTCAGCAGCCTGCCACGGCCGCCGCATCGGCGGCCGACCAACGCCTGGCATTCGCTCGCTGCCAAGCTCATGAAACACAATGAAAGCTGTTGCAACGGGCTCTGAGGGTCGGGCGATTCGGCCATGGGTCGTCGGGCCCGTGCTCGAGATGTCGGGAGGCGGGGCGGGCGGCCGCCGCCCCGCAGCTTTCTCGTCGTCCGGGTCGAGGCTGGTGCTACTCGACTGCCTCGATCCGGGCCAGGAGCTCGGCATATTGCGCGCCGAACTTCTCGCGGACCGGGGCCGTGGCCTCGATGAAGGCCGCCTTGTCGACATCGTCGTTGATCTGGATGCCGAGCGTCTCGAGCTCCGCCATTGCCTTCGCCTCCATGGCCTGCCAGAGTTCACGCTCTTTTTGCGTTGCCAGGACCGCGGCCTCGCGGATCAGGTTCTGGTCCTCCTCGCTGAGCGTGTCCCAGACCCGCTTGGAGAAGACGAAGATCTCGGGCACGACCAGGTGCTCGGTGAGCGAGTAGTAGCCGGCGACCTCGTAGTGCTTCTGGGTCGAGTAGGAGGGCGGATTGTTCTCGGCCCCATCGACGACGCCGGTCTGCATCGCCGTATAGAGCTCGTTGAAGGCGATCGGGATGCCAGACCCCCCCATCTCGCTCATCATGTCGATGAAGATCGGGTTCTGCATCACCCGGATCTTCAGCCCCTCGAGATCGGCCGGCGTTCGGATCGACTTTTCCTTGTTGTAGAAGCTCCTGGCCCCGGCATCCATGAAGCCCAGGCCGATGAGCTCGCCGGCCTCGAGCCGGGCCAGCAGCTCCTGGCCGATCTCGCCGTCGACGACGTTGTGCATGTGGTCGATCGAGCGGAAGACGTAGGGCAGGTTGAAGGCGTTGAAGTCGTCGACGATGGGCCCGACCACGCCGACCGACACACGGGTCATCTCGAGGGCCCCCAGCTGGACCTGCTCCAGCGCCTCCTTCTCGCCGCCGAGCTGCATCGAGTGGTAGATCGTCGTGCTGATCCGCCCGTCGGTCCGCTCGGAGAGCCATTCGCCCATGTACTGGATGGCATCCGTCGTCGGATAGCCCATGGCATGCACATCGGACGACTTGATCTCGAGTGCGTCCGCCGTGCTGACCGCCGCCAAGGCCAAGGCCGCGATGGCGCCGCTGGCCGCCAGTTGTCGCGCAATCGTCAATGCTTGTCGCATGACCAGACCCCCTGATGATTGTCGTCGTGCGTGTCAGGTGATCAGACCACCCACCGCTCACGCCATTTGGCCCGGGTGGCCGGGGCTTGGCAAGAGATGATTGCGGCGGGGTCGGGTGCCTGCCTCGCTTGCCGCGCTGCGGCGAGTGAACCGAGTTCGTGGAGGAGGTTGTGCAACTCATCGAACTCGCGGCGGCGCTGGCGACGCTCGAGTGGCTGGTGGATGAAGCCGCCAAGGGGCGGGGGGCGGGTCTCCGGCATCGCGAAAGACGGCGTGCCACCGGTGAAGGTCGTGGCGGTCGCCGGGGTAGCGGCGACGGCGAAGCGGCGGTGGGGCGCGCTCGACGGCCAGTTCGAGGTTCCGGATGTTTGGACCAGATGGGACGCGCGGGAGCCGAGAACATGGTCCACGGCGACGATTGATGGCGATCGAGACAGTCAATAGGCGCGAGGCGAAGGCGCCTCTGTCGCAACGCGTCGAACCAGCGGCGAAGGGCAAGCCGTTCGTCACTGCCGAGGCGGGCAAGCCCATGGTCAAGGTCGTGCCCCTTGACGATCCCGCCAGAGTGGCGGCACGGCGCTTCGGCGGGCTCGAGGGTCAGTTCGAGGTGCCGGACGACTTCGACACGCTGGGGCAGGACGAGATCGAGAAGCTGTTCTGCGGCGACGAATGAGGCTGCTGCTCGACACTCGTCTCCGGCGATGGACGGTCATCCAGCCCGACCGCATCACCACGGCCGCGCGCCGGATGATCGAGGATTCGGCGAACGTCCTGCATTGCCGCATCGCGAGCCTCTGGGAGGTGGCGATCAAGCGAAGCCTCGGCCGGGCAGAGTTCACGATCGATTGCCATGTGCTCCACCGCCCGCGCTTGGACTCCCGCTATGGCGAAGTCGCGGTCGACGGTACCCATGCCGTTGCCGTCGACGCGCTGCCGTTGCTGCACAAGGACCCGTTCGACCGACTGCTGATCGCCCAGGCCATGGTCGAGGGGATCGTGCTGTCGACCTCGGATGCCCGCCTCGGGCGCCATCCGGGCCCGATCCGCAAGGTTCAACAGGCTGCTGAAGAAGTCCTGGCGGTGTGCGGGCTTTGGCGGTCCGTTGGCGGCGAACGGCGGAGGGGACGACGCGCGGCGTGGCGGCGCGGAACGGCAGCCTGTTTTCGTCCGTCGACCGCGAGGCGCGGGTGCCGCCCGGGCATCCGCTGCGGTTGATCCGACGGATCGCCGACGCGGTGCTGGCCGGCATGTCGCAGCAGTTCGCGGCCGCCTACGCGCCGATCGGCCGGCCGTCGATCGCGCCGGAGAAGCTGCCGAGGGCCTTGTTGCTGCAGGCGCCCTATACGATCCGCCCGGAGCGTCAGCTGGTCGATCGGATCGCCTTCGATCTCTTGTTTCGCCCGCCGAGGTCTCCTGACCTCGGCTCCTGCGGAGATGGATCGGCCGCCTCCTGCGGCTGATGGTTCGTCGGCCTCGGCAGCGACGATGCGGTGTGGGACGCGTCGACCTTCGCCAAGAACCGGGATCGCTTCCTCGAGCTGGATGCGGCGGCGAAACTGCTCGCCGGCGTGGTCGACCATCCCGAGGTCCGCCGGCAGATGAGTAGCGACCACTTCTCGGTCGACCGCACCCTGATCGACGCCCGGGCGTCGATGAAGAGCTCGAGCCCAAGGACGATCCGGGGGGTGACAACCCCGACGCCGGCCGCAACGCCGAGCGGAATTGCCAGAGGCAGAAGCGCTCCGGCGAGACGCACGCGTCGACCACGGATCCAGACGCCCGGCTCTGCAGGAAGGTGGACGGCCAGCCGAGCCGGCTGTGCTTCGTCGGCACCGCGCTGCTGGAGAATCGCAACGGCCTGGTGGTGGACGACCGTCAGACCCGGGCTTCGGACGTGTCGGAGGGCCTGGCCGGGATCGATCTCGCCGACGCGCCCATCCCCACGAGCGGCACGCTCGCCGGCGACCCAATGGCCCGAGAATGGGGTTCGACACCGCCGACGTCGTCGCCGAGCTCCGCGATCGGCGGATCACCCCGCATGTCGCCCAGAACGCCTGCGACACCGGCCCAGATCGACCAGGGGGCCGAGCGGCGCTCCAACATCGACGACCGCACCACCCGCCACGCCGGCTAGGCCTGCGGTCCAGCCTCCGGCACAGCTGAGACTGGCTGGTGGATCGGTCCGGATCAGGCGTCCAGGCCCGCCGGCTCTGGCGTCCCGCCATGCTCGACCACCTCGGCCAGTGCGGTCGCCAGCGGCAGGCGATGGGCGGCGTAGTGGCGGGCGAGTGCCGGCCAGGCGCGGCCGCGCGGGTCGCCTGCGGCCGCCGCCGCACCCTTGGCCAAAAGACAGCCGCAGAGCACCAGGGCGCCGAGCTCGAGATAGGGCACCGCCACCGCCTCGCGCGCCTCGGCAGGCCGCGCCTGCAGGGTGCGGGTGGCACGCTCCAGCGCGGCGAGCGCCGCCTCGAGACGCGGCGTGAGCGGCCATCGCCGCAAGTCGGCGACGAGCTGCCAGGGCAACCGGCCGTCCTCGGCCTCGAGCTTGCGACACACCAGGTCCTGCGCCTGGATGCCATTGGTGCCCTCGTAGATCGGCAGGATCCGGGCATCGCGAAAATGCTGGGCGGCACCGGCCTCCTCGATATAGCCGATGCCGCCCATGACCTGGATCGCGTCGGAGGCAACGGCGAGCGCCCGGTCGGTGCACCACGCCTTGACGATCGGGGTCAGGAAGGCCACACGGCCGGCGGCAAGGCTGCGGGCCGCCGGGTCCGGGTGGTGGGTGCTCGTGTCGACCGCGGCGAAGGCGGTGAGGCAAAGAGCGCGCACGGACGCCACGTCGGCCCGCATCGTCAAGAGCTGGCGCTGGATGTCCGGGTGATCGACCAGCCGCGCCGGCTTGCCCTGGCGCTTGCCCTGGACGCGGTCGCGGGCATATGCCCTGGCCCCCTGATAGGCCCTTTCGGCGAGACCCACCCCCTCGAGGCCGACCGTGAGGCGCGCATTGTTCATCATCGTGAACATCGACGCGAGGCCGCGATTGGGCGGGCCGAGCATGAAACCCACCGCACCCGCGTCGTCGCCATAGCTCATCACGCAGGTGGGTGCGCCGTGGATGCCGAGCTTTTCCTCGAGCTTGAGACAGCGGACATCGTTGCGTCGGCCGAGGCTGCCATCGGCGTTGACGATGACCTTCGGCACGATGAAGAGCGAGATACCCCGGGCCCCCTCGGGCGCACCCGCGAGCCGGGCGAGCACCAGCTGGACGACGTTCTCGGCCATGTCGTGGTCGCCGTAGCTGATATAGACCTTCTGCCCCTTGAGCCGGTAATGCGGGCCGAGCTCGGGCTCGACCGCCGGCTGCGCCGCCGTGCGTATGGCCCCCAGATCCGAGCCCGCCTGCGCCTCGGTCAGGCACATGGCCCCGGTCCAGCGACCGGCCACCATGGGCGGGACCCAGAGCGCTTTTTGCTCCGCCGTACCATGATGCAAGAGCGCCTCGACGGCACCCTGGGTCAGCAGTGGGGCGATCTGCAGCGCCATATTGCCGGCATTCCAGAATTCGCCGACGGCGGCATTCAGCGTCCAGGGCAGGGCCTGGCCGCCATAGGCCTCCGGGAAGACCAGCCCCATCCAGCCCGCCTCGCCGAACTGCCGGAAGGCCTCCTTGAACCCCGGGGGCGTCCGCACGACACCATTCTCGAGCACCGCACCCGCCCGATCGCCCGTGGCATTCAACGGTGCCTGCACCGTCTCGGCGAAGCGCCCGGCCTCCTCCAGGATCATCGCCACCTCCTCGGCCTCGAGCGGTGCCGCCTTGGGCAGCCGGTCGAAGCCGACCAGGTGGTCGAGGACGAAGCCGAGCTGGTCGATCGGGGCCTGGTAGGGGGTCAAGAACCTGATCCGTGGCTCAGCCGGCCTGGGCTTGCGCCAGGATCTGCGGCTCCAGGACACCAGCACTCGCACACAGGCGGTCGAAGGGCAGATTGTCGAAGCGATTGCGATAGACCCCGGTGAAGCGGGGGCTCAGCGTGACACTGGTTCCACCGCCGAGCTCACTCAGCCGCACGTTGACCTGCACCCGCAAGGTCTCCGGCTGCGCCCAATGGGTGCGATTGCCGTCGTCGCGGTCGCTTACCTGAATGCGATCGCAAAACGCCCATTCGGCCGGCGCACCACGCTCGATCGTGGCGGCGATCACGGCCGTCTCCGGCCGGTCCTCGACGGTAAAGCCGAGGTTCTGGAGGCGGGTGACGAGAAAACTCTCGGTTTCGGCGAGCGGGTAGCCGGTCATCGCACCCGTGGGCGTCGTCGTCACACCCGGCTGCGGCGCCGGCCCGGCGCAGGCGGCGAGGACGACGAGGGCCGCAACGGCCCAGGCACGAAAAAACATCAACTCTACTCCGTATGGCATGCCCCGGGCGGTCTCTTACACGATCACACCGGGGTTCATGACATTATTCGGATCGAGGCAAGCCTTCAGACGTCGCATCAGCTCGAGCTCCAGGGGATCCTTGTAGTGCCAGAGCTCCGGCCGCTTCAGCCGACCGACGCCGTGCTCGGCACTGAACGAGCCAGCAAATGAGGCGACGAGCTCGGCGAGCTCGGCCGAGAGCCGGGGTTTGAGTTCGGCGATCCGCTCCTCGTCCCGCGGCAGGAGGAAATTCACGTGGAGATTGCCGTCGCCGACATGGCCGAAGGGAAAGACCGGGATCCCGGGTGCCAGCGCGGCGAAATGTGCGAGAACCCGCTCGATAAACGCCGGCAGGTCGGCAACCGCGACCGAGATATCCGAGCGCAGCACATGGCCGATCTGGCTCGTGGCCTCGCTCTGCCCCTCGCGAATCCGCCACATCGCCTGGCGCTGCACCTCGTTCTGGGCGATCGTGCCATCCTCGATCAGGCCAGCCTCGAACGCCGCCTCGAGCGTGCGCTCGACCGGCCCGGCCAGACCCTCGGCCAGGGACCAGGCGACCTCGATCAAGAGATGCCAGGGATGTGGGTCGGCCAAGGGCCGCTTGCCGCCGGGCAGATGCTGGTCCGCGGCCTCCACCCCGAAGCCCGCGATGAGCTCGAAGCTGGAGATCAGCTCGCCCAGCCGGTCCTGAAAGAGTGCCAGGAGTGCGAGCGCATCCGTGGGGCTTTCGATCCCGAGCCAGATGGTCTGCCGCTCCTTGGGCTTGGCCACGAGCTTGAGCACCGCTGCCGTGATGATCCCGAGTGTTCCCTCGGCGCCGATGAAGAGCTGTTTCAGGTCGTACCCCGTATTGTCCTTGGGCAATGCCCGAAGCCCGTTCCAGACCCGGCCGTCGGGCAGCACCACCTCGAGGCCGAGCACCAGCCCGCGGGCCATGCCGTAGCGCAGCACGTTCACCCCGCCGGCATTGGTCGAGAGATTGCCGCCGATCCGGCAGCTGCCCTCGGCCCCCAGGGAGAGGGGAAAGAGCCGGCCGGCGGCCTCGGCCGCGGCCTGCACATCGGCGAGGATGCAGCCGGCCCCGGCCACGAGATGGCCGCCCGTGGGATCGGTGTGGCGGATCGCCGCCATGCGCTCGAGGCTCAAGAGCACGAGCTTGCCGCTCGCATCTGGGATGCCGCCGGCGACTAGCCCCGTATTGCCGCTCTGTGGCACGATGCCGACACCAAGGGCCGCAGCCTCGCGGACGATGGCGGCCACCTCGGCCGTGCTGCCGGGCCTGAGCACGAGCGGCGTGCACCCCCGGTTCTGCCGCCAGAAATCGACGCTGTAGCGCTCGATCAGGGCCGGGTCGGTGACCAGGGCCGCCGCATCCAGAGCGGGCTCGAGCGCCCGGCGCAGCCCGTCGATCGTCTCGCTGGTTGCCGTCATCCGCCGCTTTCCAAGTGTCCTTCGCTAAGAGCCCTCTCTGATTGGGGTCGTTGGTGTCAAGCTGCTCCGCT
>DAIRDJ010000016.1:0-43757 GCA_036796215.1 Geminicoccaceae bacterium
GATCCCCGCCGCCAGCCCGACCCCACCCCCGACCGCACCCATCGCCGGCCAGGCCGATCGCCAGTCGGGAGCGCGCAAGCGCTGCCAGAACGAGCGCTCCGGCGAGGCGACGGGTTCGCCCTCGTTGCCGGACGAGCGAATCGCGGCGAGCAGCGCCTCCGGCACCGGCTCGCGCAGCGTGCCGTCATAGGCCCGCGCCAGCCATTGCCCGGTGCTGGTGAAGGCGGCGAGGCGATCGCGCGCCTCGGCATCATAGGCCAGCCGCCGCTCGACCACGGCCCGCTCGGCGGCCGGCAGCTCGTCATCGGCATAGGCCACCAGGATCTCGTCCGATAGCGGCTTCATCATCGACTTCCCTCGCTCGTGACCGGCTCGCCATCGACCAGGCGGCGCAGCCGCTGTCGGCCGCGCGATACCCTGCTCATCAACGTGCCGATCGGCACCTCCAGAATGGCCGCAGCCTCCGCATAGGGCAGCCCCTCGACCGAGACGAGGGCCAGGGCCTCGCGCTGCTCCTCGGGCAACAGCGCCATCGCCCGGCGGACGGCGGCCAGCGTCGTCCGATCGCCGAGCCGGTCGACGGCGTCCGCCACATCGTGATCGAGCTCGACCGAGGTGCCCTCCGGCCGGACGCTGCGCCGTCTGAGCTCGTCCCGCCAGGTGTTCTGCAGGATGCGGAACAGCCAGCTGTCGAACCGCGTGCCCGGGGTGAAGCTGTCCCGGTTGCGCAACGCCTTGATGCAGCCCGTCTGCACGATGTCCTCGGCTTCGACCGAGGAGCCGGTCAGCGACCGTGCGAACCGGCGCAGCCGCGGCAACAGGCTGACCAGCTGATCCTCGAACCCGGGCGGCGGCCGGCGTGGCTCAAGCATCGTGAACCGCGACCATCGGTCGAGCAGCAAGGCCCGGCGGGGACGACGTTGCCGGGCGCCGGTTCGGGCTGTCGCTCGCCATGGCGCAGGCCGGCCGACCGGGCAACCGGCAGCACGTCAGTGTCGTGGCCCTGCCCCGGTCGCGCGGCACAGATGAAGCATGGTTCGCTCGTCGCCGATCCATCGTCCGTGGTAACCTCTTGGCACGAGAATGCAATCGCACCCCCACAACGCTGCTCGTAGCAGAGTTATTCCGTCCGGGCCCGCCCGCGGGTCGCTTTCGCGGCGGTGCGGTCGGCAACTGCCGGGCTCGCTCGTCGAGCCCTCGGCGCCGTTCGCGGGCGAAACGTCCGGAAAAAGGTACCTGGAACCTTTTTTGCGGGCCGTGGTTCGCAAGTGGTTTCGGTTGGGGAGCGGGGTTTTCTGGCTGGCGGTTGGTGTTGCGAATTAAGTGAATGTCCCCCGCACTCTTTTCTTGTCTTCGGTGGATTCCGGCTGGAGGGACTGCGCGTTGCCTCGAGTAACGGTGGGGTGCGGGGAGGATCATCCTCCCCGATTTTCTTTTCTTATGCCAATGCCCTGATGACCTCGTCTGTTTTGGTGACGAGGGCCACGTTCTGCAGCGCATAATCGATGCTGGCCCGGTGCCAGTCGGCGTTCATGGTCGAGCAGCCGTCCTCGGGGATCACCATGACGTAGCCCTTGTCGGCCCCGGTGCGGGCGGTGTGTTCGATGGACATGTTGGTCCAGGCACCGGTTTCGATGAGGATGTCGCGGGCTTCGGCTTTGAGGATGGTCTCGAGGTTGGTGCCTTCGAAGGCGCTCATCCTCATCTTCTCGACGACATGGTCGCCGGGTTGGGGTTCGAGGCCGGGGGCGGGGGCGCTGCCCCAGGTGTTGCGGACCAGCGCCTTGTTGTCGACGACGCCTTCGAAGAGGGGGGCATTCAGGGTCATGCCGGGGGCGCCCGGGTTGACCAGGTAGTGGACGTGGATGACGGGGATGGCCAGCTCGCGGCAGCGGGCGGCGAGCCTCGCGATGTTGGCAATGGCGTTCTGCTCGCGGCAGTGGGCGGGGCTGCCGGAATCGGCGAAGGCGCCACCTTCCATCACGACGTCGTTCTGCATGTCCTGGATGATGAGGGCGCAGCGGCGGGCGTCGAGGCGGAGCGGTTCGTCGGCTGTAGCGGTGCGGGCGGCTGGCTGCTGTCGGGCGGTGCCGGTGGCGCGCATGAAGGGCTCGTTGCGCGGGCCGACCTTCACCGGGACGGCGTAGACGCTGGTCGTGGCGCAGACGTAGAGGGTGCGCCAGTCGTCGCCGCCCCAGTGCAGGTTGGCGGCGAGCTCGGGGATGGCGACCTTGCCGATCAGCCGGCCGGAGGCGGCGTAGACCCAGAGGCCGCCCGGGGCGGTGACCCAGACATTGCCCGAGGCGTCGCATTTCATCCCGTCGGGGACGCCGGGCTTCAGGCTGTCGCGGATCCCGGCGGCGAAGATGCGGCCGTTTCTCGGCTTGCCGCCGTCGACCTCGAAGACGCGGATGTTGGCTTGCTCGGTATCGTTGACGTAGAGCAGGCGTTCGTCGGGGGAGAAGCAGAGGCCGTTGGGCATGGTGAAGAGGTAGCGGTCGACGACGAGTTCGGGCTCGTTGCCGGGGCGGTGGTTCGGGGGCAAGCGGAAGACACCCTGCCAGCCGAGCTGGCGGGGGCGTTCGACGCCGAAGCCCGGCATCCGGCCATACCACGGGTCGGTGAACCAGATCGAGCCGTCGCTCTTGACGCAGATGTCGTTGGGGCTGTTGAGCTCGCGGCCCTGGTAGTGGCTGCAGAGGACCTCGCGCCTGCCGTCCGGGCTGAAGCGGGTGACACTCGAGGTGGCGTGCTCGCAGACGAGCAGGTCGAGCTCTGCGTCATAGGTCATGCCGTTCCCTTTATGGGACGGGCGGAGGACCTCGCGGACGCCGGCGCGATCGAGCCTGCGGCGGACGTCGCCCGGCATGTCGGAGAAGAGGAGGTAGTGGTCGGTGGGGTGCCAGATCGGGCCTTCGGTGAAGATGAAGCCGGAGCCCGCCTGGCGGACCGGGGCGTGCTCGTCGATCAGCGCGCGAAAGGCGGGATCGAGGGCTTCGTGTGCCACGTTTTCGCCCCTCAGGCCGGAAACCAGTCGCGGCGGGGGGTCGACTGGCTGACCGGGCCCGGGATCGCCATGTCGAGGCGGCCGACCACCCGGCCGGCCTCGATCCTGGCCGGCTTGTCGTGCACCGGGAGGATGTACTTGGCCTTCGAATACATCAGCTTGCGCATCGCGGCCTTCTCGCGGCGCTTGGAGCCCGAGTGGTTGCCGGTGACCTGGTATTCCTCGGGCCCGAAGGTGCGCTGCGGTTCGATGATCTGGTCGTTGAAGTCGTAGATCACGTCGCCGCAGATGGTGGCCCGGCCGTCGATGGTGTCGACATGGACGTTCATCGAGCCTTCGGTGTGGCCCTCGGCGGCCTCGAGGAAGACGCCGGGAATCAGCTCGATCGGGCCAGTCATGTCGAGGTCCTCGAGCCTGAGGGCGCCCGGGGTGTGCAGGCGTTCGACCAGGTGCATGATGTCGGGCTTGGGGTATTGCGGGTGCATCAGCCCGGAGACCGAGTATTCGAGCTCGCGGCGGTTGATGACGACCGTGCTGTTCATGGGAAAGTGGTCGTCCTTGCCGGCGTGGTCGATGTGCAGATGGGTGTGGCAGATGTAGCGGATGTCGCCGGGCCGCAGCCCGTGATTGGCGAGCTGGCGTTCGACCATGTTCTCGTGGAACTGCAGGCCGCGCATCCCGAGCGTTTCCATGATCGCGTTGTCGCGGTAGCCGGTGTCGACCAGGATCGGGTATTGGCCGCCGAGGATCAAAAAGCCGTAGACCGGAACGCGGCGGACCCGGCCGCAATCGCGGCCGAGGACGAGAAAGCTGGATTCCAGCTCGATGTCGCCGAAATCGAGGATCTTGATCTCCAGTCCCATGGTTCGGGCTCCCCTGTCAGCTCAGCCGGTAGACCCGGCATGCGGTGTCGTGAAAGATCGCCCGGCGTTCGGCTTCGGCGAGGCCGCCGGCGGCGTCGCGGTGGGCCGAGACCAGGCTGGCGTAGTCGGTCCAGAGCTTCTCGATCGGGAAGTTCGAGCCCCAGAGGCAGCGTTCGGCACCGAAGAGGGTGACGGTCTCGGTGGTCAGCCAGGCGATGTGGGCGGCATCGACGCGGTGGATGAAGGTGCCGAAGCCGGAGAGCTTGGCCACCACGTTGGGGCGGCGGGCGAGCTCTGCCATCGCTTCGCGCCAGGCAGCGCGGCCGGCCTCGGTCGTGTCCTCGAGCATGCCGGCGTGCTGCAGGACGAAGGTGACGGCGGGACAGGCGTCGGCGAGCTCGGCGGCTCCGGCCATTTGCGGGGCGAAGACCTGAAGCTCGAAGGCGAGGCGGTAGTCGGCGAGCCGGGCGACGTTCTTTTGCACCACGGGATCGCGGCAGAGGTCGGGTGTGGCGGCGAAGCGATAGAGCGGGTTGTCGTGCCAGTGGAATTGCTGGCGGATGCCGCGCAGATGCGGAAAGCGGGCGAGGCGGTCGAGGACGGGGCGGACGTCGCCGGTGGTCAGGTCGGCGAAGGCGACGAATCCCTGCGGCCAGCCGTGCTCGGCAATGAGGCTCTCGATCCAGGCGGCTTCGGCCTCGGCCTGGTCGGGGGGCCAGTTGGCCTGGACGTAGACGGCTTTCTCGACGCCGGTGCCGCTGATGTCGCCGAGGTATTCCGCGATCGGGTAGTCGCGGCGGATGGGCTCATAACCGCCGAAGATGCGGGGCTGCATGGGGCCTTGCAGCCAGGGGAGATCGGCCTTTCGCCAGACGTGGAAATGGGCGTCGACCAGTTTCACAGCATCACCCTCGGCGGCCTGGCGCCTTTGTTGAAGCGTCTGATTTCGCCGGCGATCGCAGCAGGCGTCGAGCCGTCGCCGAGGCGGTCGAGGAGCGGGGTGATCGCCCGCATGGCCCCGGTCTCGGGGCGATAGGCGGGATCGGCGGCCAAGGGCGAGAGCCAGAGGACGGACCAGGCGAGGCTGCGGAGCCTGGTCATGGCGGTGACGAGGGCTTCCGGGCCGCCGCGTTCGAGGCCGTCGGAGACCATGATCACGAGCGCGCCCCGGGCGTGGGCGGCGAAGCGGGGGACCGAGAGGAAGACGGCCAAGGCTTCGCCGAGGCGGGTGCCGCCGTCCCAGTCGGCGACCAGGCCGGAGGCCAGGGTCAGGGCCTGCGCCCGGCTCTTGTGGCGCAGCGCGCGGGTGACGCGGGTCAGGCGCGTGCCGAGGGTGAAGCATTCGACCCGCTCGCCGCCCTGGACCAGGGCGTGGGCGAGGCGAAGGGCGCCGTCGGTGCCGGCCTTCATGCTGCCGGAGACGTCGATCAGGAAGAGGACGCGGCGCTCGCGTGACCGGCGCTTCTTGGTGGGGAGCTCGGTGAGCTCGCCGTCACGGCGGCGCATCTGGCGAAAGGCCCGGGCGGCGTCGCTGAGCCGGCCCTTGCCGGGGGTGCTGCGGCGGGAGCGGCGGCGGGGGAGGACGCGGGGGAGGTCGCGCTGGAAGTGGCGCAGCAGGGTGTTTTCGGCGTCTGCTGTGAGGTAGCGGGCAAACAGGCGCTCGGCGGTGGTGGCATCCGCACCGGACGGCTCCGCCTCGCCGGCCTCGGGCAGCTCGTCGAATCCTGCGGCATCGAAGCTGCGGGGCATTTCTCCGGGGGCGCCGGGGGCCGGGGCGGCGATGCTGCGGCCGAGGAAGACGGCGTCGAAGACGGCATCGAAGGCCGGGCGGCGCTCGGGGCCGGGGCCGAAGACGGCGTGTGCGGCGCGGCGGATGTCCTGGAGGTGGCGGGGGCCGAGGAGGCCCACGGCGGCGAGGAAGGTCTCGGTCTCTTCCGGCGAGGCGGCGAAGCCGGCGGCGCGCAGGGCCTGGGGGAAGGCCATGAAGGGGTCAAGCGGGCGCGGTGTCATGCGGCCTCGCCCAGGATGGCGTCGAGGCGGGGGGCCATGTAGGCGAGGTCGTCCTGGTCCTTCAGCGCCACGCCGATGGCGCGGGTGAAGGCGCGGGGCCAGGGCGTGCCGTGTTCGTGCAGGAGGGTGGCGGCCTCGGCCCACTCGACCGTCTCGGCCACGCCGGGCGGTTTGGCCAGCGGCTCGGCCCTGAGGGCGCCGACGGCGCGGACGACGCGGGCGGCGGTCTCGCGGGCGACGGTGGAGGCGCGCATCATCACGATCTCGGCCTCGAGGGCGGGGGCCGGGTAGTCGATCCAGTGATAGACGCAGCGACGACGGAGCGCTTCGTGCAGCTCGCGGGTGCGATTGGAGGTGAGGATGACGACCGGTGGCTCGGCGGCGCGAATGGTGCCGCGCTCGGGGATCGAAAGGGTGAAGTCGGAGAGGAACTCGAGCAGAAACGCCTCGAACTCGTGGTCGGCGCGGTCGATCTCGTCGAGCAGCAGCACGCGGTCGCGGGGGGCCTGGAGGGCGAGGAGGATCGGCCGGGCGATCAGGAACGCGTCGGCGTAGAGGTTGACGTAAGCGTCGCCGGCCTGGCGGATGGCGAGCATCTGGCGGGGGAAGTTCCACTCGTACATGGCGGCCGCGGCGTCGATCCCCTCGTAGCACTGCAGGCGAACCAGCTCGCGGCCGAGGACCGAAGCGATCGCCTTGGCGGCCTCGGTCTTGCCGACGCCGGGGGCACCTTCCAGCAGCAGCGGCTTGCCGAGGGCCAAGGCCAGAAAGGCCGCGGTGGCGAGGCCTTCGTCCGCGATATACTGGGCGTCGCGCAGGCCGCTTGCCAGCTTCTCCGGACCGTCGATCCCCTGGATGCTGCGCCGAATGGTCATCAGAGCGCTCGCCTGGGCTTGGCACCGCCCAGCAGCTGGAGGCCGCGCAGCACCTTTTCGGGTGTCACCGGCAGCTCGTCGATGCGCACGCCGACCGCGTCGTAGACGGCGTTGACCACGGCCGGGAGGACCGGGTTGGCGCACATCTCGCCCGGGCCCTTGCCGCCATAGGGGCCGTCGGCGGCGGGGCGCTCGAGGACGCTGATGTGGTGCGGGGCGAGGTCGCCCGGGCCCGGCATGATGTAGGCGTTGAAGTCGAGGGCGCCGTGCGCGCGGTCGGGATAGTAGGGCTCGGTGGTCTCCCAGGCGGCATGGCTCATGCCCATCCAGGCGCCGCCGCGGAGCTGCTGCTCGACCAGCTTGGGATTGAGTGCCCTCCCTACCTCGTAGGCCGACTGCATGTCGGTGACCGCGACCTCGCCGGTCTCGTCGTCGACTTCGACCTCGACCAGCATCGCCGCATGCGCAAAGGTGGTGACCGGCGTCATCTCGCCGGTCTCGGGGTCGACATCCGAAAGGGGGATCAGAAAAATACCGCGGCCGGCGATGGTCCGGCCCTGCTTGAACTGGGCGGCCTGGGCGGCTGCCATGGTCGTGATCGAGCGTGACGGGGCGCCCTTGACGTGGATGTTGCCGCGGCCGTCGGTGACGAGGTCACCTGCATCGACCTCGAGCTCCTCGGCGGCGGCCTCGAGCATGACCTGGCGGGCCTCCTCCGAGGCACGGATCACGGCGTTGCCCATCCGGTGCGTGCCGCGCGAGGCGAAACTGCCCATGTCGTGCGGGCCGGTGTCGCTGTCGGCGGTGTCGACATGGACGTCCTCGATCGGCACACCCAGGGTCTCGGCCGCGATCTGCCGGGTGACCGACTTCATCCCCTGGCCGAGATCGATCGCCGAAAGCGCCACCGTGAACTTGCCGTCGGGATTCGAGTGGACCAGGGCCTGGGACGGGTCGCCGCCGAGATTCATGCCGATCGGGTAGTTGATGGCGGCAAAGCCGCGGCCCTTGTGGATCGCCATCAGCGTCTCCTGAAGCCGGAAAGCGAGGAAAAGCGCATGGCACCGCGGCGGGCGGGTACGGGTTTTTCCTCCTCGCGTCGTTCAGGGCGTGGGGCAGAAGCGGCGGGGTCTGCCGGGCGAGGTGTTGGACTTGCTGGCTGCCTGGGTGGCTGGGGTTGCGGCTGGAAGGACCGCGGCTGCGTTGCTGCAGCAGGAGCAGCACCCCGGCGGGCGTAGCTGCCGGCCTGGTAGCCTTCGACCCGGCCGGCCTCGTCGGTGACGGTGACGGCCGGCAGGCGGCCGCGCTCGCCGCCGCCGCCGGTGAGCGACGAGGCGGCCAGCGCCTCGGGCGAGAGGCGCACACCGGCTTTTTCGGCCACGACCTGGCAGCACTCGACCAGCGCACAGTTCTTGGCCTCGCGGCGATGCGCCTTCATGTCGCCGTCGCGATAGGCGTTCTTGATGCGCAGCTCGATCGGGTTCATCCCGACGGTCTCGGCGACCTTGTCCATGTGGTTTTCGATCGCGAAATCGACGCCGGTGATGCCGAAGCCGCGCATCGCCGTGGCGGGGGTGCGGTTGGTGTAGACGCAGTAGACGTCGGCCGAGACGTTCGGGATCGTGTAGGGTCCGGGCAGGTGGCCGACACCCTTGATTATCGCGTAGGAGGAGAGGCGGGTGTAGGCGCCCGAATCGAAGTAGCCGGTGAACTTCCGCGCGACGATCCGGCCATCCTGCATCACGCCGTCTTTGATGAACCAGCGCTCTGCCCCGCGCGGGGCGCCGACCTGCATCTCCTCCTCGCGGTCCCAGGCGTACTTGACCGGCCGGCCGGTGAGCATCGCACCCAGGATGGCGACTGGTTCGTGGATCGAATCGACCTTGCCGCCGAACCCGCCGCCCACCGTGCCGCCGATGAAATGCAGCCGCGAGGAGGGCGTGTTCAGCACCTTGGCGGCCGTCCCCAGCGAGAAGAACAGGGCCTGGGTCGAGGTGTAGCAGACATAGCGGCCGTTCTGCTCGGGGGCGGCGATGGCACCGCAGGTCTCGATCGGCGCCTGTTCGATCGGCGACATCTGGTAGCGGCCCTCGACGATGTGGTCCGCCGTGCGGAAGGCCGCCTCGACATCGCCGTAGCGCAGCTTCTGGTGGTCGTACTTGCCGTGATAGATGAACTTGTTGGTGGGGTAGATGTCGAGGACGACCGGCGCCCCGGGTTTGATCGCCTCTTCGACGTCGAGGACGTGGGGCAGCGCCTCCCACTCGACCCGGACGGCCGCGGCGGCGGCCCGGGCCTCGGCCTCGGTCTCGGCGATCACGGCGGCGACCGGCTCGCCCTTGTAGGCGACCTTCTTGTCCGAGAGGATCGGCTCGTCGTCGATGCCGAAATCGAGCAGCGAGAGCAGCGTGTTGAGGTTGACCGGCACGTCGCGGCCGGTGAGCACCCGGACGACGCCCGGCAGCCGTTCGGCCTCGGACGTGTCGATCCGCCGGATGCGCGCGTGGTGGTGGGGTGAGCGGGTGCAGCGGAGATGCAGCAGGCCGTCGAAGAGATGGTCGTCGAAGAAGGGCGAGCGGCCGGTGACGTGGCCCTCGATGTCCTGCCGGCGGCTGGGCTTGCCGATCTCGTTCAGGTTGTCGTCGCGCTCGTCGGCGAAGAGGTCTTTTCTGAACTCGACCTGGTTGCTCATGGCCGGCCCCTCCCTTCGGCGACCGCGAGGATGGCGGCGATGATCGGCTCGTAGCCGGTGCAGCGGCAGAGATTGCCGGAGATGGCCTCGATCACGGCCTCGCGGGTCGGCCGCGGGTCGCGATCGAGCAAGGCGCGGGCTGCCACCAGCATGCCGGGCGTGCAGTAGCCGCACTGGGCGGCGAAGTGGTCCATGAAGGCCTCTTGCAGCGGGTCGAGGACAGCACCTCGGGCGAGGCCGGCTGCCGTGCCGACCGCCCTGCCGTCGATGGTTTCGGCGAGCGTCAGGCAGGCGAGGTGCACATCACCGTCGATGGTGACGGTGCAGGCCCCGCAGGTGCCCTGGCCGCAGCCGTATTTGGGCGAGAGGTCGCCGACGCCGCGGCGGAGGAAGTCGAGCAGGTTGGCCCCCTCGTCGGTGAAGGCCGAGCGCGGGCTGCCGTTCAGGGTGAAGCTCACCGGTTTTTTCGCCATCAGCCCTGCCCCATGCGCTCGAACAGGCGCTTCAGGTGCACACCGACCACGGCTTTGCGGTACCAGGCGCTCGCCAAGGCATCGGTCGGCGGGTCGAGGCCTTCGGCGGCGACGGCGGCGGCGCGGTCGATGGTGGCGGCATCGAGGTTCTGGCCGTCGAGCACGCGTTCGATCGCAGCCGAGCGCAAGGGGTGCGGGCCCATGGCACCGAGGGCGATCCGGGCACCGCGGATGCGGCCGCCGTCGCGCGGCAGCAATGCTGCGATGGCGAGGACCGACGCTCCCTTGGGGTGGACACGGCTGACTTTCAGAAAACCGAACTGGCGGGGGTCGCGCGGGCGGGGGATCTCGATGGCGGCGACGAGGCCGGCGCGTTCGCGGTCGCGCAAGAGGTCGTCGAGCGGGCGGGGACTCCCCTGCCCTGCCATGACGACCCGGGCACCGAGGGCCAAAAGGGCGGTGGCGAAGTCGCCGTAGGGGTGCGGGGCGAAGAGGTTGCCGGCGACGGTTGCCATGTTCCTGACCTGCGGGCCGCCGACCCGGCGGGCGACCGGGTGCAGGACCTCGAGGTCGCGCTCGGCCAGGATGCGCGCCATGGTGACGGATGCCCCGAGCGTCACGGTGTCGCCGGAGCTGCGGACGTCCTGGAGGCTCGGGTCGGTGGTGCGGACGATGCGGGGTGCCGCTCTGCCGGCATTGACCTCGCGCATCAGGAGCGTGCCGCCGGCGAGATAGGCGGCATCGGGCCCGAGGGCCCGGGCGGCGTCGGCGAGGGTGGGGTAGGTTTCGACCGTGGTCATGGCCGGGCCAGTCCGAGATGCGCGCGGATGGCGTCGAAGCCGCCCTGGTAGACGTTCTCGGCGACCATCTGCTGCAATTCGGCCTCGCGGCCGGGCGGCGTGTCGAAGCGGCTCTCCCAGTGCCAGAAGGTCATGTCGCCATCGGTCACCGGCGCCAGGCGGACGTGGGCGACGTAGTTCAAGAGCGGGACCGGCGTGTCGAGCAGGCAGTAGCTGAAGGCCATGTCGGCGTCCGAAAGGGTGAGCAGCAGTTCGCGCAGCTCCGAGCCGTCCTGGAGGTGAAAGCGCCTGACGCAGCCGACCCGGTCCGATGGCCAGCCCTTCTCGATCACGCTGTCCTGGACGATGGGGTGCCACTGGTCGTGGCCATTGAAGTCGCGGAGCACCTCCCACATGGACTCCACCGGGGCGTCCAGGATCGTGCTCTTGACGACCTTGACCATGGCTAGCCCACCATTTGCCGCTTGAGTGCCGCGAAGCCCGCCTGGAACACGTTGTCGCCGATGCCGGCGACCAGCGCCTCGGCCTCGGCGGGCGCGCACTCGAACTCGGCGGTCCATTCGGCAAACGTGCGATCGCCCTCGGTGACCGGTGTCAGGCGCAGCGTCGCCACGTAGTCGGTGAGCGGCATCGGGCTCTCGAGGATCGAATAGGTGCAGAACATGTCGTAGTCGGAGAGGCCCAGGAGCCGCTCGCGGATGCGGTCGCCATTCTGCAGGTGGAAGTCGCGCACGCAGCCGACGCGGTCTGCCGGCTCGCCGTTCTCGATCCGGCTGTCGCGGATGCGGGGGTGCCAGCGCGGCAGGCCGTTGAAGTCGCGGATGCGCTCCCAGACCTTGGCGGCCGGGGCATCGATCACCGAGGAGACGTAGACGCGCGGCATCTAGCTCTTGCCTCCCTCGGCCGGCGTACTGCCCTCGGCCTTGCCGCCTTTGCCGGCGGTTTTCTTGGTCGCCTCGCCGATCCGCTGCATGTCCGAGGCCTCGCGGATCAGCCCGCCCTGCCTCGCGAGCGCGCCGCCCTCGATGCCGATATCGGCGAGCAGCGAATCGATCAGCGGTGCCTGCACCCGGTAGCGCAGGGCCGAGTTGATCACCTCGTCGGTCGGGCTGCCGTCGCGGTTGCCGCCGCCGGTGACGCCGTCGAGCTGCATGATCCGGATGTCCTGGATCTTCTCCAGCGGCTTGACCGAGGCGGCGACGATGCCTTCCACCCGTTCCAGGAGCTGGCGGCGGAAGAGCGACAGGCGGGCGGGGTCGGTGAGCACGTTCTCGGCCTCGTTGACCAGGCGCTGCGCCTCGGCCTCGACCGCGGCCCGGACCTTGGCGGCCTCGGCCATGTGCTTGGCCTCGGCTGCGGCCTTCTCGGCCAGGAGCACGTCGACCGACTTCCTGCGGCTGGCGGCCTCGGTCTCGCGGACCGTCTTGACCTTCTCCTCGGCCTCAGCGGCATGCGCTCTTGCGGCATCGGCTTCGGCGCGGGCGGCGCTCTCCTCCAGCGACTTCTGATAGAGGGCGATCGCTTTTTCCATCTGGGCCGTCTCGACCGCCTTCTCGCGCTCGATCTCGAGCCTGCGGCGGACGGTCTCGTGGTCGATCCGGCTCTCGTCGAGGCCGCGCTCGGAGGCGATCCGGGCGCGTTCGATGTCCTCGCGGCTTTCGATCTCGGCCTCGCGGAGCGCCTGGACGCGGGCGATCTCGAGCTGTTCGAGGGCGCGGCGGCGCTCCAATCTCGCGGCTTCCAGCGCCCGCTCGCGCTCGACCTCGGCGGCCTCGATGTCGCGCTTGGCGGCGATCTGCGCACGGCCGACCTCGGCCTCGGCTGCCGCCCGATCGGTCTTGCTCTTGGCCAGCTGCACGTGGCGCTTTTCTTCGGCCTCCTCGACCGCCCGCCGGCGCTCGATGTCGACCACCTCGCGCGCCTTCTGGCTCGCGATCCGCTCCTGCTCGAGGGCGAGCTCGGTCGCCACGCGGGCCCGCTCGACCGCCTCTCTGCGGCCGATCTCGGCAGCCTCGAGCTCGCGATCGCGGTCGATCTCCTGCGCCCGGGTCGCCTGCTCGGCGGTAATGCGCTCGGCCTCGAGGGTGCGCTTTTGCGCGATCCGGGCCTGCTCGACCGCCTCGTCGGCGGCGACACGCGCCTCGTCGACCGCCCGGTTGCGGGCGATCTCGCGCGCCTTGGTGCTCTCGTCGGCCGCGATCCGGGTCGCGGCGATCTGCCTCTCGCGGGCGATGCGCGCGGCCTCGACGGCCTCCTCGGCGGCGATCTCGGCGGCTTCCACCGCTTGGCGACGGGCGATTTCGAGTTCGCGAATCCGCTTGTCCTCGGCGATCCGGGCCTCGCTGAGCTGCGCATCCTGGAGGATGCGGGTCCGCTCGACCACCTCGCGCGCAGCGATCTCGGCCTCGTCGAGGGCTTGTTGCCTTGCGATCTCGCGCTGGCGGATGTCCTCCTCGCCCCTGATCCGGGTCTGGGCCAAGAGGAGGTCCTGCGCCATCCGCCGGCGCTCGTTGGCCTCGTTGGCCTCGATCTCGGCCTCGCGCGTCGCCCGCTGCCTGGCGATCTCCTTGGCCTGGGTCTCCTGGTCCTTGGCGATCCGCGCTTCGGCCAGCGACTGTTCCTGGGCGATCCGGGCACGCTCGGTGGCTTCCCGGGCGGCGATCTCGGCGGCGTCGATCGCCTTCTGCCGGGCGATCTCCTTGGCCTGGGTTTCCTGCTCGTTCGAGATCCGCGATTCCTTGACCGCGCGCTCCTGCAGGATGCGGGCGGTCTCGGTGGCTTCCTTGGCCGCGATCTCGTCGGCCTCGATGTCTTTCTGCCGGGCGATCTCACGCGCCCTGATCTCGCGTTCCGAGGCGATGCGGGCGGCGGCCACCGCATTCGAGTTGGCGATGCGCGCCCGTTCGATCGCTTCGCTGGCGAGGATCTGCGCCTGTTCGGCCTCGGTCTCGCGCTCGGCCCGCTCACGCGCCAGCTCGGCCCGCTGCTGCGCCCGGCGGAATTCGACGTCGCGCTCCTGGGTGAGCCGTGCCGCCTCGCTCTCCCGCTCGATGTCGAGCGCCTGCTTTTCGGCCTCGAGGTTGCGGGCGCGGATCTGGATCATCGAGTCCTGCTCGATGTCGTTGCGCAGCTTGCGCCGCTCCTCGATGTCCTTGATCAGGGCGGTCAGGCCCTCGGCATCGAAGCGGTTCGAGGGGTTGAAGTATTCGAGTGCGGTCTGGTCGATATCGATGATCGCCACGCTCTCGAGCTCGAGCCCGTTCGTGGTGAGGGCCGATTGCGCCAGTTCCTGCACCCGGGCGACATAGGTGTGGCGCTGCTCGTGCATCTCGCCCATCGACATCTCGGCGGCGACGGCCCTGAGCGCACTCTCGAACTTGCCGGCGAGCAGCCCCTCCAGCCGGTCGGCCTCGAGGGTCCGCCGGCCGAGGGTGGAGGCGGCCATCGACACCGCCTGCCGTTCGGGGCGGACCCGGACGTAGAACTCGGCCTCGACGTCGACCCGCATCCGGTCGCGGGTGATCAGGGCCGAGTCCCTGCCGCGGCTGACCGCCAAGGGCAGCGTGTTCATGTTGACCGGCGTGATGTCGTGGATGATCGGCCAGACGAAGGCGCCGCCGTCGATCACCACCTTCTCGCCGAGAAAGCCGGTGCGGACGAAGGCCACTTCCTTGGTGGACCGCCGGTAGAGCCACTGCATCACCCAGTAGACGATGGCGATGGCCACCACCGCCACGATGAGCCAGAGGATGAGCTGCCCGATGAGCTGGCCGGTCATGGTCACTTCTCCACCCGTTCTAGCCTCGGCGGCCCTTGATGGCCTTGAAGGCGCGCGTCTGTTCGGTCAGTGCGACCTCGGTCGGCAGCCGCTCCATCGAGGAGGCGCCGTAGAAGCCGTGGCAGGCGGCCGTGTCCTGCATGATGAAGTCGGCGTCCGCCGGCATCGCCACCGGGCCGCCGTGGACCAGGATGATGGCGTCGGGCTTCACCTTCAGCGCCGCCTCGGCCCAGGCATCGACCAAAGCCGGGCAGTCCTCGAGCTGCAGTGCCGTCCCCGCCCCGATCGCCCCACCGGTGGTCAGCCCCAGATGGCAGACGATGATGTCGGCCCCGGCCGCGGCCATGGCGGTGGCGTCGTCGGTGGAGAAGACATAAGGGGTGGTCAGCAGGTCGCGCGCCCGGGCCTTTTTGATCATGTCGACCTCGAGCCCGTAGGACATCCCGGTCTCCTCGAGATTGGCGCGAAACGTGCCGTCGATCAGGCCGACGGTCGGGAAGTTCTGCACGCCCGAGAAGCCGATGCGCTGCAACTCGTCGAGAAAGACGTCCATCAGGCGGAAGGGGTCGGTGGCGCAGACGCCGGCCAGCACCGGGGTGTGCTTGACCACCGGCAGGACTTCGGCCGCCATCTCGACGACGATGGCATTGGCGTCGCCATAGGGCATCAGCCCGGCGAGGCTGCCGCGGCCGGCCATCCGGTAGCGGCCGGAGTTGTAGATGACGATGAGGTCGATCCCGCCGGCTTCCTCGCACTTGGCGGAAAGCCCGGTGCCGGCCCCGCCGCCGACGATCGGCTCGCCACGCTCGATCATGGCGCGGAATTTTTCCAGGATCGCGGCGCGGGGGATCATCTGCGGGCCTCTCTCTTGCGGGCGGGGCGTTTGCCGCCGGGGTGGGCGCCGTGCAGCTCACGAAAGGCGGTGACCACGGCTGTGGCGAAGGCGGGGTCGTTGATGTGGTGCGGCAGCCGGATCAGCTGGCGGGTGGCGGTCTGCCGGACGGTGTCCTCCAGCGCGGTAAAGAGCGCGTGGCGGGCGGCCGGGTCGTGGAACGGCTGGCCCGGCGCGTCGAGGGCCGAGACCCCGCCCTCCGGCAGGAAGAAGCGTACCGGTGCTTCCATCGCGTTGAGGCGCGTGCCGATCCAGCGGCCCATGGCACGGCATTCCTCGGCCGTGGTGCGCATGAGCGTCACTTGCGGGTTGTGCTGGTAGCAGGTCCGGCCGCGGTATTTCTCCGGCACGGTCTCGGGGGCGGCGAAGTTCACCATATCCAGCGCCCCGACCGAGCCGATATAGGGCAGCCGCCTTCGGATCACGGCACCGAAGCGGTCCTCGGTGGCGGGGAAGATTCCGCCCATCAGCATGTCGCAGATCTCGGTCGTGGTGACGTCGATCACCGCGGTGATCTTGCCGGAATCGATCAGCTTTTCCATCGACTGGCCGCCGATGCCCGTCGCGTGGAAGACCAGGCAGTCGTAGTCGTCGCCGAGGGCGGCCGTGATCTGGCTGACGCAGGCCGTCGTCACGCCGAACATGGTGAGGCCGATGGCGGGCTTGGCCACGCGGCGCGGTGCGGATTCCCGGCGGGCCTTGACCATGCCGATCATGGCATTGGCGGCATTCGCCAGCACCTCCTCGGTGATCGCGTTCAGGCCCTGCACGTCGGCCACCGAGTGCAGCATCGCGATATCGGCAGCCCCCACGTATTTCGAGACCTCGCCCGAGGCGACGGTCGAGACGATCAACTTGGGCACGCCCACCGGCAAGGCGCGCATGGCAGGCGCCACCATCGCCGTGCCGCCCGAGCCGCCGGCCGAAAGGATGCCCGCCACCCCTTCGCGCTCGGCGATCCAGCGCTGAAAGGCCAGCGTCATGCCGGCGACGGACTGGCCGCGATCGCCGGTGAAGACACCGGCGGCACCCCGCGGGTGGAAGGCCGCGATCAGGTGGGCGGGTATTTCGGCACCGGAATGCGCCCCGCTGGTCGAGAGATCGACCAGGCGCACCGGCAGGCCGGATGCCCGGATCAGGTCGCGCATGTAGCGGAGCTCGGCCCCCTTGGTGTCGAGCGTGCCGGCGACCAGGACGACCTGCTCGCCCGGGGCGGCCAGCGGCCGGAGCTCCATCTGCCCGGCAGCTGCCGGTGCGACACCGGTGGTGAGCACCCGGGCCGTCCGCTCGAGCTGGGCGACCGGTACGGGCTTCGACCAGCGGGTCGGTGGGGTGGGATTGGAGAGGTAGAGCTTGACCGGCTTTTGCGCGGCGATGCTCGCGGGATGCGGCGCCGGCTCGCCGGGCGTGCGGGCCGGTGGCTCGGGCGTGTCGTCGTGGGCATGCCGGCCGACGCCCAGGAGCCGCTGCTGCAGTCCGCGGTCGGCGGCGAGCTCGCCCGCCGGCACCAGGCGGTTGACCCGGCCGTTGACCATGATCGCGACGCGATCGGCGATGGCGCACGCCACACCGATATTCTGCTCGATCACCAGAACCTCGATGTCGCCCTCGTCAGCGAGCTGCAGCAGCATCTCCGCGAGCTGGTCGACGATGACCGGGGCGAGGCCCTCGGTCGGCTCGTCCATCACCAAAAGCCGCGGGTTGGTGAGCAGCGCTCTCGAGATCGCGAGCATCTGCTGCTCGCCGCCCGAGAGCTGGGCGCCACCGTTGCCTTTGCGCTCGGCGAGGCGCGGGAAGGTCGAATAGATGCGCTCGATGGTCCAGGCCCCGCCCGGATTGGCGACCATCTGCAGGTGCTCGTCGACGGTGAGCGATTTCCACAAGCGGCGGCCCTGCGGCACGTAGCCGATGCCGAGCCGCGCGATCTCGGCCGAGCTCTTGCCGACCAGCGACTGGCCGGCGAAGCGGATGCTGCCGGAGGCGACGGGCACCAGGCCCATGATCGCCTTGCAGAGCGTGGTCTTGCCCATGCCGTTGCGGCCGACGACCGAGAGCACGCCGCCGTCGAGCCCGAGGTCGACGCCCTGCAGCGCGTGCGAGGCGCCGTAATAGACATTGAGCCCCCTGATCTCGAGGGCCGGCGGGGTGTTTCGTGGCTCAGCCATGGCCACCGCCCAGATAGAGCTCCTGCACCTCGGCGTCGTTCTCGATCTCCTCGGGCGTGCCCTCCTTGAAGACGAGGCCGTCGTGCATCATCGTGACACGCTCGGCGACGCGCAGCGCCACGTCCATGTCGTGCTCGATGATGATGTAGCCGACATGCTCGGGCAGGCCGTTGAGGATGGCGACCAGTTCCGCCCGCTCGGTCGGCGAGAGGCCGGCGGCCGGCTCGTCGAACAGGATCAGGCGCGGGGCGCCGGCAAGGGCAAGCGCGATCTCGAGCTGGCGCTGCTGGCCGTGGCTCAGATTGGCGACGGCGGTGTCGCGCGCGGAGCCAAGGTGCACCGCCTCGATCAACTCGTCGGCGCGGGCCACCAGCACGTCGCCCTGCCGCGGGCGGAGCAGCGAAAAGCGGTCGCGGGAGACGCCGCGGCAGGCGAGATAGACGTTGTCGGCGACGGTGAGGCCGTTGAAGAGGAGGCTGATCTGGTAGGTGCGGCGGAGGCCGCGGCGGATTCGTTCGTAGGCCGGGAACCGGGTCACGTCCTCGCCGAAGAGGCGGATGGTCCCGGCGGTGGGGAGGAAATCGCCGGTCACGCAATTGAACAATGTCGTCTTGCCGGCACCGTTCGAGCCGAGCACGGCCCGCCGCTCGCCGGAGCGTACGGTTATCGTCACGTCGCGGATCGCGGCCAGCGCCCCGAACAGCTTGGTGACGCCACGCAACTCCAGCGCATTGCCCGAGCTGACACTGCCCAGCCGGTCGGCGGCATCGCGGGGTGCGGCAAGGCTCATCCGCCGCTCCCCATCATCGGCCAACGCCAGTGAGCGGGTCGCGGGCCTTGGCCCGGCGCTCCTTCCAGCGCTCCCAGAGCCCGAGAACACCGTCGGGCGAGAAGAAGACGACGGCGAGAAAGCCGAGCCCGATCAGCAGCTTGAACCGTTCGCCCGAGAGCCCGAAGGCGAGCAGCACGTCGGGCGAGAAGGTCCGCAGGAGAACGTAGATCAAGGCGCCGATAAAGGGCCCGATGGGCCGCGCGAGCCCGCCCACGACGGCGATCACGAGAATGTCGATCACCGCCGGGATGCCCGCCGTCCCGGGCGAGATCTGCGCGTTCTGCCAGACCAGGAGAATACCGCCGATGGCGGCGATCACGCTCGCGAAGGTGTAGGCGGCGATGCGGTGGGCGGTGACGTTGTAGCCCAGCGCCGCCATCCGTCGGGGATTGTCGCGAACCCCTTGCAGCGCCAAGCCGAAGGGGCTCCGCGAGACGTAAATGACCGCGGCATAGCAGAGCGCGGCACAACCCAGCGTCAGGTAGTAGAACGGCACCGGCTGCCGCCAGTCGACGCCGAAGAGGCGGGGCGGGACGACCAGATTGAAGCCGGAGTAGCCGTTGAAGATGCCGTAGTTCTGCCGGGTGAAGTAGAAGAAGGCGGCGGCGATCGCCAGCGTGATCATGATCGTGTAGATACCCTCGGTGCGCACCGCCAGCGCCCCCACCAGGGTGGCGAAGAGCGCGGCGATCACGATGGCCACGGGAATGCTCACCCAGAACGGCAGGCCCATGCTGATCTCGGTCACCCCGGAGGTGCCGAAGATCGCGACCATGTAGCCGGCCATGGCCGCGACCGACATCTGCAACAGGCTGACCATGCCGCCGTAGCCGGCGAGGAACATCAGCGAGAGCGCGATCATCCCGAGGATGAAGGTCCAGCCCATGACCTGGAACAGGAAGAAGTCGTTGGCCCAGAGCGGGGCGATGAGCAGCACGAAGATCAGCGCCCACCATCCGGCGGAAACCCGCTCGAACCACATCGGCTGGACCGACGGCTTGCGCTCGGCGGCGACGGCCATCTAGCGGCGCTCCCCGAACAGCCCCTGCGGGCGAAAGGCCAAGACGCCTGCCATGATCAGGAAGGTGAAGACGACGGAATAGGTGGGGGCGTAGACGAGGCCCAACTGCTCGGAGAGACCGATCACCAAGGCCCCGACCGCGGCCCCCGGGATCGAGCCCATGCCGCCGACAATGACGACGACCAGCGAGGCCAAGAGGAAGCGCGTGTCCTCGCCGGGGCTCAGGCTCTGGAAGGTGCCGCCGACGATCCCGGCGATGCCGGCGAGACCGGCGCCGAAGGCGAAGACGAGGAGGAAGACGTACTGGATGCGAACGCCGGAGGCGGCGAGCATCTCGCGGTCGTCGACGCCTGCCCGCACCAGCATGCCGATGCGCGTGCGGTTGAGGACCAGCCACATCGCAGCACCTATCACGATGGCGGCGATCAGGATGGCGATGCGCACGGCGGGATAGCTCAAATAGGCGACCTCGCCCGTGTCGCGCACCTGCGCGATCACCGGCAGGGTCATCGGGCCCGACAGCCAGTCGGGCGAAAAGATGGTGTAGGACTGGCCACCCCAGACCCAGAGCAGGATGTCGGCCAGCACCACCGAAAGGCCGATGGTCACCATGGTCTGGCGCAGCTCCTCCCCCTCCATCCGGCTGAAGACCTGGTTCTGCAGCGCCATGCCGAGGGCGGCGACCACGATGAACACCACGGGAAAGGCCAGGAGCCAGGAGCCGGTCGCCTCCGAGACCTCGAAGCCGATATAGCCGCCCAGGAGATAGAGCGAGCCGTGGGCCAGATTGACGTTGCGCATCAGCCCGAAGATGAGCGTGAAGCCCGAGGCCACGAGAAAATAGAGCGCACCCAGCGTGATGCCGCCGAACACCGCGTTCAAAAAGACGCGCTTGCGGCCGAGCATCTCCTCCAACTCAACCGGCCAGGGGGCGAAGACGAGCCAGAGCAGCACCGCAACGACTAGCGCGATGAGCAACGACCAGACCGGGTGGCGCTTCACGAACGCTCGCATCGGTGCTTGTCCAAGGTGGGCACAGCTTTCGTCTCGTCACCTCACCTGCGGCAGCGAAGGTAGCGCGGGCGCGGCTGCCCGCTTATACCCCAAAGTCTGATCGTTGTGCCTGTCGCCCGCAAATCGAGGCGCTTCAGGTGACGTGGATGCTGCGGCGGTAGGCCGAGGGCGGCACCACGCCGTTGGCGATGAAGAAGCGCGAGAAGCTGGCCTGGCTCGAGAAGCCGAGGTCGAAGCCGATATCGGCCACGGCCTCTTCGCTCGCCGCCAGCCGGTCGATCGCGCGCTCCATCCGGAGCGCATTGACGAAGAGATTGGGAGTGAGGCCCACCTGGCTCCTGAAGAGCTTGAAGAAATGCGGTCGCGACAATCCCACTTCCCGGGCCACGAGATCGAGCTCGATCGTCTCGCCCACCTTAAGTTGCAAGAGCTTCAGGGCTTTGCGGATGCGGAAATCGCGGTGGGGCAGGTCGGGGCCGGTGAACGCGCTCCCGCGGGACGTCCATTGCCAGGACTGATCGAAGGCCGATTGGGACAAGGCACAGAGCCGGTCCTCGAGCAGCGGGTCGTCCCGGTCGGGGTCGAGCATTGTCTGCACCGTGCCGACCACCAGGCGGACGAGATGATGGGTGGCCTCGATGCCGATCCGGCCGAAGCAGAGCGTGGCCAAAGCGCGACGAGCCGCCTCCAGGAACCAGGCGGGCCGGATATAGAGCACGAGGACCACGGTGGGCCGCGTCGTATCGGCCGGGCAGTAGTAGTGCCCCTGCCACGGACTGATGGCCACCGCCTGACCCGGCGAGATCGGCCATGGGACATGATCGACGATCATCTGGCCGGGCGGCCCCGACACGTGAAAGATCAGATGCCCCTCGCGGTGCCCGTGCGGCACCATCCGCCGATCCATGGAATAGACGCACACCCGGCCGAATGCGCCGTGAAAGACGGCCAATGGCTCGCTCACCCTCCGCCCCCCCAGAAGCGAATGACGCGAAATTATGTCTTTCGCTCTGCTTCATCGATTCTCGTTCTGGGTGCAAGACTAGACGGGAAATCGGCGACGGCAAACATTCATCGGCTGCGCCTCGCAGCCATCACAGGACGGCAAGCATCATGGTGTGATAGTCCTCGGCGGTGGCGTGGCGGGGATTGCTCCGGTTGGCGACGTCGGCGGCAGCGCCCAGGGCCGCCGGCTCCAGCATCGTGGCGGCGACGCCGAGTGCCGAGAGCCGCGCCGGCAGACCGAGACGCCGGGCGAGGTCGACGAGGGCCTCGACCGGATCGGCGCCGACGGGCAGATCCATGGCGGCGGCGATCGCCGCGAAGCGGTCGGCGATCGCGGGGGCGTTGAAGGCCAAGACCTCCGGCAGCAGTGCCGCGTGACAGGCGCCGCGGCGCATGAACGGCTCCGCCTCGGCAGCGAGTGCCCGCGCCATCGCCTCGACGCCGCCCAGCCCTTTCTGCGTGGCGAGGCCGGCATTGAGCGCTGCGGCCAGCAGCTCGCGCCGTGCAACGAGGTCATCCCGGTTGGCAACGGCCGGCTCGAGATACCGCGCCGCCCGGCGAAGCCCTTCGAGGGCAATGCCGTCGGCGGGCGGGTTGAACGCCGTGCCGAGATAGGCCTCGAGACACTGCACCAGGGCCACCATGCCGGCCTCTGCGGTGGTCCGGGCATCGGCACCGAGGGTGAGTGTCGCATCGCAAAGGATGGCCGTGGGCACTGGGCCCTCGCGCGCTGGGCCCTCGCCCACCGGGCCCTCGCGTACCGGCCGGCGGCCGAAGGGCACGCCGAGCGGCCCGAGGCCGACGCTCTCGGTCCCCGTCGGCACGGTGATCACCGCAGCGCCGAGCGTGGCCCCGAGCAGCCGTGCGAGATCGAGCGGGAGTGCCCCACCGAAGCCGATGACGACATCGCAGCCCGAAGCTCGATGGGTGCCCTGGGCAGCAGGCAGGTCAACCGCTTCCAGCCGCGTGCCGGTCGCCGCGAAGCGCACCGGCTGGGCCGTGAACGGCAGCGCATCCCAGAGCCGCTCGATCGCCGCGTCGCCGCAGTGGTCGGTCTCAGCGACGATCAGCGGGCGCCTGCTGTTGCACCGCGCCAACTCCTCGGCCAGCGCATCCTCGAGAATGCGGTCGGCGAAATGGATGCGCGTCACGTAGGTGATCAGTGACATCGGCCGGCCGAAAGATAATGCCGTCCCGGCCGCAGGCCGGGACACGCTTGTCAGGACGTTCGCTCCGGGGCCCGGCCGCAGCCGGGCCCCGGAGCGCTGCTTCAGCCGCCGCCGAGCGCCGCGCAGTCGGGTGTGTCGCGCGACGGCAGGCCCATGGCGCGGAACTCCTCCGTGGTCATGCCGAGCGTCTGGGTGACGCCCTCGAAGCGCCGCTTGAATTCGTTCTTCAGCCCGCCCTCGCCGTCCTCGACCACCTCATTGATGACGATCGAGCCCGTAGCTTGCCGGTTCTCGTTGAGGGTGATCGGCCCGAGCGGGGTTTCCAGCGTCATGTTGGCCAGCGCCTCCTTGAACGCCGCCTGGCCGTTGCTCAGGTCGCCGTCGACCTGGTCGAGTGCCTCGAGCGCGGCGAGCGTGGCGATGTAGTAGCCCGCGCCGAACAGCGACGGGCTCGGGAAGCGCTCGGCTTCGGGGAAGGCCTCCTGATAGGCGGCGACGTATTCTTGCCAGGCCGGATCGGGGTTGTCCTCGGCGATCCAACCGGAGGTGGGGGTGCCGATCAGCGCGTCCTTGGCCCGCCCGCGCGAGGTCAGCACTGTCTGGTCGGCCATGATCGTGCCGCCGATCAGGTTGGTGTCGGCACCTGCCTGGGTATACTGGTTGAGGAAGTTGATCGCGTCGGTGCCGCCGACGCCGAGATAAATCGCATCGACGTCGTCGGGCAGCGAGGCGATCACGCCGCCGAAGTCCGAGGAGCCGAGCGGTACCCAGAAGCGCTCGACGATCTCGCCGCCGGCGCGGCAGAAGTCGACCGCGAAGCCGAGGAAGTTGGTGTAGCCGAAGGAATAGTCGGCCGCCACGGTCGCCACCCGCATCCAGCCCTTCTCCTCGACCACGTAGGTGCCGAGGCCGGCCCCCCACTGCGCCCCGTCGGGATTGAAGCGGAAGAAGTTCGGGGCCGGGTCGACCCAGGTGGTCTCGAGGGCACCCGAGATGCCGTTGATCACGGTCTTGTCGGGGATCGTCTTGGCGTAGTCGCGCATCGCGATGCCTTCGGAGCCGGAGAGCGGGCCGATGATGATGTCGACCTCGTCCTGCTCGATCAGCCGGCGCGCCTGGCGGATGGTGGTGTCCGGCGTGGTGTCGGTGGGGGCGACGACCGTCTCGATCGTCTTGCCGCCGGCGGTGCCGCCCGCCTGCTTGAGCGCAAGCTCGACATTGCGCACGCCGTCGCCGCCGCCCGCCGCGAAGGTCCCTTCGAGTGCTACGAGGATGCCGAGCTTGATCGTGTCGCCTTGCGCCATCGCGCCCGCCGGCAGCAGCAAGGCGATGACCGATGCCGAGATCATCGGTGGCATTTTCATGGATCTGCTCCCTGTCGTCAGCAGCCTGTTCTTGTCCTGTCGCCGATCCGCCGCCCCAAGCGAGGTCGCACGGGCGAGGATCTGGCATGAACTTCAGCTGTACCGTCGTCGTCTTGCAGCAGCTATACCCCGAGGTCTGATTTTCGCTTGACGATTCCCCGGCTCGGCGACCGCCACCGCTGCCGCCGCGTCGTGCGCGCGCTCGGCGGTCGGGCCTGCACCTCCACGCTGACGAGCAGGATGTCCGCGCTGACCGGCCCGGCGAGCATGCTCGTCCCCCAGATCCGGCGCGTCTTCGCGCTGCTCAACACCGACACCGCTTTCGCCATCACCCTCGAGCGCGGTGTTTGCGCCATGCTGGTCCAGCCTGGCGAGAGCGCCCTTCTGACCGGCGACGGCAGCCCGGACGGCCTCTTTCGGATCGGGCCGGGTGCTCCGGTCTACGACTTCGGCATGGTGGCCGGAGCAGCACCCGGTGCCGGCGACGTTCTCGGCAAGGTCGTCGTCCCGCGCCCGCTCCTGATCCCCTCCGACCTCGCCGGCTCGGCCGTTCACGTGGACACCGCTCCGGAGGCCGACTTGGCGCAGGCCATGACGCCGTGGCCGGACTCGATCAGTTCCCGGCTCTCCTGGGTTCGCCGGCCAGCAATGGCAGCAAGGTCGGATGCTGCTTTCGCGACCCTGCAGGCGCCCGGATCCATTGGCTCGCGTCGCAGATCCGGATCGGCGACGTCGCCAACCCCCAGCTCCTGATGGCCGCTGCCGGGGGCACCGCCGCCGGAACCACCTCGGCTCCGTATGCCCGCTGCTGCCTGCGGCAGAACCGTGCCGGCCTGTGGGAGACCACCTCGCAAAGCAACAACCTCTCCAGCACTGCCATCGCCACCACGCAGTTCCTCCGGCCGACCGGACTGTCCACGAACGGCTATTTCCACGGCCATCTCTGCGAGTTCCTGCTCGACGACGGCACCGTCGACGACGAGACGACCTTCACTATCGAGGACTGGCTGGCCACCCGCTATGGCCTCTTGTGATCGTTCACCAATCGCCGCCGGATACTGCCGTGGACCAGGAGCCAGACGGGCTGATCGCTCTGCCGGCCACCGACTTCGAAACGCTGCTCGAGCGTGCCGCGGAAACCGGCGCGCGGCGCGCCCTGCTCGAGTTTGGCCGCAATGGTCAGGACGCCGCCGACGGCTTTCGGGCGTTCGAGCATCCGGGCGACCCGTTCGAGCCCGCCCTCGCCCGGCGCCTGAAGGACCACGTCGACGTTGCCGGCGACAACACCGCCCCGCGCGAAGCCTACCGCGCCCTTCGTGGCCGCGATACCGATTCCAGGGCACGCATCGAGAAACGCGGCATGGCACCGGCCGCCTGAGCTCCGGCCGGCTCAGCGATAGATCTCGACCGACGGGCTGAACGCGGTCTCGGGTTCCAGCGGGTAGATCGGCCGCGCACAGCGGGTGTGCCCGAGCGTGGGCAGGTTGGCACTGGTCGAGCCTGGCACGTCGATATTGAAGTTTTTGACGGCGTAGGCTTCGAAGAACTGGTGCTGGGTGTGCGGCGACTTGACGACGACGAGGTCGAAGGTGCTGGGCTCGCGGCCATGGGCGAGGAAGAGGGAGCGGTCGAAGAGCTGCACCGGCCGGCTGGAGAGGACGAGCGTGAGGTTGCCGGCCTCGAGCACCGCGCAGTTGCCGCCGAACTCGGGCGTGCCCCAGCTCTCGAGCGTGTAGCGGCCGTCCGAGAGCATGGCCACCCGCGCCTCGACCCCGATCGGCTCGAAGCGTGGGTCGAGGCTGCCGCCGAGCTCGAAGCGGCCGGTGCCACCGACGCCGAGCCGGAACGCCGCCTCGACCGCCGGTGCGTCGGTCAGGGGCGCAAGCACGCGGCCCTGGTAGCGCTGCTCGATCAGGCCCTTGACGATGAGATTGCTGTCGCCGGTAGCCCCTGAGCTCGTCGCATCGGCCGCGTCGGTGAAGATGACGGTGCCCGAGAGCCCCTTGGCCTGGGCGATCGCGTCCTCGAGCCCGATCAGCCTCGCCTGGATGTCGGCGCGGTGGTCGAAGAAGCCGTCGGCGAGGTCGCGGACCTTCGCTTCGGCGAGGTCGGGGTCGCCGTCGGTGACGACCACGGCCTGGCAGCAGAGCTCCGGCACGTCGGTGAAGGGGTTGCCGATCATCAGCGTGGCGGCGAGGACGCCGGGCTCCGTCTCGATCGCCTCGGCCCGGCGGATGAAGCGGCCGTAGATGCCGGTCAGGGTGATGCACTCGTCGCCGCGCACCAGCATGGGCAGGCGGAGCCGTGCCGCGACCGGCCGCGCGCCGTGGCGAAGCACCTGGAGCAGCAACCGCGCCGCCCGGGCCCCGGTATCGGCGAGATCGACATGCGGGTAGGTGTGCAGCGTCGCCATGCCGGGCGCCTGGCGCGCCATGCGTGCGGTTAGGATCCCGTGCAGGTCGAGCGACATGACGAAGGGCACGTCGGGACCGACGAGTATGCGGGCGCGCTCCAGGAGATCGCCCTCGGGATCGAGCTCGCCCACGGCCCCCATCGCACCGTGCAGCGCCCAGTACATCGCATCGACACCGCCTGCAGCGGCCTCGGCCAGGGCGTCCAGCAACTCGTCGCGCAGCCGCGCGTAGCCTTCGGCGGCGAGTTCGCCGGCGCTGCAGGCGAAGGCGCCGTAGACCGGCACGAGCTCGATGTCCGGCTCCCCCTCCAGCACCGCCAGCGCCCCGCCGAGATAGGTGCCGGTGCCGCGCCGGTCGTCGAAGAGCTGGCGGCCGCGGCGAATCTGGAAGTCCTCGTAGCGGCTCGGCACCGGGTTGAAGGAGGAGACCTCCTGCTGGCACTCGACGATCAGGACGCGCTTCAACAGGTGACGTCCCTGCCCTCGCTGCCGAAGGCCTCGAGCCGGGCGGCGTCGTCGATCGCCTGTGCCGCCTGCGGGCGGTAGTGGTACTGGACCGCCCAGCGGAAGCTGTCGGTCTTGTTGATCGGCGTGCCGTGCGGGATCTTGCCGTCGAAGAAGAGCACGTCGCCGGCCTGCATGGGTACGGCGACCCGGCCCCTGGTTTCGACATCGGTGTCGCAGATCTGCCAATCACGGCGCTTGAAGTGCAGCCGCGGGCCCGCCTTGTGGCCGCCGGCCAGCATGTGCATGCAGCCGTTCTCGGGCGTCACCTCGCCCATCGGGATCCAGACGCCGACGATCGGGGTGTCGAGGGCCAGGTTGAAATAGGCGTGGTCCTGGTGCCAGGGCTTCTCGCGCCCCCTGGCCGGCTTGACCAGCGCCATGTCCTGGAAAAGCTCCGGCGCGTCCCCGACCAGCCGCTCGACCAGGGTGATCAGGGCCGGATGCCGGGCGAGGTGGCCGAGCGGCGGGTGGCGGCGGACGAAGCCCATGAACTTGCGGACATGGCGGGCGCGCAAGGCGGGCTCGACGTCGGGCAGCCCCTCGCCCTCCTGGCCCGGGACAAAGCCGGCGCCACCGACCTTGCCGTCGATCTCGCGGTCGCGGGCCGGGTCGAGGCGCACGTGGTCGCGAAGCGCCCCCTCGTACCAGATGCCCCAGCAGTCTGGGTCGTCGCCCAGCGCCATGGCCTCGAGCTCGGCCCGCGCGGCCAGCACCTCGTCCACGGCCAGCAGGCCGCGCACCATGAGATAGCCATCGTCGCGGAACCGCCGGCAGACCTCGTCACCGCTCGCGGCCGCCGCGGCAATGCCCGGGTCCGTCCGCTCGAAGGCGTAGAGGCCCTGATCGTGATCCGCGATCCTGGGCTCGAAGAAGACGCGCAACGCTTGCGCCGCCATGGCAGCGTTCCCCCCTCTCAGTTGACCCGTGGCCGCACCGGCGGCGGCTCGCCTGCCTCGACACCGCCGAGGCTCAGTCCCTCGGCCAGATGGCAGCGGGCGAAGTGGCCGCCGCCGAAATTGCGCAGCGCCGGCGCCTCGACGCGGCAGCGCTCGACCGCGTGGCGGCAGCGGGGGTGGAAGTGACAGCCGGGCGGCGGGCTCGCCGGGTCCGCCACCTCGCCCGTGGGAATGATCCGAGTGCTCCGCCGCCGGGGGTCGGGCACCGGCACGGCCGAGAGCAGGGCCTCGGTATAGGGGTGGCGCGGCCGGGCGAAGAGCTGGGCCGTGGGGGCCAGCTCGACGATCTTGCCGACATACATCACCGCCACCCGGTCGCTGACGTGCTTCACGACCGAGAGGTCGTGGGCGACGAAGAGGTAGGAGAGCCCGAGCCGGTCCTGCAGGTCGAGCAGGAGGTTCACGACCTGCGCCTGGACCGAGACGTCCAGGGCCGAGACCGGCTCGTCGGCGACGATCAGCGCCGGGTTGAGGGCCAAGGCGCGGGCGATGCCGATCCGCTGGCGCTGGCCGCCCGAGAAGGCGTGCGGGAAGCGGTTCATGTAGGCCGCGGGCAGCTGCACGAGGTCGAGCAGTTCGCGCACCCGCCGGCGGCGCTGCTCGAGGTCCTTCATGCCGTTGACGAGGAGCGGCTCGGCAATGATGTCGGTGATCGTCATCCGGGGGTTCAGGGAAGAGAAGGGGTCCTGGAAGATCATCTGCATCTGCCGGCGGAGCGGCCGCAAGCCCGATTTCGGCACCGTCGCCACGTCGACCTGCCGGCCGTCCTCGCCGCGAAAGCGGATGGCGCCCGCGGACGGGGTCAAGGCCCTGAGGATGCAACGCGAGGTCGTGGTCTTGCCGCAGCCGGATTCGCCGACCAGCGACAAGGTCTCGCCCTTGGCGATCGAGAAGGTCACGTCGTCGACCGCCCGGACGTGGCCAACGACCCGCTGCAACAGGCCGCGCTTGATCGGGAACCACTTCTTCAGGCCCTCGACCTCGAGGATGGTCTGGCCGGTCACGCGATCCGCTCCAGGGCGGCGCCACGCTCGATGCCGGGTGACGCCGCATCGCCGAAGAGATGGCAGCTCACCTTGTGCCGTGCGCCCAGGGCCGTCGGGCCCGGCAGGTGCTGGTCGCAGATGCCGGCCATCGCGTCGGCGCAGCGGGGATTGAAGGGACAGCCCGCCGGGCGGTTGTAGGGGTGCGGGATCGAGCCCTCGATGGTCTTGAGCCTGGAGCGCGGGGTTGCCAGCACGCTCGGAATCG
Organism: Geminicoccaceae bacterium; assembly: GCA_036796215.1. GTDB lineage: Bacteria > Pseudomonadota > Alphaproteobacteria > Geminicoccales > Geminicoccaceae > SLRI01. The sequence continues at coordinate 29,088 of DAIRDJ010000016.1, forward strand.
ATTGCAGCAAGGCCCGGGTGTAGGGGTGGGCGGGATCGTGGAAGATCGTGTCGATCGGCCCCTGCTCGACGTCGCGGCCGAGATACATGACCACGACATCATCGGCCATCTCGGCGATCACGCCCATGTCGTGGGTGATCAGGATGACGGCGAGATCGCGCTCGGCCTGCAGGTTTCGCATGAGATCCAGGATCTGCGCCTGCGTCGTGACGTCGAGGGCCGTCGTCGGCTCGTCGGCGATCAGGATGCGCGGCTCGGCGGCGAGGGCGAGCGCGATCATCACGCGCTGCCGCAAGCCGCCGGAAAGCTCGAACGAGTAGCTGTCGACGCGCTCCTTGGGTCTCGGGATGCCGACCAGGGCCAGAAGCTCGGCGGCGCGCTCGCGGGCGGCCTGCTTCGACAGGCCGGAATGCAGGCGGATCGCCTCGATCAGCTGGTTGCCGATGGTGTGGAAGGCGGAGAGCGAGCTCATCGGCTCCTGGAAGACGTAGCCGATCTCGCCACCGCGGATCGCCCGCATCCGCCGGCCCTGGCCGTCCAGCGTGACCAGGTCGACGACCTCGCCGTCCGTCTGGCGGAGCAGGATCTGCCCGCTCTCGACCCGCCCCGGCTGCTCGACGATGCGCAGGATCGAGCGCGCGGTCACACTCTTGCCGCAGCCGGATTCGCCGACGATGCCGAGCGTGCGGCCGGGCTCGAGGTCGAAGGACACGCCCTCGACCGCGCGCACCACGCCCTCGTCCTGGTGGAACCAGGTCCTGAGGTCGCGGACCGAGAGTATCGGCTCAGCCATAAGGGTCCGCGGCGTCCCGGAGCCCGTCGCCCAGGAAGTTGAAGGCGAGGATGACGACGATGACCGGCACGGCCGCCATCAATAGCCAGGGGGCGATGGCGAGCGCCTGGATGTTCTGCGCGTCCTGCAGGAGCACGCCCCAGCTGATCGCCGGCGGGCGCAGGCCGAGGCCGAGGAAGGAGAGCGTGGTCTCGCTGATGATCATCGCCGGCAGGGCCAGGCTGACCGCGGCGATGATGTGCGACAGGAAGGAGGGCACCATGTGGCGGAAAATGATCCGCATCCGCGACGCCCCGGCGAGCTCGGCCGCCATGACGAAATCCTCCTCGCGGAGCGAGAGGAAGCGGCCGCGGACAACCCGCGCGAGCTCGGTCCAGCCGATCAGCGAGATGATGACGGTGATCGCCAGATAGACCTGGAGCACGCTCCAGGAGGTCGGCAAGGCGGCGGCCAGCCCCATCCACAAGGGAATCGTCGGGATCGAGCGCAGGATCTCGATCAGCCGCTGGATGACGGTGTCGATCCAGCCGCCATACATGCCGGAGATGCCGCCGAGCAGCACGCCGAGGAAGAGCGAGATGGCGACGCCGAAGAGGCCGATCATCAAGGACGTGCGCGTCGCGAGCATCAGGCGCGACCAGAAATCCCGGCCGAGCTGGTCGGTACCGAGGAGAAAGAGCGCCTCCTCGGCGGCCCCGCGATCGAGCCCGATCAGGTGGCGGTTGGTCTCGACAAGGCCGAGGAAGCGGTAGGAATAGCCCTCGGCGAAGAGCTTCAGATAGCGCTTGTCCTCCGGGTTGGGCGCATAGACCAGGCGGAAGGTCTTCATGTCCCGCTTGCCCTCCAGCGCGAAGACGTGCGGGCGAAAGCTGCCGTCGTCGTCGACCCAGGTGATGCTCTGCGGCGGAATGTAGCTCCGGGCTGCCAGGGTCGCGTAGGGATCGGTGGTGGCGAGGAAATCGGCGAAGACGACGACGAGATAGAAGAAGATCACGATCACCCCGCTGGCGACCGCCACCTTGTGCCGGCGAAACCGCCACCAGGTCAGCTGGAGCTGGGTGGCGACCGCCAACTTCTCCTCGGCGGCCGTGGTCGCCGGCGGCAGGGCCGCAACTGGGGCGAGCGTGCTCATCCGTGCAGGCCCATGCGTATCCGCGGGTCGATCCACATCAGCATGAGATCGGAGAGGAACGTGCCGATCACGGTCAAGACGCCGAGCAGCAGCACGATGGCACCGGCGAGGAACATGTCCTGTGCCACCAGGGCCCGGAGCAACAACGGCCCCACGGTCGGCAGCGAGAGGACGAGCGAGACGACGATGCTGCCCGAGACGACGAAGGGCAGGAGGTAGCCGATGGTGCTGGCAAAGGGGTTGAGGGCGGCCCGAACCGGGTACTTCATGATCACCTTCCACTCCTGCAGGCCGCGGGCCCTGGCCGTCGTGACATAGGGCCGGCGCAGCTCGTCGAGCAGGTTGGCGCGCATGATCCGGATCAGCTGCGCGGTGCCCGCCAAGGCCAGGATCAGGGCCGGCAGGGGCAGGTGCTTGGCCAGGTCCCAGACCTTGCCCCATGACCAGGGGGCCAGCTCGTACTCGGGCGAGAACAGGCCGCCGATGTTCATGCCGAAAAACTTGAAGCCCAGATACATGATGATCAGGGCCAGGAGGAAGTTGGGCACCGCGAGGCCGACGAAGCCGACGAAGGTGAAGATGTAGTCGGCGATCGAGTACTGCCGGACCGCCGAATAGATGCCGATCGGCAAGGCGATTCCCCAGGTCAAAAGGATGGCGGCGATCGAGATGACGATGGTGAGCCAGAGCCGGTCGCCGATCACCTCGAGCACCGGCCGGCCCCACTCCATCGACATGCCGAAATCGCCCTGCAGCACGCGCGCCATCCACTTGCCGTACTGCACCCAGATCGGCCGGTTGAGGCCGTACTGCTCGCGCATGGCGTCCGCCTCGGCGGCGCTGACCATCGAGCCCGAGGCCGAGAGGTTGGCGATGTAGCTGTTGACGAAGTCTCCGGGCGGCAACTGGATGATGACGAACGAGATGACCGAGATCGCCCAGCAGGTGATGAGTGCGAGGACCAGCCGGCGCACGACATAGCTGATCACGGGCGGCGACCCCCGCCGCACTCCCTCCCCCCACCCGGGAAGGGAGCCGGGGAGGGAGGCAGCTCGAGGGCCGACCCGGTGTCGACGAGGCCGGCTCGTGTCACTCCTTGAAGTACCAGGTCTCGGGGTGGGCCCCGCCCGGCGTGCGGCAGTGCTGGGCGATGCAGTTGCGCGACGGGATGTTGCCGAGCTTGTTGGAGACGAGCCGCACCCCCATCAGCGCCGGCGACTGGCCCACCGTGCCGATGCCGTACTGCTGGTCGATCAGGATCTCCCAGATCTTCTTGGCCGTCTCGATCCGCTCCTCGCTCTCCTGGCCCGCCGCACTCCTGAAGAGATCGAGGATCTCGGCCAGGTTGGGGTCCTCGGGTGCCCGGCCCTGGGCACCGCCCGAGGCATACCACTTGGCGAATTCCGGCCCCATGAACGCCTCGGTCGGGTCGACCGGGATAGCGTGGCGCGGGAAGAGGTAGAGGAGCTCCGTGCCGCCGTTGTTCCAGACCATGATCTGGTGCTCGTTGGCGGCGGTGCGGGTGAAGGCGAGCGAGCGCTCGGTGTCCTTCACGTCGGCCTGGATCCCGACCTGGCGCCACTGGTCGGCGACCATCTCGCTGATCCGGGGCCAGGGCAGGAAGGCCTGCACCGCCTGGACCTCGAGCCGGAGCCGCTGGCCATCGTCGGTGCGCACGCGGTAGCCCTCGCTATCCTTCTCGGTGAGGCCGATCGCATCGAGCATGGCGTTGGCCTTCTCGGGATCGAAGGTCGACCACTTCTCGCGCCAGCCGTCGCCCGGGAAGTAGGGCAGGCTCTCGCCGGGGGCCGGTGAGCCAGGGGTGGCGACCCCGAGCCAGAAGGTCTCGTTCAGCTGCTCGCGGTCGATGGCGAGCGAGAGGGCGCGACGGAAGTCGGCATTGGTCAGCCACTTCGCGATCTCGGGATCGGCGTCGTAGCTCTGGTTGAACTGGTAGATCGCGTCCGAGCCGTTGAAGGCGAGGTCGAGATGGACGGTGTAGTCGCCGGCTTCCTGGTTCTCGAGGATCACCGGCAGCTTGCCGAGATCGACATGGCGCTCCTGCAGGTCGTAGTCGCCGGCAATGGCGCGCAGGTTGAGGACCTCCAGGTTTTCGACGATACCCATGACCACGCCGTCGATATAGGGGAGCTGGTTGCCCTCGGTGTCGACCGCCCAGTAGTAGGGGTTGCGCTCCATCACCCAGTTCGGGTTGTTGATCGGCTGCACGGTGCGCCAGGGGCCGAGGACCGGGAGCTCGGGGTTGAGTGACCAGTCCTTCTTGAAGTGCAGCCGCGCCACCCAGTTGTCGAAGCCCTCTGCCCGGGCCTCGGCGTCGAGCTCCTCGACCGACTTGCCGCCGCCGGGGAGGAACTGGGCCAGGTAGTGGCCGGGCGCATAGGCGCCGTGGCTGCGCTTGTCGGACTGCCGCACCGCCTGGCCGCCGCCGATCAGCGTGTCGCCCATCATCAGCTCCTCGAAGAGGAAGAAGGGCACGTCGAACTCGAAGGCGACCTCGTAGTCCGAGACCTCGACGATCCGCCCGGGCTTGCCGTCCGGGGTCATGTCGGGGATCGGCGTCGGCACGATGTCGGGGTTGCCGTAGATCTCCTCGAACCAGAAGACGAAGTCGGCGGCGGTGAAGGGCTCGCCGTCGGACCAGCGCAGCCCCTCGCGCAGATAGAGCGTGAAGCGCTTGCCGTCGGCACTCTGCTCCCAGCCCTTGGCGAGCGAGGGCCTGGGCACGGCACCCGTGTGGTCGACCAGGATCGGCCGGTCGGAGGCCATGATCCGGTTGCCGTTCTCGTTGTCGCCGGGGCCGGTGAAGCCGCGCCGCCAGGTGCCGCCGTAGCGGCCGATGCCGTCCACGGCCTCGATCACCATGAGGTCCTTGGGTAGCCGCTCCTCGACCGGCGGCAGCTCGCCGGCTGCGACCCGTGCCGCCAGGTCCGGCGCCTCGTTGAACGAGGTCGGCCACTGTGCCTGATCCTCGATGATGGTGATGCCTTCGAGGTCGCCGATCAGCCCGGATTCCGCCAAGGCGCTCTGCGCCATGGCCTGGTGCGAGGGCCCTGCCAGCAGCAGCGCCGCCGCGGTACCCAGCACCAGCGACAGCCGTCCCATGGTCCGCATCTTGTTGCCTCCCCGTTGGTTGTCGACCGCCGGAGCCCGGAGGTCGATTTGCGGACAATTTGTGCAGGCAGTATTCTCGGCGAGCGTCCCCTTTGTCAATTGAGCGTGGCGTCGGATCGCCGCAGGCGCTAGCAAGGGGGCGACAAGCAGCCGGCGGCAAAAAAAGCCCGCCGGCGCCGAGGGAGGCCAGAATGGCAGCGATCCGCCCGAACCGGGTGAAGAAAAGAATCGCGGCAGGCGAGACGGTCGTCTCGATCGGCGGGCTGGACAACCCCGATCTGATCGATCTCGTCGGTCCCCTGGGCCTCGATGCGGTCTGGCTCGAGGCCGAGCATGGCCCCGTCGACCACGGCCGCGTGGGCGATCTCACCCGGGCCTGTGACCTCTGGGGCATGACCTCGATCGTCCGGGTCAACAGCCTCGACTACGGCAACATCTACCGGATGCTCGACCTCGGGGCGCAAGGCATCTGCGTGCCGCATGTCGATACCGCGGCGGACGCCAGGGCCTTCGTCGAGGCCGCCAAGTTCGCGCCTTTGGGCAAGCGCGGCCTGTTCACCAGCCGGCAGGGCTACGGCGTCCCGGACTATCTGAAGGTCGCCAACGACCAAACGCTCTTGATCGCACTCATCGAGGACATCGAGGCGGTCGAGAATCTCGATGCGATTCTCGCCGTCGACCACATCGACGTTTTCTTCGTGGCGCCTTCCGATCTCGCCGCCTCGATGGGCCTGATCGGCGAACCCGAGCATGCCGACGTCCAGCGGGTGCGCGAGGCGACGCTTCTGCGCATCGTCGCTGCCGGCCGCACCGCCGGCACGACCCTCGTCGGCAACCGCAACGCCGAGCGCTATACGGCCATGGGTGTCCGCTTCATCGCGGCCTTCCTGCAGCCCTGGCTCGCCGCTGGTGCCGCCTCGCTGCTCGCCAGCATCAGGGCGAAGGGCTGACCGACGTGACCGCCAGCCATCTCCAGCTCGCCTCCGACGACAACGTGGTCGTGGCCCTGCGCAAGCTCGACCCTGGCGAGGTGGTGCAAGTCGGCGACAGCACCATCACCGTCCGGGACGCCATCCCGTTCGCCCACAAGCTCGCGATCGGCGATCTCGACGCCGGCCAGACGGTGCGGAAGTTCGGGGTGCCGATCGGCAGCACGACGCGCGCCGTGGCCGAGGGCGAGCACGTCCACGTGCACAACATCAAAAGCGACTACATCGTCAACGCCGACGATTTCTTCGAGGGTGACGCATGACCACATCGCCGATCATGGCCTACGCCCGCGCCGATGGTGGCAAGGGGATCCGCAACGTCGTGCTGGTCACTTATCTCGTCGAGTGCGCGCACCACGTGGCCCGCGCCGTCACCGTGCCGTTCGAGGACCAGGCCGTCCACCTCGTCGGCTTTAGCGGCTGCTACCCGAACGGCTACGCCCAGGACATGATGGACGCGCTCGCCACCCATCCGAATGTCGGCGCCGTCCTCCTGGTCTCGCTGGGGTGCGAGCAGTTCAACCGCCAGCATCTGATGCAGACCATCAGGGCGAGCGGTCGGTCGGTCGAGCTGCTGGTCATCCAGCGGACTGGTGGGACGCGGGCCACGGTCGCGGCCGGCCGTGCCTGGGTGGCGGGGCAACTTCAGGCGCTCGAAGCCACACCGCGCGTGCCGATGGGTCTCGACGAACTCGTCGTCGGCACCATCTGCGGCGGCTCGGACGGGACCAGCGGCCTCACCGCCAACCCCGCCATCGGCCGGGCCGCGGACCTTCTGGTCGACCACGGTGCCGCCGTGATCTTCGAGGAGCTGGGCGAGCTCTTCGGCTGCGAGGCGCACATGGCCGCCCGTGCCGTGACGGCCGATCTGGGCCGGGAGATCCTGGCCGCCATGGCAAAAAGCAAGAAGGTCTACGGCCTGCTCGACCAGTCGAGCTTCGGCGGCGGCAACATCTCGGGTGGCCTCAGCACGATCGAGGAGAAGTCGATCGGCGCCTACAGCAAGAGCGGGACGCGGCCGATTGTCGGCATGCTCAAGCCCGCGGTGAAGCCGACGCGCGGCGGCCTCTATCTCATGGACATGATCGGCGACGGCCCGGTGCGCTTCGGCTTTCCCAACATCAACGACAATGCCGAGATCACCGAGATGATGGCCTGTGGTGCGCATCTCACGCTCTTCTCGACCGGCCGCGGCTCGGTCGTCGGCTCGGCGATCGCACCCGTGATCAAGATCTGCGCCAACCCCGAGACCTTTCGCCGGCTCGAGGACGACATGGACGTCGATGCCGGGCGGATGCTCGAGGGCAGAGGCACGCTCGACGAGCTCGGCCACGAGATCCTGGCCCTGGTCGAGCGCACGGCCAGGGGCGAGCCGACCAAATCAGAGGCGCTCGGCCACCGGGAATTCGTGCTGACCTACAAGACCATGGAACCGCTCGGCCCCGCCTGCCTGCCCGCCTGAGCTTTCCCCAACGAGGACCACCCTGAATGACCGACCTCGCCGGGCTCTACGCCGCCCTGCCGACCGCCTTCGCCCAGGATTTCGCCTATGACGGCCGAGCCCAGGCGGCGCTCGCGCGCCACGCGGTCGGGCTCGGCCTCGACGGCGTCTTCGTCGGCGGCAGCACGGCAGAGGTCCACGGGCTGACGCTGGCCGAACGCGAGGCGCAACTCGCCGACGTGGTGGCGGCGGTCGGCGGCACGGCCCGCTGCATCGCCCATGTCGGCGCCATGCGGATGGAAGACGCGCTGTCGCTGACCCGGACCGCGGCCGATCTCGGCTACGCGGCGGTGGCCTCGACCCCACCCTTCTACTCGCCCTTCTCGGCCGCCGATCGCAGGATCTTCTTCGAGGCCTTGATCGCAGCGAGCCCGATCCCGGTCTTCCTCTACCACATCCCGTCGCTCACCGGCGTCGCCCTGCCCCACGCCGAGCTGCTCGACCTTTTTTCACTTCCCGGCATCGTCGGCATGAAGCTGAGCTCGGACGATATCGGCCTCGTGCTGGCGGCCAAGGCCCGGCTGCCCGAGAAGCTCGTGCTCTTCGGCTCGGACGAGCTCCTCCTGCCGGCGCTGGCCGCCGGCGCCGATGGCGGTGTCGGGAGCACCTACAACCTCTTCGGCCGCCGCATCGTGGCCTTGCGCGACGCCGTCGCCACGGGCGACCTGACCAAGGCCCGGCAGCTTCAGGCCGAGATCAACACCGGTATCGGGGCCCTGGTCGAGGCGGGCGTCTTCCCGGCGCTCAAGGCCGCCCTCGCCGTCATCGGTGTGCCCTGCGGCAGCTGTCGCCCCCCCGCCCCAGCCCTGGGCGAGGCGGCAACCACCCGCCTGCGCGACCGACTAGCCTCGCTGCTCTAGCCGCCCTTCACCCCGCCGGTCGAAAGTCCGCCCACGATTTCGCGCTGAGGAATTCCGGGTCCACCGAGAGGAATTCCGGGTCCACCGAGAGGAATTCCGGGTCCACGAGACTCATTTGACCACTGCGAGAGGAATTCCGGGTCCACGAGACTCATTTGACCACTGGCCGGCCCCATCGTCTCCCTGCGCTTGCGCCCGCGCTTGGCTGGCGCCCGCTGGCGGCCCACCTGCCGTTCGAGGTCGGCGACGAAGGCAGGTGTGCCGAGCGGTCGGCCGGTACGGACGTGCGCGCGGAGCACGTCGAACTGCCGGCTCGGCGGATCGTCGTCGAGGAAGCGGCGCCAGTCCGGGATCAGAGCGTCAAGGACGCGCGGCTGGACGAGGGTGTCGTGGGCGATGCCGAAATGCGCGCGGGCGCTGGACCAGGGCCAGTCCTCCGGCCTGCGCACCAGTCGCGCCCGGTCCGGATTGCGTTCGACGTAGTGCCGTGGCCGAGAGTGCCTGCGGCTCGTCCATGGCGCAGGAGCCCAAGCGCCCTTGCCAGATATTGCCGCGCCACCCCTGGCGCCGGTTGATGACGAAGCTGTAGCGGCGATGGGTGTCGGCGATGGCCGTGGTCATCGCCTCGGCGGATGGCGGCACGAAGATCAGATGGGCATGGTTGGGCATCAGGAACCAAGCCCAGACGGTAACCCCCGGGGTGCGGCAATGCTCGCCCAGCAACTCGACATAGAGCCGGTAGTCGTCGTCACCGAAGAAGACCGACTGGCGCCGATTGCCGCGTTGGGTGACGTGATGCGGCACGTCCGGGACGATCGCGCGTCCGAGCTTTGCCATGGCCACAGCGTTGCACAAGCTGGCAAGGGTCAAAAGAGTCTCGTGGACCCGAATTTCTGGACCCGAGTTTCTCAACAGCTCGCAAGTCCGTCAGTTTTCAAACCCACGCTCGCGGCACCGCTGAAGCAGCTCGATGAGCTGGGCCGCCTGCCAAGGCTCCGGCACCATTCGCGGAACATTGCGAGCTGGGCGAAGTGCCTTCTGGTCATCGGCGGTGACAAGCCCCTTGCCCAGTGCGAAACGCTCAACCGCCTGCCAGAACGGGGCACCGAGTTCGATGACCTCCGTCACCCGCGCCAGGCCATCGTCGATCCTGCCTTCCTCGCGTCGCTCCCGAGTCGCCGCGCGGACCTCGTCCCTTGCCACGACGAAGTCGTCAAAGCGGGCTACCAAGTCCACCGGCGTCTCCAGCGCCCGCTTGCGGCACGCCTGCTGCTTCGCCCACTCCGAGATGTTCTGCCCAGCCTGCGGCGGGTCGCGCAGCACATTTACCATGACCTCGGCAATGGCATCGAGTTGACGGACGAGGGGCTCAGGCACGGCCTGGAGTGCCCAGACCCGCGCGAAATCCAACCGCCCTCCATCTGACAGTTCGGCTGCGAGCGTCGCCAGCCTTGCAACCGCATACGCGACGATCTGCGCCCGATAGCCCCCTTCGTACCAGGTAGCCCTGGAGACGATCTGCTCGGTCGTCCGAAACAGGATGACGCGGGCAACGGCGTCCCTGAACCAGTCGTCGCCGTAGAGCGCACGTTTGCTCTCGTCCTTCCATTCAGCGGCAATTCGCTCTGCGAAGGCAACGAAGCTCTTCTCCGCACCCTTGCATACGACATCGGGCACCTGCTCGAACGCCTGCTCGATCTTGGCGAGGTCGGTCTTGGTGATCACCTGCTGCTTCGGGTTGATCCGCAGGAACTGCTGCTTCCTGGCGGCGCTCAGACCGGCCTGATCGTTCAGGTGCTGGCCTCGTGCGCGCTCGTAGTACCAATGCGTCTGGACCTGCGATGAGCCGATCGCTGGCGCCAGCAGGCGACGCGAGATCTGTTCGATTTGCCGGTGGAACGGGTGATTGGCGAAGAAATCGCTCGCCCGCACAGCGTTCTGGCTGTTCGCGTAGCGTGAGATCAGCGGCACCATTGTGGCGCCGAGCTCGGGCTCGACCACGGACAGCTTCATCGGCACGAAAACGCCATCCAGGGCGGCCGTCTTTTCTCGGCGGGCGGTTCCCAGTGACGCCGTTGTCTGTGCCCCGTTCACGATCTGCAAATCCTTGGCGCTAGTGAGAACCAGCGCTCCGTCCCCTCGCCGCTCGATCGCGATTTCTGCTGCGGTGGCCGCGATGCCATTGTTGTAGGCAAAGAACCGTGTCGGTTCCTTGGCCAGTGTCTGGGCGATGCCCTTGTTGACGTTGCCGCGCCGTCCAAGAAAGGTGCGCACGTTGCCCTCAAGGAGCCGGCTGCCGTGTTCGATGTAGATGTCCGCGAGCAACCACGCCGGAATGGCCGCCAGATAACCGTCATACCCTGCACCATCCGCCGCCGCTCGCAGTACCTGCAAGCCTCCGCCGGGCATTGCCGTAAAGTCTACCACCAGATCGTCGCGAGCCGCACGCGAATCGTGAATTCGCTTTAGGCGCGACAAGTCCCAAATCTGCAAGCTGACCGGTATGCCCTCGACCGACGTCTCGCCGCGTATCTCTCGCGACTTGCCACTTCGCGGTCGGTCACTCAGCACATGGAGCCGCAGCGCTGCCGGTCGGCCACCCTCACGAATTCGTCGCGCCAGCTGCCAAAGCGGCCGACTCTCCTCGATATTGCCGGTCAGCCAGCCGGTCCGCGCCTGCTCGAACAATCCGAGCAGCCTGTTGAAGCCTGTCTCCCTGGCCTCACTCGGCGTCAGGGCGGAAGCCATGCTGTCGCTGCCACCCTGGATGGCGACGATCAAATGCAGCGAGTCGTCTGCTTCGTCAAAGCCGAAGGCATCGATCTCCAGCCGGCGACCCCGGTGGCCGACCAGTGCCTCGGGACAGCTCTCAAAGTCGGGAATCTCACCCGCTTCGCGCAGCCGCTCGGCCGCCTCGTCGACGAAGCCCTCGCGCAGGCCGCAACCCGATACCTCGGCCCGCGACGCCGCAGCCGCCAGAAGGTCGGCGCGAAACTCGTCCTCAGTCATGGCACGTCTTCCGCCAAGCTCGGCCCACTCACGCTAGGGAGCGCGATCACATAGTCAGCGTCTTCGACACCTGCCGGCACTGTAGACCGCGTCAGTCGGGGGAAGGTTTCGCCAACAGGGTGCCGATCGATCGCCACTATCCGCAGGTGCGACAAGGGCACGCCCGGGTCGTCCTGCCAGCCGAGCGCGCCGAGCCTGCTTTCCAGCTCGCCGAGCGCCGCCGGCTCCGCGGCGAGCACGTCGCGCAGTCGAGCGATCTGGTCTGCGAGGCTGAAGGAATCCGGCGCACCAGCCGATGTGTCCGCCAGCCTCACGACGACGAAGTCGAGCGCGTCCGGGCCGGGATCGAGCTGGTCCAGGCCGTTGATCCTGGCCGTGCGCGCCGCCGGTCGGACTGCCTTGACCTCCAGCCGCAGCCCGCCGGGCAGGGTGAAATCCTGTGGCGTGCCATCCGGTCCGGTCCAGGCGCACACCGCATCGAAGGCGGGCAAGGCCGGCATCACCTCGCGCTCCAGCACAACGAGCTCCGCAGCGAGGCCGCGCTGTGCAGCAGTGTCGAGGATGACCCTGCCGCCCTCCAGAAGGGTCCGCCAGCGCTCGATCCGCTTCAGCACGGCGGCTGCGGCACCCTCGGCCGAGACATCGCTCCGCGTGCAGGCCACGATGTCACGACAAAGTGCCGTGAACTCGGCCTGAAGCTCGGGCCGCTCCAGCACGACTTGCAGCGACCATCGTCCGTCCGGGCGTCGTCCGCGCTCGATCGTCACGGTACGCAGCTGTCGCGGCCGCGGAGGTTCGACCGGCCCGAGCACCATCAACCCGACCCGTCCGGGCTGCGCTACCACAGCGTAGAGCTCCAGCGGATGGTCCGCGGACACGCGCCTATAGACGGACTCGCCAACCGCCCCTCGCAGATCCTGCCAGAGCTCCTCAATCGTCGTCGTCATCGGCCGCCGGCTCGTCGTCGAACTCGAAGAGCTGCTGCTGGGCGACGCGATTCAGCCGGTAGCGGATCGGCCGTCCGCCGCCACCGGCTGTCTCCGGTGTCCCCGGGAAGTGCAGACCGAGCGCCGGCAGGATCAGCCCGTCCCGATAGAGTGGTGTGCCCCTGCCGCCCTCCCGGCCCTGAAGAAGGTAGATCAGGAGAAGCGGCCCAGTGAGCGCCTGACGGTAGTCGGCGGCGGCAGCGTCGTCCTTCTCCGCATCGATCAGCCGAACGGCATCGACCGAAAGCCCGTGCCGAACGTCCCTCCTCCCGCCCACGGCGGCGCTCCTGGCAGAAACCTGAATGGCCGGCGGTTCCTCCCTGATGTGAATTCTTCGCTCGCCTGCGCGAACTTCCAGCTCGGGCACGGAAACGAGAGGAACGACTGCGCCGGCGGTCGGCGACGGGACGGCAACCGTCCACGAAGCAATCGCCGAATTCCCCTGCTCCATCTCGGCGCGCAACCACTCGGCGATGCTGTCCCCTTGAAAATCGTGGTTCGACGGATGCACGCGGAAACCGTCCAAAAAATCCGCGACCACACCAGCAGGAACGCCCTGCCAGCGAAGAGCGTTCGCGAACGGCGACCGCTCACTCGCCACGCCGAGCCCAGCCAATCGGCCGAGCAGGCCGTCGACGAGGTCCAGGTTCTCGACGTGTCGCCGCGGCCCCGCCGGCAGCGTCGCCGTCTCCACCCCCCGCCCCATCAGCGAGATGTCGCGGGTGCCGACGACATCCATCCCGCTCGCCATCTTGTTGCGCGCGGTGATCAGAAGCGTGTCCGGGTGCGTCCTGACCCTGAGGCCGAACTCACGCGGTGTGGCACCCCGCCGCTTCATCCGCAGGAAGTCGCCCTTTAGCTCCGTCGTCGCCTCGGTGACGTGCCGGTACCACCCTTCCGCCGCGGGCGTAAGCCACAGCCGGCACAGATCGCTGTAGCCGTCACGGTAGCCGAACCACCGGCCCATCTGCAAAAGCGTGTCGTACGCCTTGGCGTTCCGCAGGAAGTAGCTGGTCGATAGTCCTTCGAGCGTCAGCCCGCGCGACAGGCTGTTGCCGCCGACGGCGATGACCCGAAGCCCTGGCGGCTCGGGAACCTGCCCGTAGTCCAGGCTCGCGGCACCTGTGCTCTGGTTGACCGCGCGGACCACCATCGGCGAGATCGCCTCGTGCATCGCGTCCAGCACCTCCGACCACGCGAACCCAGAGCGGCCGAACTCGCGTGAGAACACCTGCTCCAGCTTCGCGATCTCGCGACTCTGCGCCGCCGCGAGAGACGGCCCGAGCTTGCCATACAACCGTACTGCCCGGCGCAACTCGTCGAGCCGTGCGCCGATGAGCCCTGCGACCTTGTTCTGCACATCGGTGAAGCGAGAGACGTTGACCAGCATCGAGCGGTGAATGCCCCCGCCCCGCCCTTCGACGCTGTCCCGAGCGCGCAGGTCGCGCACCGCCGTCGCCAAGAGGAAGCAGCCAATGGCAGTCAGGAGCGAGGATGGCAACTCACCGACCTCGGTGTCTTTCTTGTGCCCGGCCGGAAGCCAAAGGTCTTCGTCGTCGATGCTGCGGAGCACGCCCGAAGGCTCGTCATCGGCAGAGCCGTCGGGCTCGATGACGGGGAACAGCTTCGTCATGCCGACATAATTCGTCGGCGGCTCCAGCACGTGGATGAAGTCGCGCGGAAAGAGATCGTCGCCCAGCATGTCGTCGCTCGACGCCGGGTCGATGAAGATGTTGGCGAACGGCGTTGCGGTGAACCCGACATAGCTCGATCGGGTGAAGCCTGCCAGCAGGTCGCGTATTGCCTTGTTGATCGCGGTCGCTTCCGCAACGTCCTGCCGGGTATTGATCGAGGCGTTGTCGGCCTCGTCGTCGATCAGCAGCAGCGGCACATCGATCCGGCCGTCGGCACCCGCGTTCCGGCTGCGCAGCCAGTCGGCCAGCCGTCGGAGCACCGCCCTGTTCTTCTTGGTCACCACCAGCACCGGCTCGCTCACCGATGCCAGCGATATGTTCAGCGCCTGGGCCGCGTTCTTGCGGAAATCCCTCTCGCGCGACGTGAACACGATGCCGAACCGACGGCCGTCCAAATGGCCCACACCAACCCTGGTCGTTCTCTGCACCCGCTCCGGCGCGAGCCAGTCGCGACTGTCCAACCCAACAAAGGCCGCATCGAGCCGTTCCTGGGTCTGTCGCCGCACGTTCTCCAGGATACCGGTCAGCAGGATGACCATGCGGTACCCGGCATCCGCAGCCTTGCATATCAGCG
>DAIRDJ010000017.1:0-43125 GCA_036796215.1 Geminicoccaceae bacterium
TAGTAAAAATGGAGCAACGACCTCTCATGATCCGGCAAGCAGCCAAGCGAAGCATGATTGCTCAAGAGGTGATTGAATAAACGAGCAGTCCGGAAGTGCGGGCGGGCCGCTGCGGACCGGATCGTGCTCTTGCCTTTCGGCCGCGGTTGGGTCAGCCGCGGATTGACGGCTCGAGGTCGAGCCGCTAGGCGAAGCGAGGATACTCCCGACGATCGAGGCGATCGATGCAGAGATTGGTGGGCTGGCTCGTGCTGGCCGCGCTGCCGATTCTTGCCCTGGAGATCGCCGCGGTCGGCTTCGTCCAGCTGCGCGACGGCTGGTTCTCGCATCGCGACGAGGTGCTGGCACGGCTCGCCCTGGAGGGCAGCGACTACGCGCGCTTTTTGGATGGCCGCTGTCATCCCGTCCACGGCTGGGATCGGCCGGTCGCGAGAACCTGGGTCGCCAGGGACTGCCTCGGGCGCGAGACCCGGGTCACGACGAACCCGGACCGCTCGCGCCTGATGCCCGAGGTCGCGGCCGGCCCCGAGGTGCTGCTCGTTGGCGATTCGTTCACGCAGGGGGCCGAGGTCAGCGACGACGAGACCTTCGCCTGGCATCTCGCCAACCACTTCGACACACCGGTGCGCAATCATGGCGTCGGCGGCTTCGGGCCGGTGCAGGCGGTCTTGAAGTTCGAGGCGATCGCCGACGTCTATCCGGATGTCGCGGTCGTCGTGCTCGGCATCATGCACGAGAACGTGCGGCGGATGCTGACCCGCTACCGGCCGCTGGTCGGGCCTGCCACAGGATTGCTCTTCGGCTTCAAGCCCTTCATGGCCGAGGGCGTGATCCAGCCGAACCCCAACGGACCCGAGCCACGCCCGCTGGCCGAGCTGGCCGGGCTCGCGACCGCCGCTTTCGCCGAGGACTTCATGGCGCTGCCGGAGCCGGCCTTCCCCTACAGCCTGGCGGTGGCGCGCCGGCTGGCCTCGCCGCAATTCTGGCTGCCGATCGGTGATGACGCGCAGGGCACGCTGGCGCACTACTACGCCGAGCCATCGATTCGTGCCGAGCTCGAAGCGCTGATCGAGCGCTTCGTCGCCGAGGCGGAAAACCGAAATATCGCGCCCGTGGTCCTGTTCCTGCCGCGCAACCGCTTCGATCGCATCGCACCGGAGCCGGCGATCGCAGCACTCGAGCGGCGGCTCGGCGACAGGCTCGCCATCGTCGCCTTCGGCCGGACGGAGATCGACTGGGCGACCTACCTGATCGGCGAGGACGACTGCCATCCCTCGCCGGCTGGCCACAAGGCGATCGCCGACGCACTGGTGCCCGTGCTGGCGCCGATGCTGGCGTCGCCGGCTGGCTTCGACCCCACCCGATAAATGGCCTCGGCCCTTCGCGCGCGGCCCTGGGCGGTGCGGCGGCCGGGCGACTGCTCGCGGCGGCAGGCGGGCCGAGGAGCGCTGCGGGGCGGTGGCGGCGGGCGAGCTTCAATCCGGGCCGCCGCTTGCGGCATTCAAGGCGTGGCCAGGGTCCTTTCGGGCCGGGGTCATTTTGGAAAGGCCTCGCCGATCTTCTGGCGGCCGATCAGCCGCAGGGCGAGGTTGCGGCCGGCGCGGAGGAAGGGATAGATCGCCGCCGAGCTGCGGCGGTGGCGGAAGACGGCGTAGTGCAGGCGGTTCAGCGTGCTGGACGGGCCGGTGAGCAGGGCAAGGGCGTGCACCGCGTCGCTGCCGGTGTGCCAGGCCCCGTGGATGCGGACGGCCATGCCGTCGTCGAGGTCGAAGCGGCGCCGCGCCCAGCGGGCGAGGGGGTGGTCGGAGCGGGCGTCGACGAGCTCGACCTCGCCGGCGACGGCCTTGAGCCGGAGCATGGTCACGTATCGGGTGCAGAAGGGGCAGTCGCCGTCATAGACGACCGCGACCCCTTCGCCGGGCGAAGCCTGTGCGGCAGCTTCATTGTTCTCCGGCATCGCCCGTCACCCAAAATGGTTCCTTAGCGGTCCGGCTCACGACTCGGCGCTCGAGGGCGCCGTCCGTCCAAGCGAGGCAGACCGTCTCGGTCCGATAGTAGTACGCGGCGATGGCGTGCCCATCGCTGCTCTCGACATCCCGGCAGGACCACGGCATCGAGAAATGATCGTGCGGGAAGAGATGGCAGTCGATCGGCCGGGCTCGCGATGCCGCCGACGACGAGGCGCCCCGCCACGACGGCAACGGCGAGGCAGATCGCGAAGGCTGTCCAGACGAGAGTGTCATTCGGCAGGTGCCAGGGCCGCGCCGGGTCAGGGGAGCGGGCAGACGTCTTCCTCCAACGCCCGAAGTCGCACCCTGACAGGGGCGAGCACAACGGCCGACCCCGTCGAGGGGATGGCTGGCGAGGGCCAATAGCGGCGGCGCCCACGGGGAGGCCGCACGGACCGGAGACAAGCGTTATAGGTGTGCGAAGAGATGGGTGACACTCGGGCGGTCGGGTGTCGAGGCCTGTTGTCAGGCAGGGAACCTTCGGCCATAGAGCGCTGGTCGGACAGCCACATAAACAGGGAGTGCTAGCGATGGCGCAACGTTGGGTTTTGCCGCTTGCCGCGGTGATCGGGTTGGCGGACGGGGCAGCCCTTGCCAGTGACACGCGGGTAGCACTGGTGCCGGGCGGGCCGCATCCCTATTTCGCCGCCTGGGAGGACGCAGCCGCCGCGGCGGCGGCCGATTTCGGCATCGAGGCCGAGTATCGGGTCCCCTCGGCCTGGGAACTGAGCAAGCAGAACGAGATGATCGAGAGCCTGGTGGCGCAGGGCTTCAACGCCATGCTGGTCTTCCCGGGCGATGCGGTGGGCACCAATTCCACGCTGCAGGAGCTGGCCGACTTCGGCGTGCCGTCGGCGGCCTTGGCCGGCTGCACGGTCGATCCCTCGGCCGCGAGCTTCTGCCTCGGCACGGACGTGGCGCGCTCGGCCTATCTCGGCACCAAGGAGCTGATCGGGGCCCTGGGTGGCTCGGGCAAGATCGCGCATTTCACGGGCTTTCTCGTCGATCCCAATACCCAGCTCCGCATCGATGCCGTGCAGCAGGCGGCCGACGAGACCAATGGTGCGGTCGAGGTCATCCAGGTGATCGCCGACATCGATGCGCCCGAGCCCGCGGACGAGAAGATCAACGCGTTCCTCGCCGCCCGCGGTGGCGAGGTCGATGGGATCGTGACGACGGCGTGGGTGCCGGCGGTGGTCGCGGCGACGTCTTTGCGCAATCTCGGTGACAAGCGGATCAGGATGGTCGGCATCGACCATGACGAGGTGGTCTTGCAGGCGATCGAGGACGGCTTCGTCCACGGCACGATGCTGCAGAACCCCTACGGGCAGGGCTATATCGGCTCCTATGCCATGGACCTGATCCGCCAGGGCTGCACGGTCAAGGACGATGCCCCCTGGCTGCAGACCGCGCAGACCGGTCGCTTCATCGACAGTGGCACGGCCTTCGTCGATGCCGCAGAGGTCGACGACTACCAGGCGGCGATGGTCGCGGTGACCGACGAGATCATGGCCACCTTCAAGGACGCCTATCTGACCTGCAACTGAGCCGCACCGGCGTTTCGGGTGGCTGTCTCCAGGCCGGGCGGGGTGCCCGGGCGGGGGGCCTTGGGCGCGGAGCTCAAGGCCCTCGTCGCGTCCAACGAGCTGGGCCTCGCCCTTCTGATCGTCGTCCTGGTCGCGGTCTTCGCCACGGTCAATCCGGGCTTCACCTCGCCCTTCAACCTCGCGTCCTTGACCCGGGTGATGGGGATCGACATGGTCATCGGCTTTTCGATGATGGTCGTCCTCGTCACCGGCGGGCTCAACCTCGCGGTCGGCTCGATCGGGGTCGCCGCCGTCATGCTCGGCGGCTGGGCGATGCAGGTGCAGGGGATCCCGGTGATCCCGGCGATGGTGATCGCGATCGCCTTCGGCGCATTCCTCGGCTGGGTCAACGGCCAGCTGACCGTGCGGATCGGGGTGCACAGCTTCATCGTCACGCTGGCGACCATGAGCATCTTCTTCGGTGCGATGATCGTGCTGACCAAGGCCGAGGCGTTCAATGCGCTGCCCGCTTCCTTCGTCGATCTCGGCCGGCTGCGCTACTGGGGCTTCGTCTCGGGCATGCTGCCTTTGGCCCTCCTGGTCGGGGTCGGGCTCTGGCTCTTCTTCAAGTGCACCAGCCTCGGCCGGGAAATCCTGGCGGCGGGTGCCAATCTCGAGGCGGCCCGGCTCTCGGGCATTCGGGTCGAGCGGACGATTGTCGTGGCCCATGCGATGTCGGGCGGGCTCGCGGCCCTGGCCGGGCTGATGCTGGCGGCCAGGAACGGGGCGGCCCTGCCGTCGATGGCGGGGCACATCGGCATGAGCTGGCTGCTGCCGGCCTTCCTCGCACCGGTGCTCGGCGGCACGCTTTTGACCGGCGGGGTGGTCTCGGTCGTGGGCACCGCTCTTGGGGCCGCCATGGTCACGATCATCACCAACGGCCTTTTGCAGCTCCAGGTCGGTGAGTTCTGGGTACAGATGTTCTTGGGCATCATCCTGCTCGCGGCGGTGCTGCTCGACCGGCTGCGCGGTATCGTCGCCGAGCGGCGCCGCAGCCGATGAGCGCGTGGCTGCGATGATGGCGAGCTTGCGCGCCCTGGCGGCGGCGGACTGGCTCGGGCTCCTGGTGGTGGCCGTGCTCGCCGCGGCTTTCCTCGGCTTCCTGCAGCCGGCGTTTCTCTCGACCTACAATGTCTACGTCCTGCTCTTGAGCTTCTCGCTCTGGGTGCTGGTGGCCTTGGCCCAGATGGTGATCATTGCCATCGGTCAGATGAACCTGTCGGTCGGGGCCATCGGCGGGCTGGTGGCGATCACCTTTGCCGGGGTGATGGAGGTCTGGGGCCTGCCGATCCCCTTGGCGATCCTGCTCGGGCTCATGCTGGGTGCTCTTTGTGGCGTGTTCAACGGGGTGGTGACCCATGTCTCCGGGATCAGCGCCTTCATCATCACGCTCGCCACGCTGTCGATCTTCAAGGGCATCAATGTCGGGATCACCGAGGCGCAGCCGTTCTATGGCATTCCCGAGGCGGTGAAGGCGTTCGGGGCGGCGCGGATCGGCGGAGTGCCCTACATGCTGGCGGTGCCGGTGGCGGCGATCATCGGCGTCTGGCTGCTCTTCAACCGGATGGTGGTGGGCCGGCAGCTCCTGGCCGTGGGTGCCAACCGGCACGCGGCCGAGCTCTCGGGTATTCGGGTCGGCCGGGTGGTCGTGCTGGCGCACGTGATCTCGGCCGTGCTGGCGGCGGCGGCCGGGATGCTGGCGGTGGCCCGGCTGCAGCTGGGACAACCGACGATCGGCGACGACTGGCTGATCCTCTCCTTCGCGGCCCCGGTGATCGGCGGGGCGATCCTGGCGGGCGGCCACGTCTCGGTGATCGGGACCTGCCTGGGGGTGGTGATCGTCACGCTGATCAACAATGCGCTGGTGCTCCTCGGCATCGATCCGTTCTTCGTCCAGCTGCTCCTGGGTGCTCTGATCCTCGCAGCGGTGATGGTCAATCGCTGGCGCGAGCGGCGCCGCGAGGCTCTTGCATGACCCCGGTTCTCGAGGTGAAGGGGGCCGAGAAGAGCTTTCCGGGTGTGAAGGCGCTGGACGGCGTCGAGTTCGTGCTCCGCGCCGGCGAGATCCACGCGCTGCTCGGCGAGAACGGCGCCGGCAAGTCGACGCTGATCAAGATCCTGACCGGCATCCACACGCCGGATCAGGGCGAGGTCCGGGTGTTCGGCGAGCCCGTCCAGTTCGCCAATGCGCGGGCGGCGATCGAGGCCGGGATCAGTGCGGTGCACCAGGAGCGCAACCTGATCCCGCGGATGAGCGTCGCCGAGAACATCATGCTCGAGAACCTGCCGCAACGCCTCGGCTTCGTCGACTACGGCGAGGTCAACCGGCAGGCGGTCACCTGGCTGAAACGGCTCGGGCTCGAGGTCGACCCGGAGCGGCCGGTCCGCAGCTTGAGCGTCGCGCAGATGCAGCTGGTCGAGATCGCCAAGGCGCTGGTGCTGGAGGCCAGGATCCTCTTGATGGACGAGCCCACCGCCTCGATCACCCCGCACGAGACGGAGGTGCTGTTCGGCCTCCTTCGGCAGTTGCGCGACGCGGGGGCGGCGATCGTCTTCGTCAGCCACAAGCTCGAGGAGGTGTTCGCGCTTTGCGACACGGTGACGGTGCTCCGGGACGGCCGGAACGCCTGCTCGGCCGTGCCGCTGCCTGAACTCGATCGTGCCGCCGTCGTCAAGTTCATGATCGGTCGCGAGGAGCGGGTGGCGAAGCTGGGGGCCAAGCCGTTCGATGCGGCGGCCACGGCACTCGGGCTCGAGGACGTGGCGACCAGTTTCGGGCACCGGGACGTGAGCTTCGAGCTGCGGCGGGGTGAAATTCTCGGCCTTTACGGTCTCGTCGGTGCCGGGCGGAGCGAGCTCGCCAAGGCGCTGCTCGGCGTCGGCCGGCTGACCGGTGGTCGGGTCGAGGTCGGCGGCGCGCCGGCGACGATCCCGGACGTCACGACCGCGCTGCATCGCTATCGGATCGGCTATATCAGCGAGGATCGCAAGAGCGAGGGGCTGATCCTGATCCACGATGTGGCGAGCAATGTCGGGATCACCATCTGGCGGCGGCTCTCGGGCTGGCTCGGCTGGCTGGCCGAGGTCCGGGTGCGCCGGGCGGTGACCCCGCTGGTCGAGACTCTCCAGGTCCGCACGCCGTCGTTGCGCCAGCGGGTCGGCAACCTCTCGGGCGGCAACCAGCAGAAGGTGAGCGTCGCCAAGTGGCTGGCGGCCGAAGTCGACATCCTGATCGTCGACGAGCCCACGGTCGGCATCGACATCAAGACCAAGACCGACCTGCACGAGCTGATCTGGCGTCTCGCCCGGGACGGCAAGGCGGTGCTCTTGATCTCCTCCGACATGCCGGAGATGGTGGCCCTTGCCGACCGGATCCTGGTGATGGGCGCTTTTCGGGTGCTGGGCGAGGTCGAAAACGACCACGACTACGGCCGGATGAGCCGGGCGATCATGGCGCACATTCATCAAGCGGAGGAGACAGCCTGATGCAGCGGATGGGCATGGTGATCGGCGTCAAGCCGGAGCACATCGCCGAGTACAAGCGGCTGCACGCCGCGGTCTGGCCCGAGGTCCTGGCGACGATCGAGCGGGCCAATATCAGGAACTACACGATCTTCCTGCGCGAGCCCGAGAACGTCATGTTCGGCTACTGGGAATATCACGGCAGCGACTTCGCCGCCGATGCCGCGATGATCGCCGCCGATCCCAAGACACAAGCGTGGTGGGCGATCTGCGGCCCGCTGCAGCGGCCGTTCGAGAGCCGGGCCGCGGGCGAGTGGTGGGCGATGATGGAGGAGGTCTTTCACACGGATTGAAGGCCCGCACGGCCGGAGATCCTCGACGGCGACCGCAATGGTCGAAAAGGGTGCCTGGCGGTGACATCATGGAGACGGCCCGTCACGGTACCGCCAGCATTGGTGTCCGGCCCTGGCACTTGACGGTCAGCGGCGAGTCCGGGCACTGCAAGGGCGGTTTGGCGCTCGACCAGGGAGGGACGCATGGCGACCAGACTATCCCTCGACACCCTCACCTCGCTTACGGCTGCGGTGAGCAGGCCGGGCTATGCGCGCGGCGACCTCGCCCCCGGCATCGTGCATTTCGGGGTCGGCAATTTCCACCGCGGGCACATGGCGGTCTATCTCGACCAGCTCTTCGAGGCGGGTCGCGACCGCGACTGGGCGATCGTCGGGGCCGGGGTCACCGCGTACGACAGCAGGATGCGGGCAGCCCTCGCCGGCCAGGACTGGCTGACCACGGTGGTCGAGCAGTCGGAGCAGCATTCCGGCGCCAGGGTCACCGGTGCGATGGTGGGCTTCCTGCCGCCGGGTGACACGGTGGCGGTTCTCGGCCGCCTCGCCGATCCACAGATCCGCATCGTCTCGCTCACCGTCACCGAGGGCGGCTATTTCATCGACAGTGCGACCGGCGCCTTCGCTGCCGACCACCCGATGATCCAGGCCGACGCGGCAGCATCCGACGATCCCCGGACCGTCTTCGGGCTGATCCTGGCGGGGCTGCGGGCGCGCCGGGCGGCGGGTGTGCCGCCCTTCACCGTGCTCTCCTGCGACAACGTCCCCCACAACGGGGCGGTGGCGCGAAACGCTGTCGTCGGGCTCGCGGACGCCGTCGATCCGGCGCTGGCCGCGTGGGTGCGAGCCGCGGTGGCCTTCCCCAACGCCATGGTCGATAGGGTGGTGCCGGCGACAGGCGACCGCGAGCGGCAGCTGCTGCGCGACCAGTTCGGCGTCGAGGACGCGGCACCGGTGTTCTGCGAGGACTTCCGCCAGTGGGTGCTCGAGGACCACTTTTCGGCCGGGCGGCCGGCGCTCGAGGCCGCGGGTGCCACATTCGTTGCCGACGTGACGCCGTTCGAGACGATGAAGCTGCGCATCCTCAATGGCGGCCACGCGCTGATCGCCTATCCCGCCGCCCTGCTCGATCTCACCTTCGTCCACGAGGCGCTGCGGCACGAACTTGTCGGTGGGTTCCTCGCCAAGGTGGCGACCGACGAGATCCTGCCCATCGTGCCGCCGGTGCCCGGCGTCGACCTTCGTGACTACCTGGCGCTCGTTCAGCGCCGCTTCGCCAACCCCAAGATCGGCGACACCGTCCGCCGCCTCGCTTGCGACGGCGCCAACCGCCAGCCCAAGTTCATCATCCCCTCGATCCGGGACCGGCTGGCAAAGGCTGCGCCGGTCGACGGGCTCGCTTTGGGCTCGGCCCTCTGGTGCCGCTATTGTGCGGGCAGCACCGAGAGCGGTGCCGAGATCGCCGCCGACGATCCGGGCTGGGAGCGGCTGCAGGAACGGGCCAGGGCGGCGAGGAGCGATCCCGCGGCCTGGCTCGGGATGCGCGACATCTATGGCGATGTGGGCGATGCGCCGGTCTTCGCCGCCGCTTTCGCGGCCGGCCTCGAGGCCTTGTGGGCGGACGGCACGGCCACCGTGCTGCGGCGCTTCCTGGACTGACATGGCGCCACCGGCTTTGGTGATCTTCGACTGCGACGGCGTGCTCGTCGACAGCGAGCCCTTGTCGATGCGGGTGCTGCGCGAGACGGTCAGGGGCAAGGGCGTCGAGCTCGATCCCGAGGTCGTCTACGACCGCTATCTCGGGCGAAGCCTCGTGAGCGTCCGTCGCGATCTCGAGGAGAGCTTCGGGGTGACGCTGGACGCCCCGGCCCTGGCCG
Organism: Geminicoccaceae bacterium; assembly: GCA_036796215.1. Lineage (GTDB taxonomy): Bacteria > Pseudomonadota > Alphaproteobacteria > Geminicoccales > Geminicoccaceae > SLRI01. The sequence goes on from DAIRDJ010000017.1 coordinate 9,282, forward strand.
ATCTGCGCCGGAACCTCTTTGCCGCCTTCGAGGCCGAGCTGCAGCCCACCGCCGGCATCGCCGACGCCCTGCCGCGGCTTGCCGTCCCCTTCTGCGTCGCCTCCTCGAGCGTGCCCGAGCGGATCGAGTTCAGCCTGCGGGTCACCGGCCTCTGGCCCCATTTCGCGGGCAAGCTGTTCTCCGCTGCCATGGTCGCCCGGGGCAAGCCTGCGCCCGACCTTTTCGAGCTCGCCGCAGCGCGCATGGGCCACGCCCCGGCGTTGAGTGTCGTCGTCGAGGACAGCCCGGTCGGCATCGAGGCGGCGAGGGCCGCCGGGATGCGCGTCGTGGGCTTTCTCGGCGGCACTCACGCCAGGCGGCCGGCGCACCGGGCGGCGATCCTGGCGATGCAGCCGGATGCCGTGATCGACGAGATGAGCGTGCTGCCTGATCTCCTGGCGACGTTTTGAGCGAAAGGCGGGCCGCCGGCAGGCGGTTGCAGCCGGGCTCGATCGCGACGCTGGAGCCGGTGCTCGAGGCTCGAGGAGGGCGGCGAATCTCTCGGGTGGCAACCAGCCGCGGTCGACGCTGGGCAGGTGGCGCCCTCGAGGGGTGTCGACGACTTGCGCGGGCAAGAATTCGATCGACAGACGATCGTCCATCTCCTAGTCTCGATCGGAGCGGAGCGTGGCGGGCTGCAGCAAGGCCCGAGGCGAATAACGGCTCCGCCTCTAGGGAGGATCAACAGATGCATCGTCTTCGTGTGCTGCTGATGGGCAGCGCTTCCGCCGTCTTGCTGGCCGCCGGCGCCGGCACCGCAGCCGCGCAGAGCGTCGAGTGGACCGATGACGGCCGCGTCATCATCACACTGAGCCCGGAATACGATTCGGCGCAGATCGAGGTCCCGGCCGAGGACATGGGCGGGCTGTTCGGGCCCGGCGAAAAGCCGTTCGAGGGTGACGAGATCACCGTCATCACCCTCGATTCCGGGCCCAAGGGCGGCATCTCCGGGCCGATCTACGCCTTCCGGCCGATCTTCGAGGAGCTGACCGGTGCGAAGTTGAACATCGCACTGGTCCCGATCAGCGAGCTCTACACCAAGATCTTCCTCGATCTCCGCAATGGCACCGGCGAGTATGACGGCATGATCGTCGGCGCCTTCATGTATGGCGACCTGATCGACGGCAACTACATCCTGCCGGTCGACGACTGGCGCGAAAGCGGCGACTTCCCGGCCTGGTCCTACGACGTGATGCCGGATAGCTTGCGCAACATCTACACCTGGGACGGCGTCGGCTACGGTGTGCTCAACGACGCGGACGGCCAAGTGCTCTACTACCGCCGCGACCTGCTCACCGACCCCGAGCACCAGGCGGCCTTCGAGACCGAATACGGCTACGCCATGCCGGTGCCGCCGGCGACCCTGCAGCAGCTAAAGGACATCGCCGTCTATTTCGACGGCAAGAACTTCGACGACAACGACGCCGAGCCGGATTCCGGCGTGGTGCTCCACCTCAAGGTCCGCGAGCAGGGCCTCTACCACTTCATGACGCTCGCCACCTCGTTCGCCGTCACGCCGGGCGAGCTCTCGAAGACGCAGGGGGTCTACTGGTTCGACCCCGAGGACATGACGCCCTTGATCAACAGCCCCGGCCACGTCATGGCGCTCGAGTACCTGAAGGATCTGGCGCAGTACGGCCCGGATGCCCAGGTAAGCTGGAGCCTCGGCGAGGCCTGGGACTACTTCCTTCGCGGCAAGGCGGTGTTCAACTTCTCCTATGGCGACGTCGCCCCCCTGGCCCAGGACGAGACGCGCTCGAACATCCGCGGCAAGATCGGCTCGGCCATTCTGCCCGCCTCCGACACCTACTGGGACATGAACCAAGAGGAATTCGTCACCGTCGACGAGCCCCGCAAGGTGGGCAACGTGACGGGCGGTTCCTGGCACGGGGTCGTCTCGTCGCTCGCCGATGCGCCCGAGACCACTTATGCCTTCTGGTCGTTGATGGCGACCAAGCCGATCTCCAAGTGGCTCGCCACCTACGGCTGGAACGGTGTCGATCCCGGCTACGACTACCAGTTTCTGGAGCCGGTCGGCGAGGCCAAGCTCGAGGACTACCTGGCCGCCGGCTGGGACGCGACCGACGTGCAGGAATATCTCACCGCCTACTACGAGAACTTCAACGCCGAGACGATGCTGCCGTATCTGCGGATCACCGGGACCCAGGAATACTACGATATCCTGGATTCCAACCTCTCGGCCGCGATGAGCGGGGCGAAGACCCCGCAACAGGCGCTCGACGAGACGGCCGCCGGCTGGGAGCAGGTGACCGACCGGCTCGGCCGCGACAAGCAGCTCGAGGCCTACCAGAAGGCCATCGGCTGGGAGGGCTGAGCCGCCGCGGCAACGAACGGGCGATCGTTCGGCCCCGAAGAGGGTCGGGCGATCGCCGCTGCCTGCCCATGCAAGCCTGCTGGTGACCGTCGATGCGCTGGACAAGCTCCGTCCGCAACCTCTTCTTGCTGCCGGCCGTCGTCTGGGTGCTGGTCTTCACCATCTTCCCGCTCGGCTACTCGCTCTACGCCGCGTTCCACAACGTCACCAGCGAGACCGTGGTCAACCGCATCGAGGTGCCGCGCCTCGATGCCGAGGGCAACCCGGTGCTGCGCGCCGACGGCACGCCGCGGATGAAAACCGAGGTCGTCCGCGAGACGGTGAGCACCTGGGAGTTCGTCGGCCTCACCAACTTCGCCCGGATCTTCAAGGATACGGTGCTGCACGAGGCGATCAAGGTCACCGCCATCTTCGTCGGCGTCGGTGTGACGATCCAGATGACCCTGGGCCTGGCCCTGGCCCTTCTCTTCAACCGGGACATGCCCGGGCGCTCACTGATGCGCACCATCATGATCCTGCCGATCTTCACGACGCCGGTGGCCGCGGGCTACCTCTTCTTCACCATCTTCTACGAGGAAGGTGGGCCCTTGGGCTGGACCGGGATTCCCTGGCTCTCCAACCCCGGCTGGGCGCTCTTCTCGGTCATCCTGGTCGACGTGTGGCAGTGGACCCCGTTCTGCTTTCTCGTGTTTCTGGCGGCGCTGCAGGGCATCCCCGACGAGCTGCTGGAGGCCGCCAAGCTCGACACCAACTCGGGCTGGACCACCTTCAAGGAGGTCGTGCTGCCGCTCTTGATGCCGACGATCATCATCGTCCTCCTGCTCCGCTTCGCCGAGGCGATGAAGGTCTTCGACATCGTCGCCTCCTTGACCGTGGGCGGCCCCGGCAACGCCACCCAGTCGCTCTCCTATCTCGCCTTTAGGACTGGCCTTCGCTTCTTCGATGTCGGCTATGCCTCGGCCATCGCCTACACGCTCTTGGCGCTGGTGATGGTGGTCGTCACCATTCTCTTCAAGCGGATCAGGACGATCTATGCGTGACACCCCGACCGCCGCGCCGACCGCCGTGCGGCGGGCCATGTCGATGGGCGACAGCCTCGCCTGGCTCGTCGCCATCGCCGTCACGCTCCTCTTCTTCTTCCCGCTCTACTGGGCGATCTCGACCTCGCTCAGGAACCCCGCGGATACCTTCACCGTCACCGGGCTCGGCATTCCGTTCGTCCATTTCACGCCGACGCTCGACAATTTTCGCACCGAGCTTTCGACGCCCGAGGGCTACCGCGCGATCCGCACCAGCCTCTTCGTCTCGATCAGCGCCACCGTCCTGGCGCTCGGCCTCGGCATGCCGGCGGCCTATGCCCTCGCCCGCTTCCGCTTCTGGTCGAATGCCGACATCACCGTGTGGTTCCTCTCCCAGCGGGTCCTGCCGCCGGTCGCGACCCTGATCCCGTTCTACATCGTGTTCCGGAACATCGGGCTGCTCGACACGCCCTATGCGCTGATCCTGGTCAATACCACGTTCGTCCTGCCGTTCGTCGTCGTGATCATGCGGCAGACCTTTCTCGACCTGCCGGTCGAGCTCGAGGAGGCGGCACTGGTCGACGGGGCCAGCCAGTTCGGCGCCTTCACCCGCATCGCCCTGCCCTTGGCGGCCCCGGCGGCGGCCGCCACCGCGATGATCATCTTCGCGTTTACCTGGAACGAGTTCCTGTTCTCGTCCTCGCTCGGCATCACCCAGACCAAGATGATGCCGGCGCACTTGGCGGGTGCGGTCGACACCCGTGGCGTGCAGTTCTGGTTCATGGCGACCCGGGCGCTGATCGCCATGATCCCGCCCGTCCTGCTGGCCCTGCTCGCCCAGCGCTACATCGTCCGCGGGCTGACGCTGGGTGCGGTCAAGGGCTGAGCGGCGGCGCCGCGAGGCGGCTGTTATTCGGCCGGGTGGTGCTGTCGGGTCACGCGGATGGCGGCGCGTTGCGGTGTGGCCATGCCGAGGTTGGGGTGGAGGCGGCCGGCGAGCGCATGCATCGCGAGCAGGCCCGAACCGATAACGGCGAAGATGCCGGCGAGCGGGGCGACGATCAGGACGACCCAGGCGACGCCCGGGGTGACGATGCCCGAGACATCGCGGAAGCTGGAGTAGACCGCACTCATCTCGGTGCGCTCGGAGGGCTTGACCGCCATGAGGAAGGGCAGGCCGCCGGCGATGTCGAGCAGGATGAGGAAGGCGGAGCCCGCCATCAGCATGAGGACGGCGGCCCAGGGGAAGGGCGAAACGGCGGCGGCGGTCACGAAGGCGAGCCCGGACATGAGAAAGCCGAGTCGGACGGTCGAGCGGACGGTGTGCGCCTGCATCCAGCGAAGCATGAACGGCGTGGTGAAGAGAAAGGCGTTGGTGAGCGAGAGGGCGATGCCACCGGTCTGGTCGCTCAAGCCCGATTCGACGGCAAAGATCGGCAGATAGACGACATAGACCCACCAGCCGCAGGAGCGCAGCACGGCGAACAGCCAGCCGGCGACGAGGCGGGGTTGGGCGAGGAAGCGGCCGAGAAAGGCCAAGGGATTGGGGGCGGGGCCACGGGCCCGGGCGATCAGCTTGCCGTTGCCGAGGCGCATCGCCCAGAAGGTGGCGAGCAGGAGACACGCGAACAAGCCCGAGAGCAGGAACGGGGCCGGCTCCCAATAGTGCATCAGCGTGACGCCGGTGACCGGGCCCACGGTCCAGGCGAAGGCGGCATAGAACATGCGCAGCGTCTCGGTCCGGCCGAGCTCGGCCCGGGCGATATAGTCAAGCACATAGGCATTGAGGCAGACGAAGACGATGACCGTGGCGATCGTGCTGGAAAGGAGCGCCAGGGCGATCCATGGCCCGCCGGCGATCCCGAGGCCGCAGCCGAGAAGGGCGAAGCCGATGCCGGCCGTGTACATCCAGCGACGCGGCAGAAAACGGGTGAGCCAGGGGACCAGGAGGCCGGCCACGAGCGAGAGCAGGCCCACGAGGAAATAGAGCTTGGAGACGAGTTGCGGGTCCTCGAAGGTCCGATACATGGCGAGCGGGAAGACGGAGACGAGAAAGCCGCGGATCATCGCCTCGAGGGCGGACAGCACCGCGAAGCCCTTGGCACTCGGGGTCGGTGCGTGGCGCAGCCACTCGGGAATCGAGCGTTCGAACACTCGCTCTTGCCTTTTACGGGTCGGAACGCGCCTGTTTGGTCTGATTATTTCAAGGATGCAAGAGGAGAATAAGAGCGGGGAGGCAGCGCCTCCCCGCGCCCCACCGCTTTTTTTGGCAAGGTGCGCGTGACAAGCGCCGGCGCAAAGTAACGGTGGGGCTTGGGGAGGCGCTGCCTCCCCAACTCTTCTCGTCCCTCAGGTGCCGCAGAAGGTGCGGTAGGGGATGTCGGTCGGCTCTGGCGGACTGGCGTAGGGGGCCGTGGCGGCGCTGTCGTCGTAGGGCGTCGCCAGGGCAGCATGCAGGCGCTCGAACGGGGTGAAGTCGGCATTCTCGATGGCGGCTGCGAGCGCTTCCTCGACCCGGTGGTTCCGCGGGATGATGGCGGGGCTGATCCGGCGCATGGCTTCGGCGCGCTCGGCCGGCGGGGTGGGTTCGCGCTCCAGGCGCTGGCGCCAAGCCGTCTCCCAGGCGTCGAAGGCTTCGGGTGCTTCGAAGAGGGCGCGCAGCTGCGGCGTGGCCGTTTCGTCCTCGAGGGCATCGGCGAGGCGGCGGAAGGTGAGGGTGAAGTCGGCCTTGCCCTGGTGCATGGCATCGAGCAGGCCGGCGATCAGTTCGCGGTCGGTCTCCGCCTCGCTCGCAAGCCCGATCTTCCGCCGCATGCCGCCGAGCCAGTGCTGGGCGAAGCGCGGCTCGAAGGTCTCGATGATCGCATTGGCCCGGGCGATCGCCGCGTCGGTGTCGGCGGCCAAGAGCGGCAGCATGGCTTCGGCGAGCCGCGCCAGGTTCCATTGGGCGATGGCCGGCTGGTTGGCGAAAGCGTAGCGGCCATAGGCGTCGATCGAGCTGAACCGCGTCATCGGGTCGAAGCTGTCCATGAAGGCGCAGGGGCCGAAATCGATCGTCTCGCCGATGATCGAGGTGTTGTCGGTATTCATCACGCCGTGGATGAAGCCGACCAGGAGCCAGCGCGTGACCAATGCCGCCTGGCGCTCGAGGACCGCTTCGAGGAGGCTCGCGTAGCGGTCCTCCCGCTCGGCGAGCTCGAGGTAGTGGCGCTCGATGACGTAGTCGGCGAGCCGCCTGGTGGCGGCATCGTCGCCGCGTGCGGCGAAGAACTGGAAGGTGCCGACGCGCACATGGCTCCGGGCCACGCGGGTGAGCACCGCACCCGGCAGCACGTCCTCGCGATAGACGGGCTCGCCCGTGGTGACGCCAGCGAGGGCCCGAGTGGTGGGGATGCCCAAGGCGTGCATCGCCTCGCTGATCAAATATTCGCGCAGGACAGGGCCCAAGGCCGCGCGACCATCGCCGCCGCGGGAGAAGGGGGTGCGGCCCGAGCCCTTGAGCTGGATGTCGCGGCGGGTGCCGGTCTGGTCCACCACTTCGCCCAAAAGGATGGCGCGGCCGTCACCGAGCTGCGGGACGAAGCCGCCGAACTGGTGGCCGGCATAGGCCATGGCGAGCGGCTCGGCGCCATTGGGCAGGCGGTTGCCGGCGAAGATCTCGGCGATGCTGGCCTCGTCCAGGCCGTCGAGATCGAGGCCGAGCTCTACTGCCAGGGCCGTGTTGAGCTTGATCAGTCGCGGGGCCTTGACCGGGGTGGGTGCCAGGCGGACGTGGAAGCCTTCGGGCAGCCGCGCGTAGCTGTTGTCGAAGGGAAAGCGGGTTGCCGTGGCGGGCGCTTGCATGAAGGGCTCCGGTTGCTGCGCGGGCGTTTACTGTCGAGATGGGGAAGCACCCGCGGCGGGTCCAGGGTCAGCCTTCGGCGATGGCGTCCTCGATGATCGCCAGGGCTTCCAGCATCTGGGCTTCGCTGATCGTCAAGGGTGGGGTGAGGGTCAGGACGTTGCCCATGGTGGTCTTGAAGGAAAGGCCCCGATCGAGGGCGCGGTAGAGGACGCGTTCGGCGAGCTCGCGGGCGGGAGCTTTGCTCTGCCGGTCCTGGACGAGCTCGATGCCGAGCAGGAGGCCGCGGCCGCGGACGTCGCCGATGGCGGGCTGGCGGGCCTTCATCGCCTCGAGTTCAGCCATGGCGATGGCGCCGATGCGGGCGGCATTGGCGACGAGGCCTTCGTCCTCGATGATCTCGATGGTGGTGAGTGCCGCCCGTGTGGTGACCGGGTTCTTCTCGTGGGTGTAGTGCCCCAAGGCCCAGTCCTGGGCGACGTCGAGGTCGGCTCTGGCGACGACGGCGGCGATCGGCAGGATGCCGCCGCCCAAGGCCTTGCCGAGGACCAGGATGTCGGGGGCGACACCGTCGTGCTCGCAGGCGAACATCCGGCCGGTCTTGCCGAGGCCTGTGGGGATCTCGTCGAAGATCAGAAGGGCACCGTGGCGATTGCAGGAGTCCTTGACCGTTTGCCAGAAGCCCGCGGGCGGGAGGTAGGGGATGGCGCGCGTGGGCTCGGCGATGACGGCGGCGACGTCGCCCTCGCGCTCGAGGACGTAGTCGACCATTGTGGCACAGGCCATCTTGCACCGGTCGAGGTCGGGCTTGCCGTCGGCGTCGACGTCGTGGCCGTAAGGGCAGCGGTAGCAGGCGAAGGGGGCCACGTGCGTGGTGCCGGGCATGAGGGACGCGGCGGGGCCGGAGCGGAACAGCATCTCGCCGGAAAGCGCGCCGGAGCCCAGGCCGGCGCCGTGGAAGGCGTCCCAGAAGGAGAGGATCTTGAACCGGCCCGTAGCGATCCGGGCGAGCTTGACCGCGACCTCGACGGCATCCGAGCCGCCGGTGGTGAACAGCACCTTCGAGAGGTCCCCGGGGGTGATCTGCCCGAGCTTTTCGGCCAGGGCCGTGGCCGGTTCGCAGGCGAAGCGGCGGGGTGCAAAGGGCAGGGCGTCCATTTGGGCGGCGATGGCGGCCTTGAGGCGCGGGTGGCCGTAGCCGATGTGGTGGACGTTGTTGCCGTGGAAATCCAAAAAGCGGCGGCCCTGGGCGTCCTCGAGCCAGATGCCCTCGGCCTTGGCCACGACGTCGAGGCAGGGGGTGGAGACCGACTGGTGGAGGAAGGCCCGGGCATCGGCGTCGAGGGCGGCCCGGCTCGCGGTGTCGAGGGCGCGGGCCTGCCAGCGCTGCCGCTCGGGGGTGAGGTTGCTGTCGCTCTCGGATGGGGTGACGGTCACGCGCGGCCGCCGAGCTTGATGCGGCCCATGACGTTGTCCCGGCGGATGAGCTGGTGGTGGAGGGCCGCCGCCACGTGGCTGACGACAAGAAGGGCCAAGAGCCAGGCCATCGCGGCATGCACGTAGCGCGGCGGGTAGTTCCAGAAGTCCGGCAGCACGCCCTCGACCTCGCCCATCAAGATCGGCCGTGCCCCGGAAAGCGCCATGAGTGCTACGCCAGAGGCGGCGAGTACCAGGATCGTCAGATAGAGCAGGCCGTGCACCGCACCGGCCGCCTTGGCCTGCAGCGGCGGCAGGTCGGGAAGTGGTGCCGGCCGTCGATCGAAGGCCAGCCACCAGACGAGGCGAAGGACGGTCAGCGCCAGGACCAGAACACCGGTCGGCGCGTGGAGGCGGAGGATCGCCGCCTTGGTGGCCGGATCCGTGGTGTTGCCGGCGATGAAGCCGGCGACCAGCAGGGCGAGGATCAAGGCCGCGCTCAGCCAGTGCAGGACGATCGCGACCGAACCGTAGCGCTCCGTCGAACCCCTGAGAGCCATGACCTTCCCCTTGTCGCTGCAGACCGCTTCCAACCCCTCTTTTCGCCGCGCGCGACCGGGTCGAGCAAGCACCAACTTGTCGCCCATACCATTCATCGGGGCCATTCATGGTACCCGGTACCCTTAACGGCCGTTAACGCTGGTCAAGGCCGCGTTCATCGTACCGGGTACCATGAAGACGGCGGTGCTGTTGCCCGGCGGTGCAGGGCGCACCATCATGACGGCGTGCCGCTCGGGTCGGCTACGGCGCCGCTGCAGCACCGCGCACCGACCCGGGGAATCGACCGCATGCTGCAGATGACAAGCAATGCACATCGCTTGGGCCTTGCCCTCCTGCTCGCCGGGGTCCTGGCCCCGGCGACGTTCGGGCTCCTGCCCGGGCTTCTGCTCGCCGCGCTCAGCGGTTGTTTTCTTCTGCTGCTGCGCGGTGGCTTCGTCCAGCAGCGCTGGCTGCAGCTGCATCTGGTGGCGGCCCTCGTCGTCATGGCGGTGGTCGTGCTCGTCTTGCTGCCGGTCACGCGCGAGGTCGCGGAACTCGTCGCCGATGCTGGCGCGGATGAAGCCCTCCTCGCCCGCGAGCGCCTGCTCCTCTGGCTCACCGGCGGCCTCGTCTTGGGCGTCGCGGCGATCGGCTACCTCAAGCCCAGGCTGCAGCCTCGCCGGTAAAGCCTAGCGCCGCCGCCAAGCCTGGAGGCGGCCGAAGACCAGGCGGTCGAGGAGGAGGTGCAGCGCCTTCACGCCGATGGCGGTGGCGACGATCAGGGTCGCCATGGCGGCGGCACCGGCGATGAAACCGGCCTCGTCCATGTGGACGATGGAGATCGAGGCGAGCTTGGTCTGGGCACCGTAGAGGAAGATGACGGCCGAGACGGTGGTGAGCGCGTTGACGAAGAGGTAGACCGCGATGTCGAGGATGGCCGGCATGCAGATCGGCACGGTGACCCTTCGATAGGTGCGCCAGAAGGGGACCTTGAGTGAGGCCGAGACCGCCTCGAACTCGCGGTCGATCTGCTTTAAGGCCGTGGTCGCGGTGATGTGCGAGACGGTGTAGAAATGGGTGATCGTGTTGATCACCAGGATCGCCAGCGTCGCGTAGAAGATGTTCAACGGGTTCCAGCTGGCGTTGAAGAAGAAGACGTAGCCGAGGCCCAAGACCAGGCCCGGGACCGCCATCGGCAGCATGGCGAGGAACTGGGCGAACATCCGCACCGCCGGCTGGGCCTGGGTCTTCTCGATCAGATAGGCGCCGGTGAAGATGATCGCCGTGCCGATCACCGCCGTCAGCGTCGCCATCTTGAGCGAGGTGACATAGGGGCTCCAGCCCTGCGGCTCGAACCGGGTGAAGTCGTAATTGCCGACCGTCAGCGACAGGTTGTAGGGCCAGTAGGTGACGAACGAGGCCCAGATCGCGACGCCGAGCGTGAAGGCGAGCAAGAAGGCGATCGCCAGGCAGTAGACGAGAAAGCCCCGGTCGCGCCGGGCTTCGGGCTGCGGCACGTAGGGCACGGCGCGGGCCGAGAGGAGGGCCACCTGGCGGCGGTTGACGATCTTGTCGACGGCGAAGGCGGCAACCGCCGGCACCAGGAGGATCATGCCGACGACGGCCCCCATCTCGAAGTTCTGCTGGCCGACCACGGCCCGATAGACGTCGGTGGCCAAGACGTTGAACTGGCCGCCGATCACCTTGGGGATGCCGAAATCGGTGATCACCAGCGTGAAGGCGACGAAGGCGGCACTGATCAGGCCGTAGCGGGCACTCGGCAGGGTGACGGTCGTGAAGATGCGCCGTTTCGAGGTGCCGAGCGCGTTGGCCACCTCGTAGAGCCGGCCGTCGGCGAGGGAGAGGGCGGTCACCAGGATGAGCAGCGCGTGCGGGAAGACATAGTTGACCTGGGCGATGACGATGCCGATCGGGCCGTAGATGCTGTTGCCGAAGAGCATCCAGCGCAGGAAGCCCTGGTTGCCGAAGATGTAGACGAGCGAGAGGGCCGAGAGCAGCGACGGCGCGAAGAGCGGCAGCATGGCGAGGGCATAGAAGACGCCCTTCATCGGCAGGCAGGTGCGGGTCAGCGCGTAGGCGTAGAGGAAGGCCAAGGGAATGACGATCGCGGTCGCGAGCAGGGAGACGAGCACGCTGTTGAGCAGTGAATCGACCAGGATCGGGTTGGCGAAATAGGCGGCGTAGTTGGCGAGACCGACGAAGTTGCCCTCGCCGTCGAGGAAGCTCTTGGAGAGCAGCGTCCAGAGCGGCAGGACGATGGCGATCACCAGGGCCAGGGCCAGGAGCAGGATCAGCAGGCTCGCGACCCGTTCCTCGGTCAGCCGAGAGCGTGGTTCGGCGGTCCCGAGTGCCGGTGTGCCGGTGCTGCTCGGTGCGGCGACGCTCATGCGGCTTCGGCCGTGATTCCGGCCGCCTCCTCGACGGGAAACAGGCGCAAGGCGTCGGCCGGCAGGATCACGGGCAGCCGGATGCCCTCCCGGATCGCCATGTCGCGCATCAGGTTGGCGGAGAAATCGGCGATGATCGGCACGGCCTCGCCGCCCGGCAGGAGGCGGGCGCGGCAGAAGGAGCCGAGGAACTCGAGATCGGCGACCTCGACCTCGACGGCATTGGCATCGCCGGCCCCGACACCGCGGACCCTGACCTCCTCGGGCCTGAGGCCGAGCGAGACGGCCTGGCCCGCCGGCAGCCCGCGATCGTCCTCGCAGGCGAGTTCGACCCCGGCGATCTGCACCCGGTTGGGTCCGACAAGGCGGCCGGGGAAGAAGCTCATCTTGCCGACGAAGTCGGCGACGAAGGCCGTGGCGGGGCGCCGGTAGATCTCCTGCGGCGAGCCGACCTGCTCGATCACCCCCTGGTTCATGACGACGATGCGATCGGCCATGGTCAGCGCCTCCTCCTGGTCGTGGGTGACCATGATGGTGGTCAGGCCGAGCCGCTGCTGCAGCTCGCGGATCTGCTCGCGGAGATGGACGCGGACCCGGGCATCGAGGGCCGAGAGCGGCTCGTCGAGGAGCAAGAGCCCGGGCGAGGTGGCGAGTGCCCGGGCCAGCGCCACGCGCTGCTGCTGGCCGCCCGAGAGCTGGAGCGGGTATTTCGGCCCCTGCTCGGGCAGGCCCACGAGCTCCAGCAACGCCTGGACACGGGCCTTGATCTCGGCCTTGGATTGGCCGCGATTGACGAGGCCGTAGCCGACATTGTCGGCGACCGTGAGGTTGGGGAAGAGGGCATAGGACTGGAAGACGATGCCGAAGTCGCGCTCGGCCGGCGGTGCGATCGAGACGTCGCGCCCGGCGATGGCGATCGTGCCCTCGTCCTGCATGTCGAGCCCGGCGATGGCGCGCAGCAGGGTGGTCTTGCCGCAGCCCGAGGGGCCAAGAAAGCAGACGAACTCGCCCTGGCCGACCTGGAGGTCGATGTCACGCAGGGCCACGAATTTGCCGAAGCGCTTGGTCAAGCGCTGGATCTCGAGGAATGTCCCGGCCGGTGTCTCGGTCATCGATCCAGCTTCCACCAACAGGCTCATGGGAGAACGACGACCTGCCGCGTTCGAGGTCGCCCGCGGCAGGTCCGGTCAGTCCAAGCGGCGGCTCACTCCTTGGGCGCCGCCTTGGCCTCGTAGCGGCTCGACCATTCGGCGAGGATCCGCTCCCGGTTCGCGGCCATCCAGGCGAAGTCGTTCTCGATCATCCGCTCGGCCACCTCGGTCGGGTAGTTCTCCGGCTGGTTGACCACCGCCGGATGGGCGACCACGGCGTAGGTCTCCGAGTAGAGCCGGTTGGCGTCCTCGCTCACCACCCAGTCCATGACCGCCTTGGCGAGCTCGAGATGCTCCGTGCCCTTGACGATACCCGAGGCCTCCATGTCCCAGCCGACGCCTTCGGTCGGGACCACGACCTCGAGCGGGGCGCCGGCGTTCTTCTCGGAGACGCCGCGCATGTCGAGTGCGATGCCCGCCACGCGTTCGCCCCTGGCCGCCTGGACGCACGGGGCCGAGCCCGAGTGCAGGTAGGCCGCCATGTTCTCGTGCAGCGCGTCCATGAACGCCCAGCCGTCCTCCTCGCCCATGGTCTGCAGCCAGGATGCGACGGTCAGGTAGCCGGTGCCCGAGGAGGCCGGGTGCGGCATCACGATCTTGTCCTTGAAGGCCGGATCCAAGAGGTCGGCCCAGGAGGTCGGCTGTGCGATGCCGGCGGCCTCGCCCTCCATGGTGTTGTAGCAGATGACGCCGACGAAGGCGTCCATGCCCATCCAGGTGGGCTCATCGCGCTGGTCGACGAAGAGCGGGTTGAGGGCGTCCATGCCCTCGGGCGCGTAACTTTCGAGCAGGCCCGCATTGTCGAACATCAAGAGGCTCGAGGCCGCGATGCCCAGCACCATGTCGGCCTGCGGGTTGTCGGCCTCGGCCAGGAACCGGGCGGTGATCACGCCGGTCGAGTCGCGCACCCAGTTGACCTCGACCTCGGGCACCGCCGCCTCGATCGCCGCCTTGAACGGGGCCAGCTGATCGTTCTCCAGCGCCGTATAGACGGTAAGCGGAGTCTGTGCCTCGGCCGTGCCGATCGCAAGCAGGCCGATGCCGGCGGCCAACGCCGTGGTGAGACCCAATCGTCGCGTAAGGGTGGTCATGGTTCGTGCTCCCGACTTGTTGGTTGCCGCCGCAGTTCCTGCCGGCCGTCCTGGCCCGGCGCAGTCATCCTCCATTCGTGTCGCAGTTCGATGACAAGATCAATCAGGACCGTGCGTCAGGCTGGCCAGGGCAGGGAATAGGTCTTGACGTTGGTGAAGCTCTTCATCGCCTCGACCACGCCTTCCTTGTAGCCGAGCCCGCTGTCCTTGATGCCGCCGAAGGGCGACATCTCGATCCGGTAGCCCGGCACCTCCCAGATGTTGACCGTGCCGACCTCGAGCTGGTTCACGAAGCGGGTGATGTGGTCGAGCCGGTTGGTGCACACACCGGACGAGAGGCCGAAGGCCGTCGAGTTGGAGATGCGAATGACGGCCTCGATGTCGTCCGGGCAGCGGATGATGGGCACCACGGGGCCGAAGGTCTCCTCGTGGACCAGCTCGGCGTCGTAGGGCACGCGGTCGACGACGGTGGGCGGGAAGAGGGCGCCCCGACGCGGGTCACCGTGCAGAACCTCGGCACCGCGTTCCACAGCGGCCTCGACCCTTGCCTGAAAGAGCCTCGCCGAGCGCTCGTTGATCACGGTGCCGATATCGGTCTCGGGGTCCATGGGATCGCCGCAGCGGAGCTTCCTCACCCGCGCCACGATCTTCTCGGCCAAGGCGTCGGCGATGCTCTCGACGGCGAGGATGCGCTTGACCGCGGTGCAGCGCTGGCCGGAGTTCTTGGTGGCACCGGCGACGGCGAGGTCGGCCGCCTTGTCGAGGTCGGCATCGTCCATGATGATCAAGGGGTCGTTGCCGCCGAGCTCGAGCACCAGGCGCCTGTAGCCGGCGGTCGCGGCGATGTGCTTGCCGACGCGGACGGAGCCGGTGAAGGTCACGAGATCGGCGTCCGGATCGGTGAGCATCGCGTCACCCATGGTCGACGGGTTGCCGGTCACGACCGAGAGCATCTCGGGCGGCAGGCCCGCCTCGTAGAGCACGTCGGCGAGGAGCAGGGCGGTGAGCGGGGTGAGCTCGGTGGGCTTCAGGACCACGCGGTTGTTGGTGGCAATGGCTGGTGCCAATTTATGCGCCACCATGTTGAGCGGGTGGTTGAACGGCGTGATCGCCGAGATGACGCCGAGCAGGGGCGTGCGCATGGTGTAGATGCGCCGGTCCTTGCCGTGGGGGGTGATGTCGCAGGAGTAGATGTCGCCGTCGTCGTTGATGGCGAGCTGGCCGGCCAGGGTGAAGACGTCATAGGCGCGGCCGACCTCGTAGAGCGAGTCTTTCATACAGAGGCCGGATTCGGCGGTTATCAGCCGGGCGATCGCGTCCTTGCGCTGGGCGAGCTTTTCGCCCGTCGTCATCAGGATGCGCTGGCGCTCGTAGCGGCTGAGCTTCGGCTTGAAGGCGCGTGCCTCCTTGAAGGCGTCGCGGACGTGCTCCGGCCGGGCAGCCGGCACGGTGCCGACCACCTCGCCCGTGTAGGGATTGAGGACGTCGAGCGTCTCGCCGGTCTCGACCAGCCGGCCTGCGATCCGCATCGCTTCCTTGCGCACGGTCATGGCCTCAGCCCTCCACGAAGTTCAAGGCGACGTCGAAGGCGTCGAAATTGCGCAAGGTGCGGCCGGCCGGGACCGTAACCTTGCGGTTGGCGACCAGCGGCACGCGCTGCTCGGTGAGGCCGCCATGGGAGCGCAAGGGCTCGTCGAGGCCGGAGAGATCGTGGAGTTCGGCGCGGGTGCCGAGCACCTTGTGGATCGTCGAGGTGACGACGAGATCGCCGATCCGGTCGCCCGGCAGCTCGAAGCGGGCGCAGGCCTCGTCACGGGTCAGGACCACGTCGATGCCGTCGAGCGCGGCGAGCCGTTCCTTGATCGACGAGAAATCGGCGTCCGCCGGCAGGTAGGCCGTGGCGAAGGAGCCCAGGGCGCCGTGATGTGCCACATAGGGGTCGGTGATCGGCAGGATCACCCGGGCCCGGCCCTGGCCCAGCCAGTCGTCGAGGAGGGCCTGGAGGTAGATGACATCCGGGCTGCCGTCGGGCTGGTGCTTGTCGTTCATGCCGTGATCGGCGGTCAGCACCATGGTGCAGCCCAGGGCGTCGAGGGCGCCGATGTGGCGGTCGAGCATGGCGTAGAAATCGTCGGCGACGGGCGTGCCCGGGGCGGCCTTGTGCTGGATGTAGTCGGTGGTGGAGAGGTACATCAGATCCGGCCGCCAGGACTTCACGAGATGCACGCCGGCGGCCATGACGAAGCCGGAAAGCTCGGCCGAGTAGACCTCGGGCAGGGGCTGGCCCAGCGTCTCGAGCAGGTCGCCGATGCCGTTCTCTTCGACGGTCGCCTGATCGGCCTTCTCCGCCGAGAAGGCCACGGCCCGGCCGGTCGCAACATCGAGGCCCTTCGCGAGCAGTGTCCGGAGCTTGTCCTTGGCGGTGACGACGGCGACCCTGGCGCCGGCGTCGTGGAAGGCGGCCATGATGGTGCCGGTGCGCATGAACTTCGCATCGTTCATCATCACCTCGGAGCATGTCTCCGAGTCGTAGAAGAAGTTGCCGGCGATGCCGTGCACGGCCGGCGGGGTTCCTGTGATGATCGAGATGTTGTTGGGGTTGGTGAAGGAGGGCATCGCCGAAAAGGCGGTGAGGTTGGCACCGTCGCGCATCAGCCGGGCGAAATGGGGGGCGAGGCCCGCCTCGATCGCGGCCTCGATATAGCCCGGCTCCGAGCCGTCGATGCAGACGACAACGGTGGGCCGCCTCGGCCAGCGATAGCTGCGGCCGTTGACGGTGACGACACGGTCGCGAACGGCGAGATCGGTCATGATGGGGCTTTCTGGTCAGGCGGCTTTGGCTGGTCAGGCGGCTTTGGCGAGCGGTACGGCGAGGCCGAGTTCTTCGAGCACTTCGCGCACGGCGGCGAGGGCGCCCTGCATGTGGTCGGCCGTGAGCCTGCCGATGCAGCCGATGCGGAAGCTGTCGGCGACGGTGAGCTTGCCCGGGTAGATGACGTAGCCGCGGGCCTTCAGGCCCTCGTAGAAGCGCGGGAAGTCGAAGCGTGGGTCGGTCGGCATGTGGAAGGTGACGATGATCGGCGCCTGCAGCGCGTCGGGCAGCAGGGTGGCGAAGCCCATGCCGCGCATGCCATCCGTGAGGATCCGGCAGTTCTCGCGGTAGCGGGCACCGCGGCCGGCGACCCCACCCTCGGCCGCGTGCTCCAGGAGCGCCTGGTGGAAGGCGACGATGACGTGGATCGGCGGGGTGAAGCGGTACTGGCCGGACTTCTCCAGCGCCTGGTGCTGATCGTGGAGGTCGAGCACCAGCGTCGTCGCATTGCCCGCCGTCCGGCCGAGGGCGGACCTGCGGCAGAGGACGAAGCCGAGGCCCGGCACGCCCTCGATGCATTTGTTGGAGGAGGCCGCGACCGCATCGAAGCGGGTCGTTCGGGCATCGAGCGGCAAGGCACCGAAGGCCGACATCGAATCGACGAGCAGGCTCTTGCCGTGCTTCTCGGCGATGGCGGCGATCTCCGGGATGGGGTTGAGAATGCCCGAGGTCGTCTCGCAATGGACGGCGAAGACGTGGGTGATGGTGCGGGACTGCGCCAGGATGCGCTCGACCAGGGCGAGGTCGGGCGGCGTGTCCTCCGGGGTCTCGTGGACGACGGTGGCGCGCTTCGCGATGTCGAGGATGCGCTTGGCGCGGTGGCCGTAGGCGCCGTTGATCAGCACCAGGACCTCGCCCTCGGGCGGGACGAAGGTGGTGAGCATCGCCTCGACGGCGAAGGTGCCGGAGCCCTGCATCGGCACGGTGACGAAATGGTCCGAGCCGTGGATCAGCTCGGGCAGCCGGCTGAGGACCTTGCGGTTGATGGCGATGAAGCCCGCATCGCGCGAGCCCCAGTCGTGAACCATGACCTCCTTGACCGACTTGGCCGTGGTGAGCGGGCCGGGGGTCAAAAGGAACGGGTCACCGGTCTCGGAGGCAGCTTGCATCGGTGTCTCTCGGCAGGGAGGTGATGGGCCGAGGCTAGGGCGCCGATCTGCCATGCGTCCAATATTACCTTTGCATGATTGGCATAGATGGCGTCTATGTTAGGGGCATGACCATCGGCCATCTCCGCGCCTTCCACCTCGTGGCCGAGGCCCGGAGCTTCACCAGGGCCGCCCGGGACGCCGGGCTCAGCCAGCCCACGCTGTCGGCGCAGGTGAAGAAGCTCGAGGCCCGGCACGGGGTGAGCCTGTTCAACCGGCGCGGCCGCAGGCTCGAGCTCACAGCCATGGGCCAGAGCCTCTATCAGGTGACCAGCCGGCTTTTTGCCGCCGAGGCCGAGGCCGAAGCGCTGCTCGCCGGTGCCGAGACCCTGCGCCGCGGCCATCTGCGCATCACCGCCGACAGTGCCACCCACGTCATGCCGCTTCTGGCGCAACTCAGGCGGCACCATGGTGGCGTCACCTTCTCGCTGAAGATCGCGAATTCTGCCGAGGTCCTGGCCGCCGTGCTCGCCCACGACGCCGATCTCGGCGTGGCCGCCCGGCGCTCACCCGACCCGCGGCTGTTCAGCCAGCCCTTGAAGCAGGATCGCCTCGTCGTCTTCGTGCCGCGGTCGCATGCCTGGGCGCGCCGGCGGCGGATCCGCGTCGACGAGATCCAGGGCCGCGATCTGGTCATCCGCGAGCCGGGCTCGGTCACC
Organism: Geminicoccaceae bacterium; assembly: GCA_036796215.1. GTDB lineage: Bacteria > Pseudomonadota > Alphaproteobacteria > Geminicoccales > Geminicoccaceae > SLRI01. The sequence continues at coordinate 27,801 of DAIRDJ010000017.1, forward strand.
CGCGAGGTGTTCGAGGCACGGCTCGCCGAGGCCGGGATCAAGCCCGCGTCCCTGATCGAGGTGCAGTCACGCGAGGCCGTTCGGGAGGCCGTGCTCGCGGGCTTCGGGCTCGGGGTCGTCTTCGCGAGCGAGCGGGGTGGGGATGCGAGCATCCACACGCTCGAGGTGGACGGGGTCGACCTGACGGTGGCGGAGTACGTGATCTGTCTCGAGGAGCACCGGCGCCTGCCGCTGGTGCGTGCGTTTCTTGCCGCGGTGCGGGACGTGGAGATGGGTGGGTAGGCAGACAATAAAGAAGAAAGAGCTGGCGAGGCAGCGCCTCCCCAGGCCCCACCGCTTTTTGGCTGTCGGGTTAGATTTCCAGGGCCATCCGGTCGATCAGGGCGGGGGTGACCTCGCCGGAGACGGGGAGGCCATGGGCGGCTTCGAAGCTTTGCACGGCACGTCGGGTGCGCGGGCCGACGAGGCCGTCGATCGGGCCGGGATCGAAGCCGAGGTGGGCCAGGAACTCCTGCGCCCGGCGGACCTCGACACGGCTCATGGAGGCTGATGAGACGCGGGTGCGCATCCACTGCTCGAGCAGCAGGTCCAGGTTCGCCTGGCGCAGCCGGGCCTCGCGCTGCTCGGCCGTCATCCGTTCGAAGTCGGCCTGGCGGCGGGTGGCGATCGCAGCCTCGTTGTCGTCCTCGTCGCCGGTGACGATCACCGGCTCCTCGCCCTCCGGCCCGGCCGCAGGAGCAATGGCCGACAGTTGCACCATGCGTGACGCCGCCTGGCCACCGACCAGCAGGTCACCCGCGATCACCGCACTCTTGATCGCCCGGGGCGCATCGTCGAAGCCCTCGCCGAGCTCGATCGGCCCGGCCCCGGGCTGGATCGAATCGAGCGGCACGAGGACCTGCTGACTCTCCTGACTGGCGCAAGCCGTCACCGTCAGGACCGCAGCGAGAGCGGCACAGCGCCGGGCAAGCCTCCACATCACTCAACCCTCCGCGAGCGGAACAGCATCTCGGCCATCGACACCCGGCCGGTCAGCGCGCGATCGGCTGCGGCGAACGCGTTGAGCTTGCGCAGGCGCACCTCGTCGAGCGTGATCACCCCGTCGGCGTTGGCGTCGATCCTGGCGAAGGCGCGCTCGCTGACGCCGACCAGCTCGTCCGGGCTCAACACTCCGTCGTCGTCGATATCGAGTCCGACGAAGGCGGCGATGATATCGGCGGCGAACTCGGCCTCGTCGAGAAAGCCGTCGCCGTCGAGATCGGCTGCCCGAAACATCGCCCGCTCGAGCTGCTCGGTGATCACGACACCTTCGGCGCTGCCGGCAGAGGGGGCAAGGGCCAGCCCGCAGGCGACAAGGAGGCCCACTGGCGCAAGAACCGTCCCGAGGCGGCTGCCGGTGGCCATGGGTACGACGGGTCGAGGCATGATGCTGCCGTCCTTGAAAAGAGCGTTCTACTGCCGGCCGCGTCGTGCAGCTGGCCGGTGCCCCGGCGACGCCACAGGCACTGTCGATAGAGCACCGTTCCGCCCGCGACTTGTCAAGTCTCGAGCGAGGCTGCACTAGAGGTTCGGGCGGTCCGGTGCCGTGCCGGCACGGTTGCGGACTTTTGGGAAATGCGGCTTGGCTCTGCTCTTCTACAGCACTGACGACGACCCGGTGGCCTGGCGGCGGGCCCTCTTGCACGAGGTGCCCGATCTCGACTTTCGGGTCTGGCCGGAGACCGGTGATCCCGCGGAGATCACCATGGCGCTGGTCTGGCTGCCGCCGCCGGGCCTCCTGCAGGGCCTGCCCAATCTCCAGGCGATCTTCTCGCTCGCGGCGGGTGTGGATGCGATGCTCGCCCAGCCGGACCTGCCCGACGTGCCGCTCTGCCGGCTGGTCGATCGCTCGCTGACGACGACGATGAGCGAGTTCGTCCTCGCCAACGTGCTCTACTACCACCGCGATTTCGACCACTTCGCCCTGCAGCAGGCGGCGGCGCGCTGGCAGCTGATCCTGCCCGAGCCGCCAGCCAGCCGCACCGTCGGTGTCATGGGGCTGGGCGAGCTCGGCAGCGATGCGGCACGGCTGCTGCTGGCCCACGGGTTCGAGGTGCGCGGCTGGAGCCGCAGCCGGCGCGAGCTGGACGGGGTCGAGACCTTTGCCGGCGAGGCCGGGCTCGCGGGCTTTCTCGGGGCTTGTGATTATCTCGTCTGTCTCTTGCCGCTCACCGCCGAGACCGAGGGGCTTTTGGCTGCCCGGCTCTTCGCCATGCTGCCCCGTGGCGCCGTTCTGCTCCAGGTCGGGCGTGGCCGGCAGCTGGTGCCGGAGGACCTGATCGCGGCGCTGGACAGCGGCCATCTCAGGGCCGCACTGCTCGATGTCACGCCGACCGAGCCCTTGCCGGCGGACGATCCGCTGTGGCGGCATCCGGGGGTTCGGATCACGCCGCATGCCGCGTCCTACGCGCTGCCGGAGACGGCGGCCCTGACGATTGCCGCCAATATCCAGAACCTGCGTGCCGGTCGGCCGCTCGAGGCCGTGGTCGACCGCGCCCGCGGCTATTGACGGTCGCACCATCTTTTCCGCCTCGCGAGGAGACTGCCGGTCATGTCCGCCATCATCACCATCGCCCAGCAGAAGGGCGGCGCCGGCAAGACGACGCTCGCGGTCCAACTCGCCACGGCCATGCGCCAGGCGGGGCACAGCGTGGCGGTGGTGGACATCGACCCGCAGGCGAGTCTGACCGCCTGGATGCGGCTGCGCGAGCACGAGGCCAGGGAGGCGCCGGAGATCCGCTTCTCGATGGTCGGCGGCTGGCGGCTCGGGGTCGAACTCGACCGGTTGAAGCGGGAGGTCGAGCGGATCGTCGTCGACAGCCCGCCGCATGCCGAGAGCGACGCCAAGGGGGCGATCAAGGCGGCCGATCTGGTGCTCGTCCCCTGCCAGCCGAGCCCCTTGGACATCTGGGCCTCGAAGAGCACGCTGGATATCGCGATCAAGGACGGCAAGCCCGCCGCCCTCGTGCTCAATCGGGTACCGGCCAGGGGCAAGAGCGTCGACGAGGCGCTCCTGTCTATTGCCGAGCGCGGCTACGCGGCGCTATCTGCGCGTCTCGGCAACCGGCAGGCCTTCATCACCAGCCTCGGCCGGGGCCTCGGTGTGGTCGAGAGCGAGCCAAAAAGTGCCGCGGCGCAAGAGGTCGAAGCTCTCCTCGCCGAGGTCGAGGCCGAGCTTCGCTAACCGCTTTTCGGAGAGATCAGCCATGTCGGCACCACCCACGGGCCGGGGCGAGCCGATCGAGGATCGCCGCCAGCTGGTCGAGTACATCGCCCAGGGCTCGAAGTCCAAGGACGCCTGGCGGATCGGCACCGAGCACGAGAAGTTCGGCTTTTGCCGACGCAGCCTGAAGCCGCTCGGCTACGCGGGCGAGCACGGGATCCGGGCCCTGCTCGAGGGGCTGGCCCAGAGCTTCGGCTGGCAGCTCGTCCTCGAGGGCGAGAACCCGATCGCGCTGCAGGGCGAGAGCTGCAACATCACCCTCGAGCCCGGCGGCCAGTTCGAGCTCTCGGGTGCGCCCTTGCAGGACATCCACCAGACCTGCAGCGAGGTGCACCAGCATCTGGACCAGGTCCGCGAGATCGCCGATCCCTTGGGCATCGGCATGCTGGGGATGGGTTTTCAGCCCAGGTGGCGGCGCGACGAGATCCACTGGATGCCCAAGGGGCGCTACGGGATCATGGGCCGTTACATGCCGAAGGTGGGCTCGCTCGGCCTCGACATGATGCTTCGGACCTGCACCATCCAGGTCAATCTCGACTTCAGCGACGAAGCCGACATGGTCGAGAAGTTCCGGGTCGGCTTGGCGCTCCAGCCGATCGCCACGGCCCTGTTCGCCAACTCGCCCTTCACCGAGGGCCAACTCAACGGCTTCGAGAGCTACCGGTCGCACATCTGGACCGACACCGACCCCGACCGCTGCGGCATCCTGCCCTTCGTCTTCGAGGACGGCATGGGCTTCGAGCGCTACGCCGACCACGTGCTCGATGTGCCGATGTATTTCGTCTATCGCGACGGCCGCTATATCGACGCCGCGGGCCAGTCCTTTCGCGACTTCCTCGACGGCCGCCTGCCGGCGCTGCCCGGCGAGAAGCCCACGATCAGCGACTGGCAGGACCACCTGACCACGCTCTTTCCCGAGGTGCGGCTCAAGCGCTACCTCGAGATGCGCGGCGCCGACGGCGGCCCGTGGCGCCAGCTCTGCGCCTTGCCGGCCCTTTGGGTCGGCTTGCTCTACGACCAGACCGCGCTCGATGCCGCCTGGGATCTCTGCCGCGACTGGACGCTCGCGGAGCACGAGCACCTGCGCGCGGCGGTGCCGCGGACGGCGCTGCAGACCCCGTTTCGGGGCGGGACGGTGCGGGACCTGGCGCTGCGCACCCTCGAGATCGCCGATGCGGGGTTGGCGGCCCGCAACGTCATGGACTGGGACGCCCGCGACGAGCGCAAATACCTCCACGCGCTCTGGGAGATCGCGCGATCCGGCATTACGCCGGCAGCCGAGAAGCGCGAACGCTTCGAGCGCGAGTGGCAGGGCTCGGTCGACCCGGTCTTCGCGGCGTACGCGTATTAGCGCTGTGGGGTTGTGCATACGGTTTGTGCATACTAAATCATGCCGCAAGATGATCGTGTCGAGGTCGAATGGCATGAGGAAAAGCGTCTTTGGACGATCGCCGTCCGCGGCGTCGACTTCGATGATCTGCGGGACGTCTTTACGGACGAGCGACGGCTGGAGGTGGAGGACCTGCGGCACGATTACGGCGAGCGTCGTTGGCGGATCTTGTGCCCGGTCAATGGTCGCTTGATGCACGTGACCTACACGCTGCGCGGCACGAGACGACGACTCATCTCGGCGCGGCGGGCGAATGCTCGGGAGCAGCGGATTTATGAACGAGAATGGGCGAATCGAGCGGGTGGTGCGGCTTGATGACGGACGCCTGATGATCGAGCGTTCGGATGGCAGTCGCCGTCCTCTCGAGGATAGGACCGACTGGGCCTTTGTCGACGCCACCACCGAAGAGGATATCGCCCGGCAGATCGCCGAGGACCCGGATGATCCGGCGAACGACCCGGATTATCCGGACGATCCGGTGAAGTTCCCGGTCGTCTATCCGCCGCCCAAGGAGCGGATCACGGTGCGGCTGGACAAGGACGTGCTCGACTGGCTGCGCGCCCAGGGACCGGGTTATCAGACGCGGCTGAACGCGATCCTCAGGGGCTACATGGAGCAATTCAAAAAAAGTGGTGAGGGCGCATAGATATTGCAGACCGAGGCTAATTGATCTTCCAAGGGGAATTCCCATGAACTGCCTAATCTGTGGCAACGCCTCGGGTGGGAGTTGCAATGACCTGGGTCCCACGCCGACTGGTTCATCTCGCTTTAAGTGCGACATTTGTGGTCAGTACAAGATCACTGGAAGTGCATTGGCCACGTTGGCCGCCGAATCCGACGTATTGACAACTATTCAGAGAGCATATCTCTCTCATAAGCTCTGGTCTGCATCGCACCTTGGATAAGAGGCGACGGTGTCCAGCGACGTGTTAGAGCGCATTCGAACCGAAGATAGCTTCCGAAATCCTGCCACTCAAGCGACCCACATCATCCGCTATATTGGTGATGAGATATCGAAGACAGGTCTGCCACTCCGAAAATTTCCGATAAATCTTTCAGCTATTGCTGGGTCGCCAAATCCTGAGTTTGCCCAGAGGCTTGCAGTGGAGCTTATACATCGCGGTCTTCTCACCGGCGTCGACCACAGTAGTCTTAGCGGTACCAAAATGACGGACATTGGCCTGACGCTGGATGGCTGGGAACGGTACGAGGCAGAAAAGCGTGGAAAGTTTGCCGGCAAGTACGGTTTCGTTGCGCTCAAGTTTAACGATCCTGTGCTCGATCCATTGATCAACGAATGCATCAAGCCGGCCATTAAGAAGGGCATCGGCTATGACATTGTCGACATGCGTGACGTCGCCCGTGCTGGAATTATCGATAATCTGATGCGCGAGCAGATCCGTGATGCAGCATTTGTCATCGTCGATCTGACGCACGACAACTCCGGCGCCTATTGGGAAGCCGGCTACGCCGAGGGGCTGGGCAAGCCTGTCATCTATGTCTGCGAGCGCGACAAATTCACTGAAGCAAGGACGCATTTCGATAACAACCACTGCACGACCGTGATCTGGTCCACCGACGATCGAGACACCTTTGAAAAGGAGCTTATCGCCACGCTTCGGCGCTCACTTGACTTGTTCTAACGCGTTAGAGGCCACTCAGCCCGACCGCGCGCTCATGAGGGAGGGGGCCGGACCGTTGCGGTCGCCAACACCTCGTGCGAGAAGGCTCTCGTGACGCAAGGGGGGAGAGGTATGTCGTCGTGGGGTTTGGGCGGTCTTGGTTGATTCGGCGGCGAGCCAAATCTGGTGCACCGGCGATGGTGCGACGCCATTGATCCGCAACCCGGGTGTCGACCGTGCCCGGCCCTACGGCGAGGCGGAACGCGCCATACTCTCGGTCGCGGCCGGGCGGGCGGCCTGGGCCACAATCAGGGCGTGGCCGGGCTATGCGCCAACGCCGCTGCGCTCGCTGGAGGCGATGGCGGACGCCCTGGGCGTGGCGGCGGTGCTGCTCAAGGACGAGAGCGTCCGCTTCGAGCTCGAGAGCTTCAAGGCGCTGGGTGGTGCCTACGCGGTCGAGCGGCTGGCCCGGGAGCGCGGCACCGAGGGCCTCACCGTCACCTGTGCCACCGACGGCAATCACGGCCGGGCCGTGGCCTGGGGGGCGAAGCGGGTCGGCGCCCGGGCCGTCATCTTGGTCCACGAGACGGTGAGCCGGGGCAGGGTCGAGGCGATCGCCGCGTTTGGGGCCGAGGTTCGACGCGTTCCAGGCACCTATGACGATGCCGTCCGGCACTGTGCCGAGGTGGCGGCGACGGAGGGTTGGCAGATCGTCTCGGACACGTCCTGGCCCGGCTATGACGGCGTGCCGCGCCTCGTGATGCAGGGCTATGCGGTGCTCGCGGCCGAGATCCGGGCGGTCGAGCCGCGGCCCACGCACATTTTCGTGCCGGGTGGCGTTGGCGGGTTGGCGGCGGGGGTGCTGTCCTGGCTCTGGGAGCTCGAGGGGCCCAAGCGGCCGGTCTTCGTCGTGGTCGAGCCGGACCAGGCGGCCTGTCTTTTCGAGAGTGCCAGGGCCGGCAAGCCCACGGTTTTCCCCGGCGATCTCGACACCATCATGGCGGGCCTCGCCTGCGGCGAGCCCTCGATGCTGGCCTGGCGCATCCTCGGCCCCGGCACCGACGCCTTCATGACCATCACCGACGAGGCGGTGGCGGCGATGATGCGGGAGCTCGCGGACCAGGGCATCGTCAGTGGCGAGTCAGGGGCCGCGGCCATCGCCGGCTTCCGCCATGCCGCCAGGGATCCGGTAATGCGCGAGCAGCTCTGCCTCGGCCCCGATGCGCGGGTGGTCTGCCTCTCCACCGAAGGTGCCACCGACGCCGAGATCTACGCGAAGATCGTCGGCCGCAGCGCCGATGCCGTCCTTGGAGCCGCCCCCCGATGAGCCGGAGTCTCACCGTTGCCGCGGGCCAGCTCGGCCCCATCCAGCGGGCGCACAGCCGGGCCGAGGTCGTCGAGCGGATGCTGGCACTCCTCGACCAGGCGGCGGGCAACGGCGTCGATCTCGTGGTCTTTCCGGAGCTGGCGCTGACCACCTTCTTCCCGCGCTGGTTCATGACGGACGAGGCCGAGCTCGACGCCTTCTACGAGCGGGAGATGCCGTCGCCCGAGACGGCACCGCTCTTCGCCAGGGCGCGCGAGAAGGGGATCGGCTTCTATCTCGGCTATGCCGAACTCACGCCCGAGGGGCGCCGCTTCAACACCTCGATCCTGGTCGACCAGGATGGCCGGATCGTCGGCAAGTACCGCAAGATCCACCTGCCGGGGCACGACCAACACGAGCCCTGGCGCGCCTTTCAGCATCTGGAGAAGCGCTATTTCGAGGTGGGCGACCTCGGCTGGCCGGTCTGGCGGGCCATGGGCGGCCATCTCGGCATGGCGATCTGCAACGACCGGCGCTGGCCCGAGACCTACCGCGTGATGGGCCTCAAGGACGTCGAGCTCGTGCTGATCGGCTACAACACGCCCAGGCACAACCCGCCGGCTCCCGACCACGACCGGCTCTCGGAGTTCCACAACCAGCTCTCGATGCAGGCCGGCGCCTATGCCAATGCCACCTGGGTGGTGGGGACGGCCAAGTGCGGCGTCGAGGAGGGCTGCGAGATGATCGGCAACTCCTCGATCATCGCCCCCACGGGCGAGGTGGTGGGCCAAGCGGTCACCCAGGACGACGAGCTGGTGATCGCCCGGATAGACCTCGATCTCGGCAGGTCCTACAAGGCCTCGACGTTCAACTTCGCCCGCCACCGCCAGCCCGACCAGTACCGGCTGATCGTCGAGCGGGCCGGGGCCGTGGCACCCGACTAACGGAACCAAAAAAAAGGGGGGAACCAGCTTGAGCTTCGATCTCGTGCTGCGCGGGGGGCGCGTCATCGATCCCGCGCGGGCTGTCGACCGGGTGACCGATGTGGCTTTCAAGGACGGTCTCGTGGCCGCCGTCGGCGACGATCTTGCGGCCGTCGAGACCAGGGATGTCTCCGGCCATATCGTGACACCCGGGCTGATCGACCTGCACACGCATGTCTATTGGGGCGGCACTTCGCTCGGCATCGATGCCGAGGCGTTCTGCCGGACCAGCGGGGTGACGACGGCGGTCGATACCGGCAGTGCCGGGCCCGGCAATTTCAAGGGCTTCCGGCGGCACGTGATCGAGCCGTCCGAGGTCCGGATCCTGGCCTATCTGCACGTCTCCTTTGCCGGCATCTACGCCTTCTCCGAGACCGTCATGGTCGGCGAGAGCGAGGAGATGCGGATGATGGCGCCGGCCGAGGCGGTCGACGTCGCACTCGCCAACCAGGACGTGGTCGTCGGCATCAAGGTCCGGGTCGGTCGCTATGCCTCGGGGACTCAGGGCGTGGCCCCGCTCGACATAGCGCTGCAGGTGGCGGATGCGGCCGGGATGCCGGTGATGGCGCATATCGACCACCCGCCGCCGACCTACGAGGAGGTGCTCGACCGGCTCCGCCCGGGCGACGTCCTGACCCATGCCTTCCGTCCCTTCCCCAATGCGCCGATCGACGGCCAGGGCCGGGTCAAGGACGCCGTCTGGAAGGCGCGGGAGAAGGGCGTGATCTTCGATATCGGCCACGGCAAGGGGTCGTTCGCCTACAAGACCGCACGCGCGATGCTGGCCGCCGGCTTCAAGCCCGATGTCATCTCGTCCGATGTCCACACGCTCTGCATCAACGGCCCGGCCTACGACCAGGTGACGACCCTTTCCAAGTTCCTCTGCCTCGGCATGCCCTTGGGCGAGGTGATCGCCGCCTCGACGGTCAATCCGGCCAGGGCCCTGCAGCGGCCGGAACTCGGCAGCCTCGAGCCCGGCACGGTGGGCGACGCCACGGTGCTGAAGCTCGAGGAGGGCAGCTTTCCCTTGGAGGACGTGGTCGGCGAGATCTTGACCGGCGCGCAGCGGATCAGGGCCAAGGCCACGGTGATCGGCGGACGCTGGTGGCACCCTGCCGAGTGGCCGGCCGGCGTTTGAGAGAAGCGAGGAGAACAGCCATGACCACGCACGACCCCGAAGCCAAGCTTAAGGAGCTCGGCCTCGAGCTGCCGAAGCTCAAGGCGCCCGTTGCCAACTACGTCTCGTTCAAGCGGGACGGCACTATCGCCTATCTCTCGGGCCAGGGCCCGGCCAACCAGGACGGCAGCTACCCGACCGGCAAGGTGGGTCGGGATGTCGACGTCGAGACCGCCTATAGCCATGCGCGGATCACCGGCCTCGGCCTTTTGGCTGCCGCCAAGGCTGCCGCGGGGTCGCTCGACAAGGTCGAGATCCTGAAAGTGCTCGGCATGGTCAACGGCGTGCCCGACTTCGCCGATCAGCCCAGGGTGATCAACGGCTGCTCTGATCTCTTCGTCGAGGTCCTGGGCGAGCGCGGCCGGCATGCCCGATCGGCCGTCGGCATGGGCTCCCTGCCCAACAACATGACCGTCGAGATCGAGGTCATCATCAGGATCCACGACTGAGCCGGAGGTGACGCCCATGCCCGATGCCCGGAGCACCCCGCTCGCCCGTGCCATCGCGAGGTCCATCGGCACGCCTGCCGTGGTGATCGATCTCGACATCGTCGAGCGCAATGTCGAGCGCCTGCAGGCGGCCTGCGACGCCGCCGGGCTCGCCAACCGGCCGCACATCAAGACCCACAAATCGCCGGTCCTGGCGGCCCTGCAGCGCGACCGGGGGGCGCGCGGCATCACCTGTCAGAAGCTCGGCGAGGCGGAAGTGATGGCCGCGGCCGGCCTGGACGACATCGTCGTCAGCTACAACCTCCTCGGCGACGAGAAGATGGCCCGGCTCGCCCGGCTGCTGCAGAACGGTGTGACGGTCCGCGCTTGCGCCGACAACCCGATCGCGGTCGATGGCTATGCCGAGGCGGCAGGGGCTGCAGGGCGGACCATGGGCGTGCTGGTCGAGTGCGATACCGGCCGCGAGCGGGCCGGGGTCACCACCCCGGGCGAGGCGATCGCACTCGCCAGGCGGATCGCTGGGTGTCAGGGCCTGCGGTTCGACGGGCTGCTGCTATACCCGCCCGAGGACCGGATGGCGGAGACCCAGCGCCTTCTCGACGATGTGCTGGCCGGGCTCGCCGAGCACGGGCTCGAGGCCCGGATCGTCTCGACCGGCGGCACCCCCAATCTCCGCCAGCTGGGGGCGATCAAGGGGGCGACCGAGCACCGCTCCGGCACCTCGATCTTCAACGACCGGATGATGATGGCCTGCGGTGCCGCCTCGCTCGAGGATTGCGCGCTTGCCGTCTACGCCACGGTGGTCAGCCGGGCCACCGCCGATCGCGGCATCCTCGATTCGGGCTCGAAGACGCTGACCAGCGATCCCGGCGGCGGGCTCGACGGCTACGGGCTGCTCCGCGAGTACCCGAAGGCGCGGATCAAGGGCTTCGCCGAGGAGCACGGCATGCTCGATCTCGCCGCCTGCGACCCGAAGCCCGAGATCGGCGAGACCGTCAGCATCGTGCCCAACCACGTCTGCGTCGTCGTCAACATGGTCGATCAGCTGGTGACCGTCCGCGGCGACCAGATCATCGGTACCCTGCCGGTCGCAGCGCGCGGCAAGATCGTTTGACGTAACGCCGCCCGGGTGGCTCGGTCTCGCCTTGACCGACGCCGGCCGTCCTGGGTCGGAGGCTTGACCACCTTCGGCCGACCGGTCAAGCTCCGAGTGACAACGAGGGGGGAGGCCCGAACAGGGTGGCAAGCGTGGCCGAGACACCCGTGGTGGCACTCGAGCGCATCACCAAGCGCTACGGCAAGGTGCAGGCGCTGGACGGCGTCGACCTCGCCGTCGGCAGCAACGAGATCCTGGGCCTGATCGGCGACAACGGCGCCGGCAAGTCGACGCTGATCAAGATCCTGACCGGTGTCGAGCGGCCCACCTCCGGCACCATGCGGATCAAGGGCGAACCGGTCGACTTTGCCCGCTACGGCGTGCGCGAGGCGCACGAGCACGGCATCGAGACCGTCTATCAGCAGAAGAGCCTCGGCGACAAGCAGCCGCTCTGGCGGAACTTCTTCGTCGGCCGCAACATCACCGGCCGCTTCGGCTTCATCGACGTCAAGCGGCAGAAGGAACTGGCGAACGAGGTCCTCAAAGGGGCGATCGGTTTCAGGGGTGTGGGCATCGACGTCGACGCCACGGCGGGCAATCTCTCCGGCGGCGAGCGGCAGGGCATCTGCATCGGCCGGGCCATGCATTTCGACGCCGACCTCATCATCCTCGACGAGCCGACCGTGGCCTTGGCCGTCAAGGAGGTCGGCAAGGTCCTCTCCTTCATCGAGGGGATCAAATCCTCCGGCCGCGCCTGCCTCTATGTCGAGCACAACCTCGCCCACGTCCACGCCATGGCCGACCGCATGCTGATCATCGACCGTGGCCGCATCGTCGCCGAGGTGATGCGGGACCAGCTGAGCGTGCGCGAGCTCACCGAATACTTCCTCGAGCTGCAGCGCGCCGGCGAGGAGGCCGTCGCCTGATGCTGCGGCGCTTGAACAGCATCGAGGGCCTGCCGATCATCCTGGTCTTCGCCGTCGTCGTCGGCATCTTCATGTACCTGGCCCCCGGCACCTTCCTCTCCGACCGGATCTACGTCTCGCTCCTGATCACCATGGCGCCCCTGCTGCTGGTGGCGCTCGGCCTGACGCTGGTGATCGCCTCTGGGCAGATCGACCTCTCCTTCCCCTCGGTGATCGCGCTTTCGGGCTTCGTCTTCGCCGCCTGCTACCGCTTCGACCAGGTCCCGATCCTGGCCGGGCTCGCCGACCCCCTGGACCCGGAAGCCATGGCCGCCGCCCGCGCCTGGATGACCTGGCTCGGCCTCCTCGCCGCCGTCCTCACAGGGGCCATCGCCGGCTGGCTCAACGGTGTCCTCATCGCGAGGCTCAACATCCCGTCGATCATCCTCACGCTCGCCACCCTCTTCCTCTGGCGCGGTGTGGCCGTGGTGCTCGCCGGCGGGCTCAGCTACAACCTGCGCGGCGTGCGCGACACGGCACTCTGGCAGGTGACCACCGGCCGGCTCTTCGACTGGCTGCCGCTGCAGGCCCTTTGGGTGCTGCTCATCGCCGTGGTCTTGTGGTTCATCCTCAACCGCCACCGCTTCGGCGAGGCGCTGCTCTTCTTGGGCGACAATGTCGAGGTGGCGCGCGTCATGGGCATCGACGTGGCCATGACCAGGATCAAGCTCTTCACGCTGATGGGCGCGCTCGCCGGTCTTTCCGGCGTCTTCCTGACGGCCGAGAACATCACCTTCTACACCAACCAGGGCCAGGGCTTCCTGCTCCTCGCCATGGCCGGCGTCTTCATCGGCGGCACCTCGATCTATGGCGGGGCCGGGAGCATCACCGGCACCATCTTCGGCATCCTCATCGTCCTGGTCGTGCAGGCCGGCATCGTCGCCGCCGGGGTGCAGGGCTTCTGGAACGATGTCGTGATCGGCCTCATCTTCATCATCGCCGTCGTCTTCCACCTCTGGCTGGAGCGGGCCGAGCGCTTCGGCGGGAGCGGCACCAACACTCGGTAATCATCAGGGAGCCAACGACCATGCTGAAACACCTCCTCGCGGCAACCGCGCTCGTCACCGCCGGCACCACGGCACTTCCCGCAGCAAGCCAGGACCTCCTCGGCGCCGGCATGACCATCTACATGCAGATGGGCGGCCCGCCCGGCGGCCCCGCCACCCTGCCCCGCGCCAACGGGGCCAAGGACGCGGCCAGGCACCTCGGTGCCGACCTCGTCGAGCAGTATTCCGGCTGGCAGCCCGATGTGATGGTCCAGCAGTTCCGCGAAGCGCTCGCCGCCTCGCCCGACTGCATCGGCATCATGGGCCACCCCGGCGTCGACGCCTTTCAGGAACTCGTCGACGAGGCGCAAGCCCAGGGCATCCGCATCACCGTCAACAACACGCCCCTCACCTCGCTGCAGCAGACCTACGGCGCCAACGGCATGGGCTATGCCGGCGTCATCCTCTATGACGGCGGCTACCTGACGGCCCAGCAGATGGTCCGCGAGGGCAACCTCCAGCCCGGCGACAAGGCGCTGGTCTACGGCCTCCTCGGCCAGGGCGAGCGCGGCGATTCCGAACGGGGCCTCAAGGAAGGGCTCGAGGAAGCCGGCCTCGAGGTCGACTACCTGGAGATCAGCCCCGAGGTGAACAACGACACCTCCCTGGCCGTCCCCATCCTCGTCGCCTACCTCCAATCGAACCCCGACCTCAAAGCCTTTGGCACCCAACACGGCGGCGTCACCGGCCAGATCGCCCGCGTCATGGAGCAAGCCGGCAAAGCCCCCGGCGACATCGTCGTCGGCGGCATCGACCTCGCACCCTCGACCATCGACGGCCTCGAGCAAGGCTACATCTCAGCCTCCCTCGACCAGCAGCTCTACCTCCAGGGCTTCCTGCCCGTCCTGCAATGCGTCCTCTCCGGCGCCTACGGCTTCGCCGGCCTGACCGTCAACACCGGTGCGGGAACCGTCACCCCGGATACCATCGAAGCACTGATCCCGCTCATTGAAGCAGGCATTCGCTAGGAAAGAGTGAAGATGCGGGGGAACTGAGTTCCCCCGCGCCTCCTCTCCTTATTCTCGAGTATCCTATCAATCGGCAGCGTATGCTTTCAGGGCGTCGTCGACCATTGCGATGGCCTCGTTGGCACCCTGGAAGCCGGAGAGCTCCACCACCTTGCGGCCTTCCGGCAGGTTCTTGTAGACGGCGAAGAATTGCTCGATTCGCTGCAACTCGATCTCGGCCAGATCGGTGACGTTGATGACCGCGTCGTAATGCGGGTCCACGTCGGAAACCGGCACGGCGACGACCTTGTCGTCCACTTCGCCACCGTCGATCATGCCCAGAACGCCGATCGCGCGGACGCGGATCAGGCTGCCCGGCAGCACCGGCTCACGCGTCAACACCAGCACATCGAGCGGATCGCCGTCGCCACCGGCGGACGAGGGGATCGAGCCGTAATTGGCCGGATAGACGACCGGCATCGACTGGAAGCGGTCGACCAGCACATAGCCGGTCTCCTCGTGGATCTCGTACTTGGTGAAGCTGCCTTGCGGAATTTCGATGACCGCAAAAAAGTCGCTCCCGCTCGCATCATCCTGCGGTACCTCGAATGGGTGCACCCATTCCGCTGCCACCGGTGTCGCCAAGGCAGCCAAGCCCGCCACCATGATCGCACAAACTCGTCTATGCACCGCGTCTTCCTCCACCATAATTGAGACGCGCCTCAGTTAGATGACCTGCGTGACAATGGTGTGACCGCAAGTTGAGCGACGACCCGCTCCGGCCTGATCAGCCAAGGGGGAGACGTACGTCCCATTCCAACCATTTGCCCTGTCGCTTCGCGCGTTTACCCCGTCCGCCGCACGTACTCGTCGTCCACGGCCCGGATCATGCGCTTGCAGAGCACTTGCCGCTTCGCGGCCTCCCGCTTGAGGAACGCGACCGAGCGGCGGCTGAGAGCGAGGGGCACCTTCATCGTGTTGTTGACCGTACCAGGTGTTGACCGTACCAGGTACCCTTAACGCGCGTTAACCGTTGACCGTACCAGGTACCCTTAACGCGCGTTAACAGTACCTGGTACCGT
>DAIRDJ010000018.1:0-19396 GCA_036796215.1 Geminicoccaceae bacterium
CGGACGGTGCGGAAGAAGGGATCGAAACGGACAATGCTCATGGTATCCTCCAGTTGAGCGATACGAGACTGGTCGGGCGCTCCATTCGGACACACCCTTCGGTTGCTTGCCGGAGTCGGCTGGCGACCTCCGGCACCCCAGAGATAAGCAGTCGCGAATCGCCGTTCAAGAGGCGGGCGAGCGGCTTGGCGCACCTCTTTAGGCCACTCTTGGTCATCAGGACCGCCTTGTCCTCGAGGCGTCGTTCGAGGGCACGCCCTGCTGACGCGGCTCCCGTTGGACTGAGCACAAGCACAGATCGTCCATGGCTTGCCCCGTCCGTGGCTTCCGGGGCGACGTCGACGATGCGCTCTATCGCGCGTCGTTCGTCAGTCGTTTCGCCTGGCGGGAGCGAATGTCGGCGAACACGTCATCGAGGCTGAAGGCACGGTTCGGGCTGGCTCGCATGGCATCATAGACAGGTGCCACCTCGTCGCGGAGCCAGCGCTCGACGGCGGCATCTCGCTCCGCCGGCAGGCTCACCGTTCGCTTCTCGATATTGGTCATGGTGGCGCTCTCCTCTCTGCTTTTGAAATATTACGCGGTATGAATTCCCCATACAGCCAGCCGCACAGGGCGGCGGAAACCTTCTCCAGAAGGGCGATTGCCGCAGATCGCTGCGGACCTGACGACGACGATGACCTATGAGCCCGTCCATGACCCGCTGTGCACCGCCTGCCGACTGCTCTCTCTGCCCGCGCCTCGTGGCCTTTCGCGCGGCAGCAACGGCGAAGGCGCCGGATTGGCACAACGCGCCGGTCCCGTCCTTCGGTGATCCGGCAGCACGGCTCTTGATCGTCGGCCTGGCACCGGGACTCTCGGGTGCCAATCGCACCGGCCGGCCGTTCACCGGCGACGGGGCGGGCAACACGCTCTATCCCGCCCTCGCCCGCTTCGGCTGGAGCCGGGGCACGTTCGCCGCCCGGATCGATGACGGGCTCGAGCTGGTCGATTGCCGGATCACCAATGCCGTCCGCTGCGTGCCACCGGAGAACAAGCCGACCGGCGTCGAGATCCGCACCTGCCGGCAGTTTCTCGCGGGCGAGCTCACCGCGAGCCCGGCGCCGCGGGCGATCCTGGCGTTGGGTCGCATCGCGCACGACTCGGTGCTGCGTGCCCTCGGCCTGAAGCCTGCCGCCTTTGCCTTCGCGCACGATGCATGGGCCGCGGTGGGGCAGGGTCAGGTGCTCGCGTCGAGCTATCACTGCTCGCGCTACAACATGAACACCGGCCGGCTCACCGACGCCATGGTCGATACGGTCCTCGACCGCTTGCGTCGGCATCTCGACGGTCTCTAGACTACGTCCGAGAAATCAGGGGGAGAGCGACCTTGGCCATCATGCTCGGCTGCATCGCCGACGACTTCACCGGTGCCACGGACTTGTGCAACACGCTGGTCAAGGGCGGCATGCGGACCGTCCAGCTGATCGGCGTGCCGAGAGCGGGCACGGCCGTGCCGGACGCCGATGCCGTCACCATCGCCCTCAAGTCGCGCACCTGCCCGGTCGAGGAGGCAGTGGACCAGTCGCTCGAGGCGCTGGCCTGGCTGCGCGACGCCGGTGCCACGCAGATCCTGTTCAAGTACTGTTCGACCTTCGATTCGACGCCCGAGGGCAATATCGGGCCCGTGGCCGACGCGCTGATGGAGGCCCTCGACAGCGACCTCGCCGTGGTCTGCCCGGCCTTTCCGGAGACCGGCCGGACGATCTATCAGGGCCATCTCTTCGTCGGCGAGAGGCTCCTGGCCGACACCCATATGCGGCATCATCCGCTGACACCGATGACCGAGAGCAACCTCGTCCTCGCCATGGGTGCCCAGACGGAAAGGCGCGTCGGCCTCGTCCCCTACGCCGTGGTCGATGCCGGCCCTGCTGCCATCGCCGACCGTTTTGCGGCGTTGCGCCGGGAGGGTGTGAGCTACGCGGTCACCGACGCCGTGGCCGATCGCCACCTCCTCCATCTGGGCGAGGCGCTGTCGGGCCATGCCTTGATCACCGGCGGCTCGGGGATCGCGCTGGGCCTGCCCGAGAACTTCCGCCGTGCCGGCAAGCTGCAGGCCCGCGATGCCACGGCGCTGCCGGCCGTCGACGGCTTCGAGGCCGTCCTCGCCGGGTCCTGCTCGGCTGCCACCCTCGAGCAGATCGGCCATATGGTTCGGACCCGCCCGGCCAAGAAGCTCGACCCCTTCGCGCTTGCCGACGGCTACGCCAGCGAGCTGGCTCTCGACTGGGCGAAGGAGGAGCTTCGCCACGGCCCGATCCTGATCTATGCCTCCGCCCCACCCGAGGACGTTGCCGAGGCACAAGAGCTGCTCGGCCGCGACCGGGCCGGGATGCTGATCGAGGACGCCATGGCGGCGATCGCCAAGGGCCTCGTTGCCCTCGGCGTGCGCCGGCTGGTCGTTGCCGGTGGCGAGACCTCGGGTGCGGTGGTCAAGGCGTTGGGCGTCGAGGGCCTCGCGATCGGCCCGCAGATCGATCCGGGCATTCCGGCCTGCGTCAGCCTCGGCGATCCGCCGCTCGCCCTTGCCCTCAAATCCGGCAATTTCGGCGCCGTCGATTTCCTCACCAAGGCCTTCGACCACATGCCGGGCGAACGGAAGCGCCCGTGAGCGAGACCAAGCTGCGCGAATCCATCTGCCGCTTCGGCCTCTCGATCTTCGAGCGCGGCCTCACCTTCGGCAGTTCCGGCAACATCTCCGTCCGGCTCGACGACGGCTGGCTGATGACGCCCACCGGGGCGACGCTCGGCACGCTCGATCCGGCAGCGCTCGCCAAGCTCGACACGGACGGCCGGCACATCAGCGGCGACCAGCCGACCAAGGAGACCTTTCTGCACCAGGGTATGTACAGGCATCGCGCCGATGCGACGGCCGTGGTTCACCTCCATTCGACCCATTCCGTGGCGGTCAGCTGCCTCGCCGACATCGATCCTCTGGACTGCATCCCGCCGATCACCGCCTACTACGTGATGCGGGTCGGCACGCTGCCGCTCGTCCCCTACTACCGCCCTGGCGACCCGGCCCTCGGCCCCGCGGTCGAAACACTCGCCGGCAAGCACCACGCCGTGCTGCTCGCCAATCACGGCCCCGTCGTTGCCGGCACCAGTCTCGAGAACGCCGTCTTCGCGACCGAGGAGCTCGAGGAGACGGCGAAGCTCTTTCTCATGCTGCGGCGCGAGCGGATAAGGCCGTTGACGGCGGAGCAGGTGGCGGATCTGAAGGCGCATTTTCCGACTTGAGGAATGGGCGATGCGCCCCGCCTCTGTCGGCCGGGACGCCGAGCATGCTTGCTGCTCGTGCGGATCGATCAGCGATCCGCCATCTCCAGTGCCCTCGTCGCCGTCGATGCCGAGATGAACAGCCGCTGCGGCTGTTGGAAGAGGGGCTGAAAGCCGAACGATTGGTAGAACGCTGCCGCCCGCTCGTCCTTGGCGTCGACGACGATGGCGAAGACCGCGAGGCTCTCGCCCACCGCGAGAACCCGACGCAGGGCATTGATGAGCAGGCGCCCGCCAAGGCCGGTTCCCTGCATGGTCTCGTGCCGGGCAAGCCGACCGATCAGGGCAGCCGGAATGGCAGGGTAGTGAGGCAGCCTGCGCGCTGCCTCTGCCGGGAGATCGTCGAGTGTCACCGTGAAGGTGCCGAGGCTGTAGAAACCGAGAACCCGTGTCGGTGCCGCTGCATCGACGGCAACGAAGACGCGGGCGACATCGCGGCGTACGTCCTGGCCGGCGCGGTTGCTGAGCCAGTCGTCGATTGCCGCCGCCCCGGACCGAAACGAGCGCCGATCATGCGCCTTGCCGAGCGGCTCGAAGACCAGCTGCAAGGGCGGCTCAGCGGATCGGGTCGCGGTAGTGCCGGAAGGCGTCGACGAGCTTGTCGGTCGGCGCTGGCGGATCCAAGAGGGCAGCCAAAAAGGCGTCGCGGTCGGCTCCGGTCAGGACCATCCGCTCATGCTCCTCGAGCACGCGGCGGGCACCTTCATAGGCCAGATCACCGGCGGAAAGGCCACTGACCGCCATCGCCCGACGGATAACGGCTTTGGCCGAGGCCGCGACCCGCAACTCGAGTCGCTCCTTCTTGAGCTCGGCCGGCGCATCGACAGAGGACGTTGTGGACGGCATCGACTTTCCTTTCGATCTATATGTACGGCAAAACTCCGTGCACCACAAGAGAAGCGTTTCTGCAGCAATGCCCTTTCCCCTTGCGCCAGCCCCATCCGCCGGGCGAGGAGATCGGGCGGCAACAAGGGAGCTGGCCATGAACGGCGCGGAACGAGTGATCCAGGCGGCAACGGCACACGGCCTTGAGGTCTGCTTCGCCAATCCCGGCACGACGGAGATGCCGCTGGTCAATGCGCTCGATACCGTCCCCGGCATCCGTGCGGTGCTCGGCCTGCACGAGAACGTCTGTACCGGGGCTGCCGACGGCTATGCGCGGATCGCCGGGAAGCCGGCGCTGACGCTCCTGCATCTCGGCCCGGGCTTCGCCAACGGCCTCGCCAACCTGCACAATGCCAGGCGCGCCTTTTCGCCGGTGGTCAATCTGATCGGCGAGCATGCGGGCTGGCATCTCGCGGCCGACCCGCCGCTGGCGAGCGAGATCGAGCTTTTGACCCGGTGGGCCGGGCGCTGGACCCGGCGGTCCGCCGCACCGGATGGGCTCGCCCGCGACATGACCGAGGCCGTGGCTGCGGCCCGCGGCGGGCGGGGTGGCGTGGCGAGCCTGATCGTGCCGCATGATCTGCAGCTCGCCGAGGCGCCCACGGCACCGGCCTCGCCGCTGCGGCTCGAGCGCTACCCGAGCGTCGATCCGGAGCTGGTCGAGGCCGCCGCCCGACTGCTCGCCGCGGCCGAGCGCCCGGCCTTCCTGCTCGGTGGCAACGCGCTCTTCGGCGCTGGCCTCGAGACCGCAGGCCGGCTCGCGTCGGCCACCGGTGCCGTGCTGATCGGCGAGGTCGGCTTTGCCCGGATGGAGCTCGGTCGCGGCCGGCCGGCGGTGCAGCGGCTGCCCTATTTCCCGGAGCAGGCAGCGGCGCTGCTCGCCACGTTCGATGCGGTCGTCGTCGCCGGCACCAAGCTGCCTGTGTCGTTCTTCGGCTACCACGACAAGCCCGCCCGCTACCTCGAGGGCCGCCGCGATGTCTGTCATCTGGCAGCGGCCGAGGAGGACGCGGCAGCCGCCCTCGACGCCGTTGCCGATGGCCTTGCGAGCGCAAGCCGGCGTGGATCACCCATGCCGCCCCGGCCGCCCGAGCCCGCGGGCGACCGCCTCGATGCTGCCGGCATCGGCAAGGTCCTGGCAGCAGGCCAGCCCGAGGGTGCCATCGTCGTGCTCACCGCCGTCAGCAGTGCCGCCCCCTACGGCCTCTACGCGCTCGATGCCCCACCCCACACCCAGCTGGCCTTGACCGGCGGGGCGATCGGCGAGGGGATGGCGCTGGCGCTGGGGGCGGCCGTGGCCGCACCCGGCCGCCGGGTGATCACTCTCGAGGCCGACGGCAGCGGCGCCTACATGCTCCAGGCGCTCTGGTCACAGGCCCGGCTGGGGCTGCCGATCACCACCATCATCTGCAGCAACCGCTGCTACCGCATCCTCGAGTTGGAGCAGGAGCGGGCCGGCAATCGGCCGGGCCCGATCGCCACCGACCTCACGCGCCTCGACGATCCGGCACTCGACTGGGTCGGCATCGCCCGGGGCCTCGGCGTGCCGGGCGAGGTCGCGGAGGATCAGGCCGGGCTGGCGCGTGCCCTCGAGCGCGCCCTGGCAATGGACGGGCCCTGTCTCATCGAGGCGCGACTCTAGGCTGCGACATCTGGAGCCCAATCCGTGGGCGGCGCTGTCTCGAGTGAACAGGCGAATAATTCCTCTATTGTTCAATCCTTCGGTTCCCAATTTCGGGCCAGATCCGTATGGTTCACCGAGGGTCGTGGTTGGGGGTGACAAGACCAGTGACGGCATCGAAAGACTCGGCGAACGAGGCGCAGTCAGCGACGGGTCTCGCCGACTCATCTGCACCATTTGCACCAGCGCCGAGCACGGAGGCCGCGGCAGCGCCGCTGGTTGCCATCGGCGCGTCTGCCGGCGGGCTCGAGGCGATCGAGCAGTTCTTTGCCGCGGTGGAACGCCCCTGCCGGTTCGCGTTCGTCATCGTGCAGCATTTGTCGCCCGACCTGCAGAGCCTGATGGTCGAGCTCTTGGCCAAGCGGACGAGCCTCGCCGTTCGGGCGATCGAGGACGGCATGGTGCCGCTGGCCGGGGCGCTTCATCTGATCCCGCCGGGCCAGGCCCTGACCATCGAGGGCGGCCGTTTTCGCCTCGCCGATGCCGATCCGCGCAGTCTCGTGCAGCATCCGATCGACGAGTTCTTCGTTTCGCTCGCCACCGACCGGGGGGCTGCTGCGATCGGCGTCCTGCTCTCCGGCAGCGGCAGCGACGGCAGCCGTGGGGCCCGGGCGATCCGGGCCGCCGGTGGGCGGGTGCTGGTGCAGCAGCCCAAGACCGCGACCTTCTCATCGATGCCGCAAGGGGCGATCGAGGCCGGCTGCGACGGCGAGGTGATGGCGCCGCAGGCGATGCCGGCCGCCCTCCTGGCGGCGGTACCGCGGCCCGTCGTCACGACCGAGCCGGGCGCGGCGAGCGCCTTGCCGCCGGCCCTGGTCGCCTGCCTGGATCAGGCGTTCGGCATCGATTTCTCGGTCTATCGCCACACCGCCCTGCCGCATCGGGTGAACCGGCGGATGATGCTGCGCGGCTTCGATCGGCTCGAGGCCTATGCCGGCGTCGTCGCCGACGACCCGGACGAGCAGGAGGCGCTCTTTCAGGATCTCCTGATCGGCACGACCGGCTTTTTCCGCGACGCGGCGGCCATGGCGGTGCTGGAGCGCGAGGTCGCCCCTGCCTTCGCCGCCCGGCTCGAGGCCGGCGAGGAGGTCCGGGTCTGGGTCCCGGCCTGTGCGACCGGCGAGGAGGCCTATTCGATCGCCATCTCGATCCTGGCGCACTGTCAGAAGTCTTTGGGTCGAGAAGCGCTGGATGGCCCGCCGCTCGCGCTCTTCGCGACCGACGTGCATCGCCGCTCGCTCGCCATTGCCGGGGCCGGCTTCTACAGCGAGGAGGCGGTGGCCGAGGTTCGCCCCGACTGGCGCCACCGCTTCTTCGACCGGCGCGGCAGCGGCTGGCAGATCAAGCCCGCGGTGCGGCGGCTCATCACCTTCAGCCCCCACGACGCCCTGCGCGAGCCGCCCTTCACCCGGCTGCAGCTGATCAGCTGTCGCCGTCTCGCGAGCCTGCTGGCACCCGAGCTGCGGGACCATCTCCTCCAGGGCTTCGCCGCGGCCCTGCTGCCGGGCGGCCACCTGCTGCTCGGCTCGGGCGAGACCATAGCCGATCACGAGGCGAGCTTCGCCCCGCTCGACCCCGCGGTCCCCCTCTACCGCAAGAAGCGCGGTGCCACGGCCCTCGATCGCGGCAGCATGGTGGCAACGGCGCTGCCGGCCGCCGGCCCGCCGCTCACCGTCGCCCCCGGCCGAACGCCGCCGCGCGAACGCCGCGACCTGCGCCTGACCATGGCGCACGAGCTCCTCCTCGACCGCTATGTTCCGCCGAGTCTCCTGGTCGACGAGGCGGGCCAGGTGATCCACTGCTTCGGCGATGCCGGGGCCTATCTCAAGGCACCCCGCGGCCGGCCCAGCCTTGCCGTCCTCGACATGGTCAAGGATCCGCTGCGGGCACCTTTGGCCTCGGCGATCAACCGCGTGAAGCGCACGGGCCGGCCGATCACCCTTGCCGGGCTCGCCCTGGACCGCAACACCGATGCAGCGGTGCTGCCCCGGCTCGTGGTCGAGGCGCCGGGTGGCCGGCCGGACGGCCAGCGCTGCCTGCTCGTCAGCTTCGACGATCGGCAGCAGGTGGCCCTGGGCGAGGCGGGGCCGACCGTCGAGCACCTGGACGCGGCGACCCTGGCACGGGTCGACGAACTCGAGCGCGATCTCCGCTTCGGCGAGGCGAACCTGAAGGCGACGCTGGAAGGGGTCGAGGCCGCCCATCACGAGCTCGTGGCGCGCAACGGGGCGCTCGAGGCGGCCCATGCCGAGGCCCTGGCGAGCCTCGAGGCGTTGCGCGCCACCGGCCTCGAGCAGCAGCGGCGGATCGACGTGCTGCTCGCCCTGGGTCAGGAGCTGGAGAGCCTCGTCGAAGCGGTGGACCTGGCCGCCCTTCTCCTCGACCCCGATCTCTCGATCCGCCGTTTCACCCCGGCGGCGATGCGCTATTTCAACCTCTTGCCGCAGGATGTGGGCCGGCCTCTCGGTCATGTCACGCACCAGTTCGGGTCGGCCGACATCGTGGCCCTGCTCGGGGCGGCGGTGGCGGCCCGACGCCCGCGGCAGCTCGAGCTCGAGACCTCGGACGGCAGCCCCGTGCGGCTCACCGTCACCCCGCTCTTGGGCCTCGGCGAGACGGTCACAGGCTTGGCCCTGGCGATCGGGGAGCCAGCCGCCGCGGCGACTGCCGCGGCCGACGGCCCCTTTCCGGATCGGCCGACGCCCTCTAGTTAGCCAGGGCACGAGGCACTGCCGGCGCGGTGCTGGAAGTGGCCAACCCACCGGGGCGGACATGCAGCCCAAGCAGCACCGTCGACTGATCGTCGGCATCACCGGCGCCTCGGGCGTCGTCTATGGCGAGCGCCTGCTCCGGGTGCTGCGCACGCTCGAGATCGAGACCCACTTGGTGCTCACCAAGTCCGCAACACTCACCATCAGCTACGAGCTCGACCAGCCGGTGGACGCGATCAAGGCGCTGGCCACGAAGGTCCACCCGATGAACGACGTGGGCGCGTCGATCGCCTCGGGCTCGTTCAAGACCGACGGCATGATCATCGCCCCCTGCTCGATGCACACCCTGGCCGCCATCGCCTCCGGCGTCTGCGACAACCTCCTGACCCGGGCCGCCGACGTCGTCCTCAAGGAGCGCCGCCGCCTGGTCCTTTTGGTGCGCGAGACGCCGCTCCATCTCGGCCATCTGCGCAACATGGTGGCGGTGACCGAGATGGGGGCGATCGTCAGCCCCCCGGTTCCCGCCTTCTACGCCAGGCCCAAGACCATCGAGGCCCTGGTCGACCACACCCTCGGCCGGGCGCTCGACCTCTTCGATATCGA
The DNA here is from genome assembly GCA_036796215.1 of Geminicoccaceae bacterium. Lineage (GTDB taxonomy): Bacteria > Pseudomonadota > Alphaproteobacteria > Geminicoccales > Geminicoccaceae > SLRI01. The sequence goes on from DAIRDJ010000018.1 coordinate 9,199, forward strand.
TACCGGTGCCGTGACCCGCTGGCGGGCGGGCGAGCCGCCTAGTGCGGAAGAGTAGAAGAAGGGCAAGGGGAGGCGGCGCCTCCCCTTGGACCCCTCCGGTACTTTGGGTGGGTGGTTCGGGGTATGGCGTGGCTCCTGACGTGCCGGGGGTGGGCCCGAGGCAGGGGCTCGACCACCTCTCGGACCCCAGCCGGCATGCCGGCCAAGGCGTTCGCCTTCATTCCCAAGCGCTCGAGCGTTCTCCTCGTCCACGTCTCACGCTCGAAGAGCTCCGCGGCACCGCCGCCGACCGCGCCTGGCACGGTGACCGCGAGCGCACCCTCGCGATTCTCGACCACCGCAGCCCCGTCACCCACCGACCCGAAGAACCGGCGGGGCCCGAAGGGAAGCGTTGCCGGCCAGCGATTCTTTTCGTCTGCAATCCTCGTTGTGTGCTAGTCTCGCCACTCGTCGTCATGGCATCGACTGCGTTGGGCGTGGCTCGCGGTTGATCACGAAGCCTGGAGATCGCGTGGGCGTGTGCTGCGCGTCGAGAAGGCTTGTGGCTTAGGTTTGGCGGGTAGCTGTCTGCGGTGGGGATCGGCGATGGGGGAAGCGTCGTCGCCTGCCGCCAAAGGGGAGGGTGCGATGCTCGATACTGCGCCAAGAGGGGCTGTCGATCCGCTGGCTTCGGTGACCATTCTCGGCTGTCTCAATGCGCGCGAGCGGGCGCGGGTCGCGCGGCATTGCCGGATCTCGGGGTTCGCTGCCGGCAGCGGGGTGATTGGCGAGGATCGCGAGGGCCAGGAGGTGGTGTTCGTCCTCGAGGGCCGGGTGCGGGTCATCGGCCGCGGCGAGAGCGGTCGCCTCGTCAGCTTCGCCGAGATCGGGCCCGGTGGGCATGTGGGCGAGCTTGCCGCGCTGGACAATGGACCGCGCACCGCCGATGTCGAGGCGATCACCGATTGCCGGGTGGCGATCCTGCCGCCGCGTGCCTTCACCGACCTGCTCCACCAGCATCCCTGCATCGCCGTGGCCCTGCTCGGCCACCTCGCCCGGGTGATCCGCACGGCCGATCTGCGGATCACCGAGCTCAGCACGCTGGGCGCGGGCGAGCGGCTCGTCCGCGAGCTGTTGCGCCGGGCCGTGCCGTCGTCGGCCGCCGATGGCAGTGCCGTGATCGAGCCGATGCCGACCCAGGAGTATCTGGCGAGTGTCACCGGGACCACCCGCGAGACAGTGGCACGGCTGCTCGCCCAGCTGCAGCATGCGGGGGTGACCCGGCGCAACGGCAGCCGATTCACCATTCTGCACATCGCCCGGCTCAGGGAGCTCGCGGCAGGGCACGAGCGCTGAGCGCTCGAGCTGTGCGCTGCGTCTCTTCGTCGGGTGGGCCAGGGTTCGCTGGGCCAGGGTTCGCTGGGGGATGCTCAGGATAGATGGTGCGGTCGAGAGGACTCGAACCTCCACGGGCTAGGCCCACAGCGCCCTCAACGCTGCGCGTCTACCAGTTCCGCCACGACCGCATCGCCACAGGCTTCTAACGAATTGCGCGAGAAGCGCAAGGGGTTGTGGTGGCGATCGTGGGCTGGCGCGGATCGCTGATGCTTAACGCAGCCTTGACCAATAGCATAGGCTGGTGTGCCTCATGGTGCGTTGCGCTTGAGCCCGCGGGCGAAGAACGCGAGGCTCTGGGTCGACCCAGCGGTCCTGTCGAGGCCGGCTGGGCAACCGACCGGAACACGCCCCATGCCCGAAGCGATTGAAGATGCGCGTGCTGCCCGACACCCGGCGTTGGTGATTGCCGTTGGCAATTTGAAGGGTGGGACCGGCAAGAGCACGGTCGCCGTCAATCTCGCCTGTGCCTTGGCCTCGACGGGGCGCGCCACGGTCGTGATCGACGCCGATCCACAGCTCACCACGACGCAGTGGATGCGGCGCCCGGTCCTGCCGGCGAAGCTCTATGAGACCATGCCCTTGCGCGACCTCGAGCAGGCGCCTGCCTGGATGGACGAGATCCACGAGATCGGTGCCGAGCAGGAATTCGTGGTGATCGATCTGCCGTCGGTCCTGGGCGCGACGCTCGGCGCCGCCCTTCTCGTCGCGGACATGGTGTTGATCCCGGCTGCCGCCTCGGGGCTCGATCTCTCGGCCACGACGCGCACCTTGCACCGCATCGCCAAGGCCGAGGACGAACGGCACGGCATGCCGATCCCCTCGCTGATCGTGCCCAACCGGCTGGAGAGCGGCTGGTTTCGCGATGGCGGGCTCAGGCGGATGCGGATCCGGGTGCCGGTGGCGATGGCGCCACCGATCCGTCACTCGCCGCTGTTCGCCGAGGCGTTCGATGCCGCCGAATGGATCGGCGCCTATGCCCCCCGCTCGAAGGCGCATCGTGACGTGATGCGCCTGATGCGCGCGGTGCTCGCGCGGGCGACGCAGGACGAGACGCAGAAGAAGGGATCGACGGCGTCGCTCCCGGCCACCGCCGCCGCCGGTCTCGCTGCCTGAGGGCTGCCGGGGCTGTCGGTCTACATCTGTGACAGGCCGAAGTTCTCGATGCCGATGCGCGCGATCAGCTCGAGCTCGGTCTTGTTCTGGTCCTGGTGCTCCTCCTCGTCCGCGAGGATGTGGATGAAGAGGTCGCGGGTGACGAAGTCGTGGTGCTGCTCGGCGATCTCGATTGCTGCCCGGTAGTGCTCGATGCCTTCGAGCTCGAGCCTGAGGTCGCACTCGATGACGTTCTTGAGGTCCTCGCCGATATAGAGCTTGCCGAGCTCCTGCAGGTTGGGCAGGCCGCCGAGCAGCAGCACGCGCTGGATCAGCTTGTCGGCGTGCTGCATCTCCTCGATCGATTCGTCGTACTCGGCCTTGCCGCGCTTCTTGTAGCCCCAGTCGGCGAGCATGCGGGCGTGCAGGAAGTACTGGTTGATCGCGGTGAGCTCGCCCTTGAGCGCCTTGTTGAGGGCGGCGATGACCTCGGGGTGGCCTTTGACGTCGGCTGCCATGGTGTCTCCTGATGCGCTATCGGGCCGCTGGCGCCAAGCAGCGCTAGGCCCATCTTCCTTGTTTCGCTGGTACGTGACCCGACGTCTCGGGGATCAATCGGGGCCTATTCCGCAGCCAGGGGGGCTGCGTCGAGCAGCAGTTCGGCTGCCGGCGCTACCACCGGCTGGGTGGTGGCCGGCGCGTGCCGGGCAGCCCGCTCCTCGCGCAGCTCGTCGACGATCGCCTGCATCGTGGCGACGCAGGCACCGCAGCGCACCCGACAGTTCAATCTTCGGTAGACACCAGCAGTGTCGCGCACGTCGGGTGAAGCTGCCGCATCTCGGCAGTCCTTCTCGCGCAGTGCATTGCAGACACAAACGATCATCGAAGGCCCTCGAACAGTCCAGCTCGCGTAAGCACGGTGCCGGTGCGCGGTCAACGCGTCGAGGGTTAGAGCCTGTCCAAAGAGCGCTGCCATTGACCCAGATCAATGGAGCGGCCCGGTGTCGCGGCCCCGAACGTCATGTCTCGGCCTCGACCGCCTCGACGGTGATCCCCTGCCGCTGGAGGAGCCAGAGGAGGACGAGGGCGGGCAGGGCGAAGAGGGTGGAGGCGACGAAGAACATCTCCCAGCCCAGGGCATCGGCGAAGAAGCCCGAGGAGGGGACGATCACGAACTTGCCCAAAAGTTGCATGAACGAGGTCAGAAGGGCGTATTGCACGGCGGTGTAGTGGATGTTGCACAAGGACGACAGGTAGGCGACGAAGACGGTGGTACCGAGGCCGCCCGCGACGTTCTCGACGAAGATGACGACGTGGAAGAGGGCGAAGTTCGCCCCGCTCAGCGAGAGCAGGAGGAACATGAGGTTGGAGGTGGCCATCAGGATGACGGAAATGGTGAGCGAGCGCATCAGGCCGAGGCGGAAGACCAGGACCCCGCCGATCACCCCGCCGAGCAGCGTCATCCACAGCCCGAACGTGCCCGAGACCCAGGCGATCTCGGCCCGGCTGAAGCCGATATCGATGTAGAAGGGGTTGGCCATCAAGGTCAGCAGCACGTCCGATGCCTTGTAGACCGAGATGAAGGCGAGGATGGTCACCGCGATGCCGACGCCGTTGCGCTTGACGAAGTCGTAGAACGGCTCGATCACCGCGCGGCGCATCCAGAGGTGGACCCTGGTCTCCTCGGCGATCGGCACGAGGCCGAAATTGGCGTGTGCGCGCTTGCTGAAGTAGGTGAAGCCGTAAAGGGTGATGACGGCGAGGAGCTCGACCCAGAAGCCGACGATGGTCAGCCAGACCGGCGCCAGGAAGGCCTCGGTGGTGAAGGGCTCGGCGCCGAAGGCACCGACCACGAGATTGCTCAGGCCGTAGAGGACGGCCAAGACCACCGCCCCATGCAGGGTCGGGACGAACGGGCTCCAGGGGCCGATCGCATACCAGAGTGTCTTGAGCACCAGCCAGCCGATGGCGATGAGCGCGAAGCTCTTGGCCTGGCCGAGGCAGCCCGGCGCGCGGTTGTAGAGCTGCCAGGCGAGTTTGATGCCGAGCCCGGTGACCACGAGATTGCCGAGCAGCACGATGCCTTGCGCCACCGTCCAGTCCCCGGCGAGCGGCGAGACGATGCCGAAGACGGTCGAGACCGGCAGCCAGGCGCCATAAAGGAGGATGATGGCGAGCAGGAGGCCACCGATGCCCTCGAAGGCCTTGAGCCGGCTTTGCGGCACCTGGCGCAGCAGCCGGTCCTCCTCCAGCACCTGCTGGTCGATGAGCGCGGTCGAGGACTGCGCGGGCTCGCCGATCGACAGCACGGTGCCGACCCCGATCAGCACGAGGAGCGCCATGACCGTGTAGGCCGCGGACCAGCCGGCGGCCTCGGCGATCAGCAATGCGCCCGCGGTCGCGACCCACATGGCGATGCGGTAGCCGAGCACGACCACGCCGGCCCCGGCCCCCAGCTTCGCCTCGGGCAGGATCTCGACCCGATAGGCGTCGATGACGATGTCCTGGCTCGCCGAGAAGAAGGCGACGAGGACGGCGAAGAAGGCGGTCCACCAGAGATCGATGCCGGGGTGGGTCTGGCCGAGCGCGAAGATCGAGGCGATCAGGCCGATCTGGCTCGCCAGCATCCAGCCGCGCCGCCGGCCGAACAGGGTGGTGAACGGCGGCAGCGGCAGGCGGTCCATCAGGGGCGCCCAGGCGAACTTGAAGGTGTAGGGGGCAAAGGCGAAGCCGAAGAGGCCGATCGCGGCCCGGGTCACGTCCTCCTCGCGCAGCCAGGTGCTGAGCGTCGAGGCGATCAGCATGATCGGCAGGCCGCTCGAGAATCCGAGGAAGAGGACGCCGACGACGCGCGGGTCCTTGTAGATGGCGAAGGAGCCGAGCCAGCCCTCGAGATCGAGCCACTTCGGGCCGCCCGCCCGATCGCCCTTGGTCCGCGTGCCGCCCTTCCGTGCCATGCTGTCTTCCCCCCATCCGAGGTTGCCGCCCGTCGCCTATAGCGAGTGGCTTGCGGCGATGCAAAGCACGGAATGCAACCGCTGGTAGGCTAGTCGGCTGGTGTTGCCGGCGCCGCGACGGCGCCGCTGGTCAGCGGCCGCGGCCCCGACAAAGAAGGCGTGGGTTTTTGACGGACGGACCGGCTCAGAAGAAGCGCTCGGGGACTCGAATGATGTCGCCGGGCAGGATCGGCGTGTCGGGCGTGACCACCACCTGGGGGGCCCCAGAGCCACCGCGCTGCACGGCGATCGCATTCTCGCGGGCGCGGAAAGTGAAGCCGCCGGCGAGGGCCACCGCATTGATCACGCTCATCCCCGAGGCATAAGGGTATTGGCCGGGCTGGTTGACCTCGCCGAGAATGAAGAAGGGCCGGAAGTTCAAGATCTCGATGCTGATCTGGGGATCGACCAGGTAGCCGTCGCGCAACCGTTCGGCGATGCGCCCCTCCAGCTGCCGGGTGCTGAGGCCGGCGGCGGCGACCTCGCCGATCAGCGGCATGGCGAAGGTGCCGGTCCCGTCGACCTCGAATTCGCCCGAGAGATCCTCGTGGCGGAAGACGACGACCCGGAGTCGATCGCCGCTGTCGAGGGTGTAGGCCGGCGCTGCGAGCCGCTGCGGCGCGACCTCGCCGTCGGCGGCGGCAGCGCCCGGAGCCGCGCCGAGGCCGCCGGGTGCCGAAGCACCACCGCCGCAGGCAGCGAGCGCCAAACCCGAGCCGAGTACCAATGCCATCAACAGTCTGCGGCCAAGCCCCGTCATCCTCATCTCTCCAGCGATCCGTGTCGAACACAGCCCAGCACCACGCGGTGGGGGCGACCGGCGATGCTGCCGACCGACGACGGTTCTAACAGCCAACCCCTACTTAAAAATTAAGACTGGACGGTGCAAGCGGCGCACCCTGAATGATGAGCCTCTCATCAAACAGAGGCGCTGCGTGCCCCCGAGGCCGGCAGCCGGGGGCACAGCCGCCATGGCTCACAGTCGAGCGGTGATGCCGACGCGGAAGATGTTGCGATCGAACTCGGCGTCATCGTCGTCGGAATCGCGGGTATCGAAGCCATAGGCCGCGTTGAGCGAGAGGTTGCGGTTGAGCAGGTAGGTCACGCCGGCGCCGAGGCGGAAGGTGTCGTCGACCCGGTTGGTGCCCTGAAAGTCGTCGCGGTTGTACTCGACACTGGCATCCAGGCGGATGTTGCGCCGCAACTCGTGATCGACCCTGACGCCGAGCACCGTTGCGAGGTTGCCGGACGAGCGGTCGCCTTCGAAGTCCACCGTCGTCTCGTCGAAGCCGGCACTGCCCGTGAAGTTCACCGTGGTCAGCTGGGTCGGTGTCCAGGTGATGCCGATATCACCGGCGGGGCCACCCTCGTTCTCGAACTCGTCGTTCTGGCGATAGGCGTAGCCGATCGACGCTTCGCCGATGACCAGCCGGGTGACGTCGACTTCGACGCCGACGCGGCCGTCGTAGCCGTTATTGTCGTTGATCTCGCCGGCATCGTCGTATTGCACCACATCGGCGTTGACCTCGCCGAAGACGTTGATCGCGGGCGAGACGGTGACGCCGGCGCGCAAGCCGCCGCCGAAGGTATTGCGATCGCGGTCGGCGTTGGTGTCGTCGCCGGCGTTCTCGAAGGCCAAGCGGTTGGCGAAGACGGTCGGCTGGACGAAGAAGCGGGCGAAGCTGTGCCGGTGGCGGAGCCGCGCCTCGGTCCGCCAGAACTGGGTCACGTCTTCCTCGCCGGTGTCGTCGGCCGACTCGCGATCCTCGTGCAGCCGCGCGAACGACAGTCCGCCGAAGGTGGCGCTGTCGCGGGTGACGTCGAGGCGGCCGTCGAGGCCGGCGCCGAAATCCTCGTAGTTGCTGTCGTTCTCGCTTTGGAAAAAGCCGAACTCGCCGAACGCGGTCCCGGCGAGTGAATGCCGCGACCATTGCGACTCGGCGCGCACCTCGGGACGCAGTGTGTAGATGAAGTCGTCCTCTTCGTCGTCCTTGGTGGCGAAGATGTTGTCGTCGTAGGTGCCGCTCGCCGTTAGCGAGGGGTATACCAGGAAGGCACCGGAACGGATGCCGAGCGGCTCGAACGGGTCCTGCGCCGTGGCGAACTCTGGAGCGAGCAAGGCCGCCGCTGCCACGACGCCTCCGATCAGCTTGGTCTTCGTCATCACATCGACTCCGTGGGAAGCTTTGGCCAACTCAATCGGTGACCACGCCGCCGCATGGCGACGCTGCTGCGGCGGCGGTGGTCGGTCGGGTTGTACTCTCGGCGGCGTTCTCGTATCGAAAGAGCGCAGTCGGGAGCAATGGCTTCTCGGGCGCGACGCGAAACCGTGCGGCACGACCATATCAACCTGCGGTGGTCGTATCGATTCCCACCCCCTCTGACAACCGTGACGTTCCCGGATCGGCGCACCAGGAGCCATCGGCGATTCTATCTGTCGGGACTGTAGCCAGATCGCCACGCATGCTAAGAGTTTGTGGTCACCTGCCGATCATGATCAACTAAAGGTTGAGGTCGTCCTGCTCAAGCGTCTTTTTCAGCGTCCCCGTCCACCTGTCGACGATACCCCGATGGTCGCCGGCCGACCGCCGCGAGTGCCGGAAGGCATGCGGGTCTATGCCATCGGTGACGTCCACGGCCGCATCGATCTCGTCCACCAGCTCGAGGCGCGGATCGCCGCCGATGCCGCGGCCCAGCCCGAGCGCTGCAGCAACCTGCTCGTCTATCTCGGCGACTACGTCGATCGTGGCTTCGACAGCCGGCAGGTCATCGAGCACCTGACCGGCCCGCCGCCCGAAGGCTTCGATCGGGTGCTGCTGCTCGGCAATCACGATCTCTGGTTTCGCACCTTCCTCGCGGGCGAGCCGGTCGGCGAGAGCTGGCTGCGCTTCGGCGGCGACGCGACACTTCTGAGTTACGGGGTGCCGCTCGCCTTCGACCAGCCCGAGGAGACGCGCCTCGCTGCCGCGCAGGCGGTTCTCGCCAGCAAGATTCCGGACAGTCACCGGCTGTTGCTGAACGCGCTCGAGCTGATGCTGCCGGTCGGCGACTACCTCTTCGTCCATGCCGGGATCCGGCCGGGCGTGCCGCTCGACAAGCAGATCGAGCACGATGTTCTTTGGATCCGCGAGCCGTTCTTGAGCTGGAGCGGCGAGTGCGGCAAGATCATCGTGCACGGCCACACCGTGGAGGACGAGCCGGTGCTGCGGCGCAACCGCATCGGCATCGACACCGGTGCCTGCTTCAACGGCAACCTCACCTGCCTCGTCCTCGAGGGTGACAGCCGCCGCTTCATCGCCACCGGTACTGCCGACGGCTGAGCGGCGGCCCGTGATTTCATGCCGTTTTGATATTCCGTCATGGCGCTTGACGAGATTTGTTGACAAGCGAGCAGGCTCGCGGCGTTACTTTGCGCCGATGCAACCGCGGCTGTCCGCCTGCTGCCGGCAAGGCGACGCCCGAGGGCTCGAGGCCACAAGCATGATGGCTTCGGTGCCGCCCGAGCCACGTTCGAACCTCCCTTGAGGATGACCGATGACCCGATCCAGCCGCAGCCTCCGTATCCTGGTCACGGGCGGTGCTGGCTATATCGGCAGCCACATCGTTCGCGATCTGGGGGCCGCCGGCCACCACGTGCTGGTCTACGATTCGCTTTATTCCGGGCATCGCTGGGCGGTGCTCGATGCCGAGCTGATCGAGGCCGATCTCGGCGACCGCGCCCGCCTCGAACGGGTGCTCTCGGGTAGCGGCTTCGATGCCGCGGTACATTGCGCGGGTCACATCTGGGTCGGCGAATCGGTGGCCAAGCCTGGCAAATACTACTTCAACAATGCCGCCAACGCCTTTCGCCTGTTCGATCTCTGCGCCCAATACGGCATCCCGCATGTCGTCTTCTCCTCGACCGCTGCGGTCTATGGCCAGCCCGGGGTCGAGCTGATCGACGAGGACCAGCCCTTGGCCCCGATCAATCCCTATGGGGCCTCCAAGCTGATGGCCGAGCGGGCACTGCAGGATATTGCCGCCGCCAGCGGGCTGCGCTTTGCCATCCTCCGCTATTTCAACGTGGCCGGTGCCGATGCCGCGGCACGAATCGGCGAGGCGACGCCGGACAACAGTCACCTGATCAAGGTGGCGCTCGAGACCGCCGCCGGCCGCCGACCGTTCATGCCGGTCAACGGCACCGATTATCCGACCCCGGACGGCACCTGCATCCGCGACTATGTGCATGTCGACGATCTGGCCGCCGCCCACGTCCAGGCCCTCGATCACCTCGCGGCCGGCGGCGACCCGCTGATCGCCAATTGCGGCTACGGTCGGGGCTACAGCGTGCGCGAGGTGCTCGATGCGGTCGAGCGCGTTACCGGGGTCACCCTGCCGATCCGACAAGGCGAGCGACGGCCGGGCGATCCGGCCGTGCTGGTCGCCGACAGCCGCCGCATCCGTGCGCAACTGGGCTGGCAGCCACGCCATGCCGATCTCGACGCGATCGTCGCCTCGGCCTGGCGGTTCGAGCAGGCGCTGGAGCGGCGTCGCGGTGATCTTGCGAAATCCGCCTGACCCTATACTTTCCGCTCGGCATGTAACCGAACCCGATCATGCAGCGCCGCCTTGCCCAACCGACGGGATAGCCAGCCGTCAACTCGGGGCGCGCGGCGGCGGATCGGCCGATCGTGAGCTGATCACCGGTCCTGCCCACGCTTCCTGTCGTTTGGCCCGCTCTTCCTGTCGTTTGG
>DAIRDJ010000018.1:19496-41674 GCA_036796215.1 Geminicoccaceae bacterium
ATCACCGGTCCTGCCCACGCTTCCTGTCGTTTGGCCCGCTCTTCCTGTCGTTTGGAGCGCCGATCATTAGCGTCTACCGACCTCGACTTCGCACCGGCCGCTTCTCGGGCCTGCTCGGCATCGCCCTCATGCTCTGGCTCGCGGCCGCAGGCTCGACAGTGGCGCAGACCCTCGGCTTGCCGCAGCCGACGCCGGCCCCGGCAACCGCGGCCGCACCGTCCGAGGCCGAAGCGCTCGAGACCCTGATCCGCCAGCTCGAGGATCCGACCGAGCGTGCCGCACTTCTCGCGAAGTTGCAGGCCCTGCGTGCGGCCGAAGGGGGTGCGGCACCGCCCGCCACTGCGACGGGCCCGGCGGCCCCTGACCTCGTGGCTGCCACGGTGCTCGACGAGGTCGCGGACGAGCTGCGTCGACGGACCGACACGCTCGTCGAAATCGCAAGCGACGTCGCCGTGTCCTCCGACCAGCTGCCGGAGCTCGTTGCCTGGATCTCGGGGCAAATGGCCGACGCCAGCTCTCGGCGGGTCTGGATCATCGTGACCGGGGCCGTCTTCGGGATCCTTGCCCTCGGCCTGCTCGCCCGGCACCAGGTGCTGCGCCTGCGCCCACCGCTCGACCCCGAGCAGCCGCGCGGCTGCATGCTGCGGCGCTTTGCGGTCGAGCTCCTGGCCGCCTTGCTGTTCGGTGCCCTGACCCCGGGGGTGCTGACGCTCGCCAACGTCATGGTAACGGCCGGGTTGATCGATTTCTCGCGCGTGCAGGACGTCGACCTTTCGGTCGTCGCCACGGCGGCGCTCAGCATCACCGGCTTTTTTTTCGTTGCGATGATCTGGCGGGCGGTGGTTCGGCTGCTGTTCGGCGAGCCCGGGATCGTCGTGCCGCTCGTCCCGGTTGCCGAGGGAACGGCGCGGGTGCTGCGGGCCGGGCTGTTCACGATCGGGCGGCTGGCCTTCGTCGGCTTTGGGCTCTTGTTCGGCTTCTTCCAGCTGGGCATGCCGGAGTCGGTTTTTCTGTTCCTCGTGCACCTGCTCTTTTTGAGCGTCGCTGGCGTTGCCATTCTCCTCGTGCTTCGCCTGCGCGAGACGGTGGCGACCGCGATCCGCACCTGGAACGACGAGAGCAATGCGTCGATCGCCCGCTTCGTTCCGGGTCGCTTTCTCTCCCGGACCTGGCACTATTTCGCGATCCTGCTGATTTCACTGCACTACCTGGTCTGGGCGCTGAAGGTGCCGGGCGGCATCCTCTTTCTCAGCCGGGCGACCTTCCTCACCCTCGTGGTGCTCGTGATCGCCCGCTTCGCGATGCTCGCGATCAACCGTTTCTTCGAGAGCGGCGTGCCGCTGACGGCGGAGAGCGAGGACCTGCTGCCGGGCGTCCAGGAGCGCGCCAATCGGTATGCGGCGCCGGCGCGGCTGATCCTGCGCACCGCCGTCGTCATCGCCGCGACCATCGCCATTGCCACGGCCTGGAACAGCGGTGTGTTCGACTGGCTGCGCTCGGACATCGGCCTGGCCTTTGTCGGGCTGCTCGCTCGCCTCGCGATCATCGTCGCCCTGACCGTCCTCGCCTTCGAGCTGACCAGCCTGGTCGCCAACCAGGTCATCGGTGCGAAGAACGCCCAGGGCCAGCCGCTGCACAGCAACCGGGCGCGCACGCTGACCGGCATCCTCGCCAATTTCGGCTATTTCATTTTCGGCATGGTCGGGTTGTTCACAGCCCTCAGCCAATTGGGCGTCGAGACGGCACCCCTGCTCGCCGGTGCCGGTGTCGTCGGTCTCGCTGTCGGCTTCGGCTCGCAGGCCCTGGTCAAGGACCTGATCACCGGTCTTTTCATCCTCCTCGGCGACACCATCCGGGTCGGCGACGTGATCGACACGGCGGGCAAGTCCGGCGTGGTCGAGGGGATGTCGATGCGGACGATCATGTTGCGCAGCTATGACGGCAGTGTGCACACCATCCCCTACGGCTCGATCGATGTGGTCACCAACATGACCAAGGAGTTCTCCTATGCGCTGATGGATATCGAGGTCGCCTACAAGGAGAACACCGACGAGGTGATCCGGGTGATCCGCGAGATCGACGACCGGCTGCGCAAGGAGTGGCCCTACCGGCGGCTGATCCTCGAGCCCATCGACATCGCCGGCGTCGACCAGTTCGGCAGGTCGGCTGTGGTCATTCGGATGCGCTCGAAGACCCGGCCGGGCGAGCAGTGGGGGATCAGGCGCGAGTTCCTGCGGCGGATCAAGCTGCGCTTCGACGAGCTCGGCATCGAGATCCCCTACCCGCACCAGACGCTCTATTTCGGCACCGACAAAGAGGGCAACGCCGCCCCGCTGCTGATCAAGACCGCCGACCGCCAACCCTCCGAGAGCGAGGCCGCAAAGAGCGAGGCCAACGCCGCGGCGGCGGAGCCCGATCCGGCGGCAGCCGCGCCAGCCGTCGCCAATCAGAGGCGGTTCGGCAGCGATTGATGGCAGCCGCTCGATCGCTCGCCTGCGTCTGGGCCAGCGTCCTGCGTCGAGGCCCTGCGGCCGTCTGGCTCGGCGTCGCCCTGCTGCTTGCCGGCTGCGGCGGCAATGGGTTGCCGTTCCTCAGCCAGGACGAGAGCCTTGCCGGTCCGCGCGTACCCTATAGTGTCGTGTTCGAGGGGCTCGAGGGCGTTCCCGATCCGGGGCTCGAAGGTTTCTTGCGCGGTGTTTCGAATGCCGCGCAAAGCACCGATCGACCGCCACCGAGCCTCTTGGTCCTGCGCAATCGGGCCGGTGCCGACGTCCAGCGCGTGGTGACCGGGCTTCAGGCGCGCAGCTTCTACGACGGCAGTGTTGCCTTTCGCATCGACCAGGACGCCGAGCCGGAGGCTCGCAACGAGGCGCTCGAGACGCTCGTCGAGGGCCCGGCCACCCGCATCGTTTTCGCGGTGGAGCCCGGCGAGCGCTATCGGTTCGACGAGCGCACCGTCCGCGTCGAGGGCGAGCCGCATGGCTACGAGCCGCGGCTTCCCGCCGACCTCGGGCTCAAGCAGGGCGATCCGGCACTGGCCGAGGTGGTGCTGGAGGCAGAGGAGCGCCTCTTGCGCCATGCGCGCAGCCGTGGCCATGCCCAGGCAGAACTCGGCGACCGACAGGCGATCATCGATCGCGACACCAAGACCATGGATGTCGAGCTCGCGATCAGCCCGGGCCCGAGCTTCACCTTCGCCGAACCGGTGGTGACGGGCCAGGCCGGGGTCGACGACGCCTTCCTGCGTCAGCGTTTGTTGATCGAGGCCGGCGAGCGCTTCGATGTGCGCGCCATCGAGCGGGCGCGGCGGCGGCTGATCGACACCAATCTCTTCGCCACCGTCCAGGTGACCGACGGGCCGGAGCCGGACGCGGACGGCACCTGGCCGGTGAGCTTCGAGGTCACCGAGCGGCTGCACCGGACGATTGGTGCCGGGCTCGGCTATCGCAGCGAGGACGGCCCGATCGTCACCGCGTCCTGGGAGCATCGCAACATCCTGGGTGCCGGCGAGCGGCTGCGGATCGAGGCCGAGGTCGGCCAGAACCTGCAACGGCTCGAGGGGCAGCTCAGAAAGCCCGACATCCTCATGCCCGATCTCGATCTCGTGGGCGGCGGGGCCTTGCGCCAGGAGGAGACCGATGCCTTCGACAGTCTCTCGATCAGAGGCAATCTCGGGGTCGAGCGGCGCTTCAGCCGGCGGCTGACCGGCACGCTCGGTGTCGCCTACCGCTTGAGCGAGGTCGAGGACAGCGACGGCACGGATACGTTCGGTCTGTTCTCGGTGCCCTTTGGCTTTCGCTTCGACGACAGCGACGACCTGCTCGATCCGACGGAAGGCTATCGCATCTCGGGCGAGACGGCACCCACCTGGGACACGCTCAACCCCGGCACCACCTTCGTCAAGAACCGCCTCGTGGGCACGCGCTATTTCCGCCTGCGCAACGCGCCTCGCCTCGTGCTCGCGTTTCGCGGTGCGGTCGGGGCCATCGTCGGTGCCAGCATCGACGACATTCCGGCCGACGAGCGGCTCTATGCCGGTGGTGGCGGGTCGATCCGTGGTGTGCCGTTCCAGTCCGCGGGCCCGCTCGACGACGACAACGATCCGACGGGCGGTCGGTCGCTGCTCGAGGGCAGTGCCGAGGTCCGCTACGCGGTCCTGAGCAACCTCGAGGGTGTCGTCTTTCTCGACGGCGGCAGTGCGTTCGAGGAGTCCGCGCCGCAGTTCGGCGACGCCTGGCAGTTCGGCACCGGTCTTGGGATCCGCTATTTGACGCCGGTGGGCCCGATCCGCTTCGATGTCGGCGTGCCCGTGGACAAGCGCGACGATGTCGACGATTCCTGGCAGCTCTACATCTCGATCGGCCAGGCGTTCTGAGCGCTGCCGGGGTCTCGTTTTTTTGCGCGCTTCGATCCCACGTGCTAGACTGCCGTGCCGTTGCGGCCGCAGCGCCGTCCGCCCCTGAGACTGCCGAAAGTCGCTCGCCTTGCTCCGCAAGATTCTGGTCTCGCTCGCCGTTCTGGTGCTGGTCGTCGTGGGCCTGCTCGGTGCCGTTCTCGGGCTCGCCCAGACGCGAATCGCCAAGGCGCAGATCACGGGCCTCGTCGAGAGCAGCCTGAGCAGCGAGTCGCAGACCGCCGAGGTCGCCGAGCTCGAGGGTTTCCTGCCGTTCGACGTGCGGCTCGGTCGGTTCAGCCTCGCCGACGATACCGGCACCTGGCTCGAGGTCGACAATGCCCGGGTCAAGATCAGCCCGACCCGGCTGCTGGCCGGCGAGGTCCGTGTCGAGGAGGTGGGGGCGGCGCGGATCGCCGTGCATCGGACCCCCGACCTGCCCGAGCCCGAGCCGAGCGACGAGCCGTTCAGCCTGCCCGCGGCCCCGAGCCTGCCGGAAAGCCTACCCAGGGTGGTGGTCGAGCGGCTGTTCGTCGAGCGGATCGAGCTCGGCGAGGCCTTGATCGGCGAGGCTGCGGTCTTCAATCTCGAGGGTAATGCCACCACGGGGCCCGAGGGGCGCCGTGCGGAGGCCAGGCTCGATCTCGTCCGGATCGACCAGCAGACGGCGTCGCTGGGTCTGGGCGCGGTGCTCGATCTGGAGGCCGAGAGCATCGGCCTCGACCTTTCCGGCAGTGAGACCGGCGGCTTGATGGCGGCGTTGACCGGTCAGCCCGAGGCCGGCGATCTCAGCCTCAGCCTCATCGGCGACGGCCCGCTTGCCGACTGGAACGCCGATCTGCGCTTTGCCATCGCCAATCTGGTCTCGGCCGATGCCGAGCTGGCGCTGGCCTATGGCGAGAGCCCGTCGATCGATCTCGCCTTGAACGTCCTGCCGGTGGCTGGCGCCCTGCCGGCCGATATCGAGGCCGTGCTCGGCGAACGGCTCGAGCTTGCCCTTGCCGGCGGCCAGCGGGCACCCGGCCATTTCGCCCTCGACCGGCTGATGCTGGAAAGTGGCATCGCGACGGCCACAGGCTCCCTCGAGGCACAGGTCGACGAGGATCGGCTCGACGGCCAAATCCGCCTCGTTGCCGCCGATCTGGCGCGGGCCAGCGGTCTCGCGGGCCAGGATCTCGGTGGCCGGGTCGAGCTTACACTCGATGCGCTGGGCAGCTTCACCGAGCCGCGCTTCACCCTGGCGCTCGATGCGGCGGACGTCACCGCCGATGCCTTGGGCGTGGGCGAGGTGGCCCTGGCGTTCACCGCCGATCTGCTCGGGCCTTTGGACCAGCCCTTCGCCGGGGTCGCGGTCGAGGGTGGCGGCACGGTCGGTGGCCTGACGCAGGACGGCGAGCCGCTGCGGCCGGAAAGTGGTGTGCGTCTCGATCTCGCCGCCACCGTGCCCATGGAAGGCGAGGCCCGGATCGAGCGGCTGACGCTCGAGGGCGAGCATGTCGCCCTTAACGGTACGGCGAGCGTGATGATGCCGGAGCTGGCCGGCACCGCACGGCTCACCGGCCGGGTGCCGTCGATCGAGGCGCTGCTCGCGGCCCTCGGACCCGACGCACCGGCCGATCTCGCCGCCACGGGCTCGGTCGATCTCGAGGCCGATGTCGAGCTTGCGGCCGAGCTCAGGGCGGTCACGGTCGATCTGGTCGTGCGGGGCGAGAACCTCGCGGGCCTGCCCCAGGATCTGGATGCGCTCGTGGGCGCGAGCCCGCGGCTCGATGGGCGGGTGGTGCTGCGCCCGGACGAGAGTGTCGCCGTCGAGGGTCTCGAGGTCGCCACCGCCGCCCTCGGGCTCACCGGCAATCTGACGGTCGGCCTCGACGACGCGCAGGCGCTGAGCGGGCAGATCGAACTTTCGCCCTTTGCCTTGCAAACGCTCGAAGGCCTGGTCGGCCAGCCGATCGAGGGTCAGGTGCAGAGCTCGATCCAGCTCGCGGGCTCGTTGCAGGAACCGGGGCTCAATGCCGAGCTGCGCGTCGACAATCTCTTCATCGCCGGGCGCGACTTCGATCGGATCGCGCTGACAGCAGCGGCGGGCGAGACCGCCGGAAGCTATGGCGGCAACCTCGTGCTCGGCGTCGAGCAGGCGGGTGACACGCTGCAGCTGAGAAGCGACTTCACCCTCGACCGGCCGCAGCTCAGCCTTGCGAATCTCCGACTGAGCGGGCCCGCCACCGACATCGCAGGATCAGCCGAGATCGATCTGGACGCGCTTTTGGCCACCGGCACGCTCGGCGGGCAGATCGGCGATCTTGCGGCCCTCGAGCCATGGTTCGGCCAGGCGCTCGGCGGCTCGGTCGAGCTCGATGCAACGTTCGACGGCAGCGCCGGCGGGCAGGATGCGCAGCTCCGGGTCCAGGCGGACGACATCGCCGGGGCGTTCGGATCGCTGCGCCAGGCGCGCGTCGAGGCGAGCCTCGAGGATGTGCTGGATCGGCTCGGCGTCGATGCCACGATCACCGCCGGTGGCTTCGCGCAGCCGGAGCCGGGCGGGGTGGTCCTGGACGAGGCGACCGTCCGGATCACAGGCGATCGCCAGCTCTTCGAGCTCGCGGCCGACGCCGAGGGTGGGCTCGAGGGGCCCTTCAACCTGCGTGCCCGGGCCCGAGCGGATGTCATGGGGCCGGCCCAGACGGTCTATCTCGACGAGCTCGAGGGGGTCTTTCGGGCCCAGAGCATCCGCCTCTTGAGCCCGGCCACGCTGCAGCTCGAGGATGGGGTGCTCGACATCGACCAGCTCGATCTCAGGATCGGCGACGCCCGTATCCAGGGCAATCTGAACCTCGATCAGCCGCGCGACCGGGCCCAGGCCGGGCTCGTCATCGACGCCTTCCCGATGGCCATGCTGGCCGAGCTCGGTGGGCCGGAGCTCGAGGGTGATCTCGCCGGCCGCTTCGCTCTCGAGGGGTCGCTCGCTGCCCCGCGGATCGACGGTGGCCTCGAGATTGCCGGCCTGCAGCTCACCGATCCCGATCACAGCGCCGGCCGGCCAGCCGACGTCACCGTCGAGCTGCAGCTGGACGCTGCCGGTCTCGTCACCCGGACCCGGATCGAGGGCCTCGGCGACGGGCCGTTCAGCGCCGATGTCGCCCTGCCGATGCGCCTGTCGCTGCGGCCATTCGCCGTCGATCTCGCCGAGAACGCACCGCTCGACGGCCGGCTGACCGGGCAGAGCAGGCTCGAGCCCTTGGTGGCGTTGGCAGCACTCGACGGCCAGCAGATCGAGGGTGCCCTCGATCTCGACCTCAGGCTCGGTGGCACCGTCGCCAGTCCGGTGGCGAGCGGTGCGCTCGAGATCACCAACGGCCGGGTCACCGACGCGCTGAGCGGCATCATCCTGACCGATGTGGCGGTCCGTCTCGTCGGTGACGGCGAGCGGCTCCTGATCGAGCGGTTCGAGGCGCGCGACCAGGCGGGCGGCCGGCTGGATCTTTCGGGTGGCATGGCGATCGACCCGGACGAGGCCTTTCCCTACCGTTTCGAACTCGCCACCCGGGAGCTTCGGGTGCTCGACAGCGATCTCGGCCGGGCGGCGGTGACCGTCGACATCCTGATGGAGGGCTCGGCCCGGGGCGGCAAGACGAGTGGCACGATCACCGTGCCGCGCGCCGATCTTCGCATCCCGTCGGGTGGCGGCATCCAGCCGGCCAGGCTCGATGTCGAGGTGCGCGGCGCGCCACCGCCACCGCCGCCGCCGCCGCCCGCGACCGGTGAGCGCTATGCCATGCTGCTCGATCTCGTGGTCGACATGCCGGCCCGCATTTTCGTTCGCGGCCGCGGCCTCGACAGCGAATGGGGCGGCACTCTCCGGATCACGGGCTCGACCCGCGAGCCGGTGATCAAGGGCTCGATCGACTACCGGCGCGGTTTTCTCGATTTTCTCGATCGGCGCTTCGAGATCCGCGAGGGCAGTGTGACCTTCACCGGCGGCACGCCGCCGGCACCCATGGTCAATCTGGAGGCCGCGGCCACCAGCCGGACCATGACGGGGATCGTGCGGGTGACGGGGTCTGTCCAGGACCTCGAGTTCGCGCTCGCGAGCGAGCCCGAGCTGCCGCAGGACGAGGTGCTCTCGCAGCTCCTGTTCGATCGTGGCACGTCGGGGCTGACCCCCGTCCAGGGGCTGCGCCTCGCCAGTGCGGTGGCCACTCTCGAGGGCGGCGGGATCGATGCCATGGGGACCTTGCGCGAGATCACGGGCCTCGACGTGGTCGATCTCGGCAATACCGAGTTCGGCGACGAGGAGGCCGAGACCACGGCGACCGCCGGCCAATACGTTGCCGACAACGTCTTCATCGCCGTCGACCAGGGCCTGTCCACCGGCGCCTCACGCGCCCGGGTCGAGATCGAGGTGATGCGCAACGTCACCGTGCGCGGCCAGGTCGACAACGACTCCAGAAGCGAGGTCGGCATCGAATGGCGCATGGACTATTGAGCCTGCGGCTCAAGCGTTGAGCGCCGCGCGAAACCTGAGCCGGACGTAATCCGCGCGCCATTCCCCGTCGGCGTCGCAGAGGGCCGGCTCGAGCAGGGCCACGGCCCGGGCGGTGAGCGTCTCGCGGTCGGCGGCGGGGGCGTGGCGCAGGAAGGGATCGGCGAAGGTTTCGAGCCAGCCCGCCATCCCGGTCGGAAGATGGGTAGGGCGAGGGATCAGCTCGATCGTCTCGACCGAAAAGCCTTGGCCCTCGAGCCGTCGCTGGTAGTCCGCGGGGCTCGGGAAGAACCAGGGGCGGATCGCCAGTGCGTCGATGCCCGCCTCTTGCAGGACGGCGCGCAAGGCCGTGGTGATGGCGGCGACGTTGCCGATCCCGCCGAACTCGCCGACGAACCGCCCGCCGGGTACGAGGGCGCGAGCGACGCCCCGGATCACCGCGTCCGGGCGGGTCATCCAGTGCAGGGCGGCATTGGAGAAGACGGCATCGAACGCGGCCTCGAACGGCAGGTCGTGGCCATCCGCGAGCACGGTCTCGAGACCCTTGGCCGCAGCCGCCGCAAGGAGATCCGGCGAAGCGTCACTGCCGACGACCTCGCAGCCGAGGGCCGCGAGCTCGGCGGTCAGGGCTCCGTCGCCACAGCCGAGATCGAGGATCCGCTCACCCGCCACCGGGGCCAGCAGATCGACCACCGGCCGGCCGAGCTCCGCCACGAAGCCAGCGTGGTGCGGGTAGCCCTTCGCACTCCAGCTCTGTCCGGCTGCCTGATCCTGCGCCATGGCTGGAACAATGGCCGCCATGCCACGCTCGCGCAAGCTTGGCGCCCACTGCCACAAAACTGTTGCGCAGAGTGCCCATGAGACCCTGCAACTCTGCCCCAAACGGGAGCTTGCCCCATGCGCATCGGCATCCTCGGCGGCGACGGCTTTGTCGGTTGGCCCACGACCCTGCATCTTTCGGCCAAGGGCCACGAGGTGGTCATCGTCGACAGCCTGGTCAGGCGCGCCATCGACGGCGAGCTCGATGTCCAGTCGCTGACCCCGATCACCAGCCCCAAGGAGCGCCGCGACACCTGGGAGCAGTTGACCGGCCGGCATATCGGCCTTGAGCGGATCGATCTCGCCCGTGACTACGATGACCTCAAGACCTGGCTCGCCCGCTTCCGCCCGGATGCCGTGGTGCATCTGGCCGAGCAGCGCGCCGCCCCCTATTCGATGAAGTCGCCGCGGCACAAGCGCTACACCGTCGACAACAATGTCCGGGCCACCCACAACCTGCTCTGTGCGATCACCGAGCTCGATCTCGACACCCATCTCGTGCATCTGGGCACCATGGGGGTCTACGGCTACAGCACGGTTGGAGCACCCATCCCGGAGGGTTATCTGGACGTCAAGCTGGCGCTGCCCTCGGGCGAGCTCGCCGAGCAGGAGATCCTCTATCCGGGCAATCCGGGCAGCATCTACCACATGACCAAGTGCCTGGATCAGACGCTTTTCGCCTATTACGCCAAGAACGACGGCCTTCGGATCACCGATCTGCACCAGGGCATCGTCTGGGGGACCAACACGCCCGAGACCGCGTCTGATCCCCGGCTGGTCAATCGCTTCGACTATGACGGCGACTACGGCACGGTGCTCAATCGCCTGCTGATCCAGGCGGCGATCGGCCATCCGCTCACCGTGCACGGCACGGGCGGGCAGACCCGGGCCTTCATCCATATCCGGGATTCGGTGCGCTGCATCGAGCTCGCTTTGCTCAACCCGCCGGCCCGGGGCGATCGGGTCAAGATCTTCAACCAGATGACCGAGACGCATCGGGTGCGTGATCTCGCAAAGCTGGTCGCCGGCATGACCGGCGCGCGCATCGCCCATGTTACCAACCCGAGAAAGGAGGCGGCCGAGAACGACCTCGTGGTCGAGAACACGCAGTTCCTGGCCTTGGGGCTCGAGCCCACGACGCTGGCCGAGGGCCTGCTCGAGGAGGTCATCGAGGTAGCGAGCACCCATCGCGAGCGGGTCGATCTGCGGCGCATCCCGTGTGTCTCCGCCTGGACGAAGGAGATCGAGGCGGCGCTCGCCGAGGGGCGCAAGCCCAGGCTCGAGGTCGTGAATGGCTGAGCCGGGGGCGTTCGCCACCCTCGTCACCAACCCGGACTACGCCAAGGGTGCCTTGGCCCTCGCCCGGTCGCTCGGCCGGGTGGGGGCGGGCTTCCCGCTGATCGTGCTGGCCACCGCCAATGCCGACGCGGATCTCGAGGCGCTCGAGGCCGAGGGCTGCCGCATCGTCCAGGTCAGCGCCCTGCCCGTTTCGGCCGACTTCACCGCCCGGCACAGCCGCGAGGCACAGCACACCGCCGCCCCCTTCACCAAGGGCCAGAAGCCCCGCTTTCACGATCCGCTCGATAATTTCGCCAAGCTGCGGCTCTGGCAGCTCGAGGCGTTCGAGCGCATCGTCTTTCTCGATGCCGACACCATCGTCCTCAAGCCCATCGACAAGCTCATGGGCTATCCCGAGTTCTCCGCCGCCCCCAATCTCTACGAGAGCGTCGCCGACTTCCATCGGCTGAACTCGGGGGTCTTCGTGGCGCGGCCCGATCCGCGCACCTTCGATGCGATGCTGGCCCGACTCGACGATGGTGCGACCTTCTGGCGGCGCACCGACCAGACCTTCCTCGAGACGTTCTTCCCCGACTGGCACGGGCTGCCCTGGACCATGAACGCCCTGCAATACGCCTTTCTCAACCTGCCGTGCCTCTGGCACTGGCCGGCCATCCGCGTCGTCCACTACCAGTACGAGAAGCCCTGGGCGCTGCCTCATCCCAAGGCCGACGCCTTGAAGCCGCTGATCGACCTCTGGTGGGCCGTGCACGACAACCGGCCCTTCCCGCCGATCCTGCAATGAAGGTGGCGCTTACCGGGGCCTCGGGGCTGGTCGGCCGCTTTCTCGTGGCCGATCTCCTGGCCCGTGGCTGCTCGGTCGGCGCCTGGACGCGCGGCCGGGCGCTGCCGCCCGAGGTGGCGCCGATTCCAGGCGATCTCGACGACCGGGAGTCTATGCGCGCCCTCTGCCGCGGTGCCGATCTCTTGATCCACGCCGCCTTCGACCACCTCCCCGGCCGCTATCGCGGCGGCGAAGGGGACGATCGGGAGGGCTTCGTCCGGCGCAACCTGCACGGCTCGCTCACTCTCCTGCGGACCGCCCGGTCCCTGGGCGTCGGCCGGGCCGTGGTCCTTTCCAGCCGGGCGGTGCTCGACGGCTGCCCGCCCGGCCGCCACGACGAGCGCATGGCACCCCGGCCGACGACGCTTTATGGCGAGGTCAAGGCGGCGCTGGAGGCCTTCGTCGAGGCCACCGGCAGGCACTGGCCGGTCACCGCCTTGCGGGCGACCGGTGTCTATGGCGTGACGACGCCGCTCGAGGCCAGCAAGTGGTTCGGACTGCTGCGCGACGCGCATGCCGGCCGACTGCCCGACGCCGACCGCGCCGCGACCGAGGTC
Organism: Geminicoccaceae bacterium; assembly: GCA_036796215.1. Lineage (GTDB taxonomy): Bacteria > Pseudomonadota > Alphaproteobacteria > Geminicoccales > Geminicoccaceae > SLRI01. The sequence goes on from DAIRDJ010000018.1 coordinate 31,871, forward strand.
CACGGCGCCGACCTTGCCGATGCGGTCTGGCGCCTGGCGACGGCGCCCGAAGCCGGCGGCCGGGTCTACAACTGCAGCGATCTGGTGGTTCGCACGTCGGAGGTGCTGCGGCTCGCCGGGATCGAGGCGGCGCTGCCACCCGCGGCCGCGCCGCCAGCGGTCATCCTCGACACCACGCGGCTGCGGGCGCTCGGCTGGCGACCCGGCGGCGAGGCTCGCCTGCGCGCGACGGTGGCAGCGCTGTCGCCGCTCGGCCGGGGCTCCGAGCCGCCAGCCGCCCGGCGCGGCGGCGGCGAGCGCGTCTAGCCCGCCGGGTCGTGGGCCTCTCGATCCGCCGCCACAGCCGGCCGACCGGAACACTGCGGCCGCAACCAGCGCCGCAGATCAATCACCGCTCGATGTTCACGGTTCCCTGGCAGGGCAAATTGAGCTAATAAGAGAATTCGTAAGTGGTGAAGCTTCGTCTGTGATTTGGCGTTTGGCCGAGAGGCAAGATGGCCTTAGATTTGCGGCCGTGCGTCGGGAGACGACAATGCTGACACGTTCGAGCCTTGGCACCGCCACCATCGGCGGCTGCCTGTTCGCCTTTTCACTGGCCACGGCCGATGTGGCCCGAGCACATCCGGGCGATCCCTGCGACGGGCTGCCGCAGTGGCCGCTTTATGTGACCGGCCTGCCGGCCGAGCCGCTCGCCGAGTTTCTGCGCGCCAATCCGGAACTCGCACGCGCCTTCGTTCACGGCAAGGAGCGTGCCGTGACCATTCCGCTGGACGCTCTGGCCCTGCCGGACCCGCAGCCGCCGCTGGCCCAGCAGCAGGTCGCGGTGCCGGAGAGGATCATCGACGGCCTCGGCATCGATCTCGACGAAGACGTGCTCGTGCCGATCTTGCAGCGGCTGCATGAAGAGCCGCTCGGGGTTTACGACGAAGTGCCCGAGCAGCTGCGCGGCATTGCGGGTTTGACCACGGTGCTGTTCCTGCAGAAGGTCTATCCGCTGGACGCGGAAGAGCCGATCGCCAACAAGGTGATCAGCGGCAGGATCCGCGACTACATCTTCGTCGAAGCCACCGGCCACGGCCATCTCGCCGTCGACACCTGCATCGACGTTCTCGAGTTCGTGCAGGTCGGCGAGGATCGTCGCGAGTTCATCCACTGGGATATCGAGATCGCGCCGGGCGGCTTCGCGGCGGCGCCGCGAAAAGAACCAGAGGACCCCACCGACATTGCGGACTATGCAGCCCCGTTCCCGGGTATCGACCTGGCCCTGCCGGCCTTCACGGTGGACCCGACCGATCCGCGCAGCCTCTGGCGTCGCGGCCTCGATCACAAGCTGCATGCCCGCGGCGAGACGGCGATCGACGTCACCGATATCCACTATCGCCGGCTCGCCGATCCGGAGCTCGAGCGCTTCGACGACAGCCATCCCTGGTATCAGTCTACCCCGGCGAGCTGCGTCGATCTCTTCACCGAGGGCCCGCCGCCCGGAACGTTCGGCGAGCTCATGTCCGCCGACTACTGTCTCGGTCGCTGCGCCCACCCGATGATCGTCAACAGCGGCGAGTGAGCGGCGGGGCGTCGACCCCGGCTGCAAGCGGAAAGGGAGCCGCGTGCACTGTCCCAGTTGCGCTTGCGAGAATGCTCTCGACCGGGCCACCTGCCGGCGCTGCGGCAGTCCTTTGCTCCAGCGCTGCTGGGCCTGCGGCCAGGACATGCCGGCGACCTTCCGCTACTGCGGCGCCTGTGGTGCCTTGTGCCGCGGCAGCGCCTCGCCGCCCGGCGGCAGCGCCGAGGCGAGCGGGCCGGAGCCGGCGGAGCGGCGGCAACTGACCGTCTTCTTCGCCGATCTGGTCGGTTCTACAGCCCTCGCGCATCAGCTCGATCCGGAGGATCTGCGCGATCTGATGCGGCTCTATGCGACGCTCTCGGCCGAGGTCGTGGGCCGCTTCGGCGGGACGCTGGCCGAGGTCGCGGGCGACGGCACGATCGTCTATTTCGGGCATCCCAAGGCCTTCGAGGATGCCGCCGAGCGGGCGATCCTCGCCGGGCTCGCCCTGATCGAGGGCTTGCGCGGGCTCGCGCTGCCCGCACCGGTCGAGGTGCGCATCGGTATCGCCAGCGGCCTGATGATCGTCGGTGACCTGATCGAGACGGCCGGCATCCGCCAGCGCGAGATCGTGGGCTCGCCGGCCAATCTCGCAGCCCGCCTGCAAAAGCTGGCACCGCCGAACGGCGTGGTGATCGCTGCCGCCACCAAACGGCTCGTCGGCGGTGCCTTCGATCTGCTCCCGCTCGGCGCGCAACAGGTCGAGGGCTTTGCCGCACCGATCGAGGCGTTCGCGGTGCGGGCACCGCAGGCGGCGGCGAGCCGGTTCGAGGCGCATGCCGGCAATCGTCCGGGGCCGTTGATCGGCCGCCCGGCCGAATCGGCCCTGATCGAGGAGCGCTGGCGGCAGGCGCTGGCCGGCAACGGCGGCTGCGTGCTGATCAGGGGCGAGCCCGGCATCGGCAAGTCGCGGCTCGTCCGCGAGCTCGAGGACCGGGTCGCCCGGCAGGCGCACGGCCAGGTCAGTTTTGCCGGCTCACCGCTGCACCGCCATACGCCGTTTTTCGCGGTCTTCGGTGAGCGCCAGCTCGACGAGCCGGCCGGCAGCCGCGACCTGGCGCCGGATCGGCGGCGCGAGGCGCTGATCGAGGCGGCACTCGGCCAGCTGCTCGAGCGGGCAGCAACGCAGCCGCTGCTCGTGGTGTTCGAGGATGCGCAGTGGCTGGATGCGACCACGCTCGAGCTGGTCGGCCGCCTGGTCCGCGAAGCGGGGGCGGCGCCGATGCTGCTCGTCGTCACCTCGCGGCGCAGCTTCGTGCCGCCCTGGGACGGGCTCGACGAGGCGACGACGATCACCCTCGGTCCGCTCGACCGGGCGGCCAGTCGTCAGCTGGTCGAGCAGGTGCGCGGGTCACGGCCACTCGCCGAGGCGGTGGTGGCGGCGATCATCGAGCGCACCGACGGCATTCCGCTCTTCATCGAGGAGACGACGCGGGCGGTGCTCGAGGCGGGCCTCCAGGCCGCGGCCGCGAATGCCGTGCCCGAGACGTTGCGCGACACGCTCATGGCGCGGCTCGATCGGCACGAGACCGGGCGAGCCGTGGCGCAGATCGCCGCCGCCATCGGCCGCAGCTTCAGCTACGAGGTCTTGGCGCTGATCGCGCCGATGCCGCCGGCCGCCCTGCATGCCGCACTCGACAGCCTGCTCCAGAGCGACCTGATCTTTCAGGACGGGCTGCCGCCGCGCGCCAGCTACGTCTTCAAGCACGCGCTGATCCAGGAGATTGCCTACGAGAGCCAGCTCAAGCGCCGGCGCCGCTCGATCCACGGCCAGATAGCGGCCACTCTGCGGCGTCACTTTCCGGCGACGCCGGCCGACGAGCTCGGCCATCACCATGCCGAGGCAGGCGAGGTCGAGGCGGCGCTAGAGGCATTCGAGCACGCGGCCGATGACGCCATCAGTCGCTCGGCCAGCGCCGAGGCGGCCGCCCATCTCGCTCGCGCCCTGCAGCTGCTGTCGACGCTCGCGGCCGGCCCCGGGCGCGATCGCCGCGAGCTCGCGCTCGTCATCGCGCACGGCGCCCAGCTGGTCGCCGTCAGCGGCAACGCCGCGGACGAGGTCGGTCGGGCCTACGAGCGGGCACTCGCGCTCAGCCATGAGGTCGGCGAGCCGCGCCACGTCTTTCGCGCCCTGCGCGGCCTGCAAACTTTCCACATCGTGCGCGGCACGCTGACCGAGGCCAAGGCGATCGGCGAGCAGTTGCTCGCCGAGGCCGGGCGCGCCGATGACGACGAGCTCCTGTTGCAGGCGCACCGGCCGCACGGGCTCTGTCTGCTCTACATGGGCGAGCTCGAGACCTCGCTGCACCATTCCACGATCGCAGCCTCGCTCTACGATCCCGAACGCCACGCCCGGCACCGCTTCGTCTACAATTCCGATCCAGGTGTTCTCGCCCATTGCAGCCTCGCCTGGGCGGAATGGCTCCTCGGCGACGCCGCAGCAGCCCGCCGCGCGAGTGCGCGTGCTCTCGCCCTCGCCGAGGCGCCGGAGCCGCATCCGCACAGCCGCGCCTTCGCGCTCAGCTTTCGCGCGTCGCTGGAGCAGTTCGACGGCGACCGGGACGCGGCGTGCGAGCAGGCTGAGGCGGTGCTCGCCCTCGCTACGCGCCACCGCTTCGCCTACTGGCTCGCCTGGGGCCACGCGATCCGTGGCTGGGCCATGGCCACCAGCCGGGGCAGCAGCGACGGTCTGGAGGAATGCCGGAGGGGCCTCGACACCTATCGCGCCACCGGCGCGGGCCTGATGGTTCCCTACTTTTCCGGCCTGCTCGCCGAGGCCTGCGGCAGCACCGGCCGGCTCGAGCTCGGACTGGAGGTGCTGGGACAGGCTCGTGCCGATGCCGAGGCGGGCGGGATCCGCTTCTACCTGCCATTCCTGCACCAGCTTCGTGCCGAGCTCCTCGAGGCCTCGGGCGCTGCCGAAGCGGCCGTGATCGCGGCCCTGCAGCAGGCACTGGGCGAGGCCGGAGCGCAAGGCTCGCGGCGGATCGAACGACGCGTTCAGGCAAAGCTCGACGCGCGACGAGCGACGCCGGCGCTCGCCCAGCAGCTGCTCGCTTGAGCGCCGGTCGAGCGCGAGGCCCCGATCGGCGGGTTCACCGCCGCTGGGCGAGGGCTCGGATGCGCAAGCGGAGGGCGTTGAGTTTGATGAAGCCTTCGGCGTCTTTTTGGTCATAGACGGTGTCGGCTTCGAAGGTGGCGTAGTCTTCGCTGTAGAGGCTGACCGGGGATTTGCGGCCGACGACGGTGACGCTGCCCTTGTAGAGCTTGAGGCGGACGGTGCCGGTGACGTGTGTCTGGCTCTGGTCGATCAGCGCCTGGAGCATCTCGCGTTCGGGGCTGAACCAGTAGCCGTTGTAGATCAGTTCGGCGTAGCGGGGCATCAGCTCGTCCTTGAGGTGGGCGGCGCCGCGGTCGAGAGTGATGCTTTCGATGCCGCGGTGGGCGGCCAAGAGGACGGTGCCGCCCGGGGTTTCGTAGACGCCTCTCGACTTCATGCCGACATAGCGGTTCTCGACCAGATCCAGCCGGCCGATGCCGTTCGCGCCGGCGAGGTCGTTGAGCCGGCGGAGCAGGTTGGCGGGTGAGAGGGGCTCGCCGTCGACGCTCACCGCATCGCCCTTGTCGAAGCCGATCTCGACATAGGTCGGCCGCTCGGGGGCGAGCTCGGGGCTGACCGAGCGGGTGAACATCTCCTCGTCGGCCTCGACCCAGGGGTCCTCGAGCGCCAGGCCCTCGTAGGAGATGTGCAGGAGGTTGGCGTCGGTGGAGTAGGGGGGCGTGCCGCGCTTGCCGCGGGGGATCGGGATCTGCCGGCGTTCGGCATACTCGATCAGCTTGTCGCGGCTGTTCAGGTCCCAAAGGCGCCAGGGGGCGATCACCTTGATGCCGGGATCGAGGGCGTAGCAGCCGAGCTCGAAGCGGACCTGGTCGTTGCCCTTGCCCGTCGCCCCGTGCGCCACGGCATCGCCACCCACCATGTGCGCGATCTCGATCAGGCGCTTGGCGATCAAGGGCCGGGCGATCGAGGTGCCGAGGAGATAGGTGCCCTCATAGACCGTGTTCGCCCGGAACATGGGGTAGACGAAGTCGCGGACGAACTCCTCCTGGAGATCCTCGATATGGATCTCCTTGACCCCCATCAGCTCGGCCTTGGCGCGGGCGGGCTCGAGCTCCTCGCCCTGGCCGAGGTCGGCGGTGAAGGTGGCCACCTCGCAGCCATAGGTGTCCTGCAGCCAGCGCAGGATGACGGAGGTGTCGAGGCCGCCGGAATAGGCGAGCACCACCTTCTTGGGATTGCCGGTCATGGCTTGGGATTGCCGGTCATGGCGGGTCCTCGATGGACGATGGGGATGGTCGAAGCGTGGGGCTCAGGCGTTGGTGTCGACGGTGCGGCCACGATCCTCGCCGCTGTCGTTCGCGGCACCGGTTGGCGGGGCCGCCTGCGGCGCCGCCTTGGTGACGCCGACCATGGCCGGGCGCAACAGCCGGTCGCTGATCACCCAGCCGCTCTGCATCACGTCGGCGATGTGGCCGGGGGGCAGGTCGGCGGTCGGCACCTCGAACATCGCCTGATGCCGGTTGTGGTCGAACTTCTCGCCGCGCTCGGGGGTCACCTTCTTCACCCCGTGCTTGTCGAAGGCATTCAAGAGGCTGCGCTCGGTGAGGTCGACCCCCTCGAGCAGGTTGCGGACGAGCTCGTTCTGCTCGCGTGCCTCGTCGGGCACGGCCGCCAGGGCCCGGCGCATGTTGTCGGCGACGTCGAGGAGATCCCGGGCAAAGCCGGCCATGGCGTATTTGCGCGCGTCCTCGAGCTCACGGCTGTGGCGGCGGCGGAGATTCTCCATCTCGGCCAGGGTGCGCAGGAGCTTGTCCCTGAGCTCGTTCGCCTCGGCCACGGGGTCGGCTGCGGCGGCTTCCTCGCCGGCTGCTGCCGCTTCGGCTCCGGCCTCGCCTCTACCCGCAGCCTTTGCCTCGCCTTCGGCGTTCGGCGTTTCCGGGTCGCGCCGGCTCCAGGCGTTGCCGCCCGGCTCTTGGCTTTGATCGGAATCTGCTTGCATCAGTCCTTCTCGCTGTTGGGGCTGCCCAAAAGGCGACTGATCACCCGGGCCGTGTGATCGACCATCGGGATGATCCTCGAATAGTTCATGCGGGTCGGGCCGATCACGCCGATCGCCCCCACCACGGTCGATGGCTGGCCGTCGCCGCCGCCGGCCCGGTAGGGGGCGATGATCACCGAGCAGCCGCTGTGGGCAAAAAGCTCGTTCTCGGAGCCGATGAAGATCTGCACGCCCTTGCCCGCGTCGGAGAGCTCGATCAACTTGAGGAAGGCGCGCTTGGTCTCGAGCAGCGTGAAGAGCGAGCGGATGCGCTCGAGCTCGACCAGGTTGTTGACGTCCTCGAGCAGGTTGGCGTGGCCGCGCACCAGAAGCGTACCGCCGTTCTCGTCGTCGGGGCCACCCCAGGTGGCGAGGCCCGAGGCCACGACCCTTTTGGTCAGCTCGTCGAGCTCGCCCTGGCGCTTCTCGATCTCGTGCGCGATCTCGCCTTTCGCCTCGGCGAAGGTGCGGCCGGCAAGGCGGGCGGTGAGGTAGTTGCCGGCCTCGACCAGGGTGGCGGGCGACATCCCGAGCGGCACGTCGATCACCCGGTTCTCGACCATGCCGCCTTCGGTGACGGTGACCACCAGCGCCCGGCCGGGCGAGAGCGGCACGAACTCGATATGCTTGTAGGGCCGCTTGGTCGTGGGTGCGATGACCAGGCCGGCATAGCGGGAGAGGCCGGAGAGGGTCTCGGTCGCATCGGCCATGACCGCCTCCATCGACCGGCCGGCAATCGCACACTGGCTGTCGATCCGCTTTCTGTCCTCCTCGGAGATGCCGCCGATCTCGAGCAGGCCGTCGACATAGAGCCTGAGGCCGGCCTCGGTCGGCAGCCGGCCGGCCGAGGTGTGCGGCGAGCTCAAGAGCCCGGCTTCCTCGAGGTCGGCCATGACGTTCCTGATGGTGGCGGGCGAGAGCTGATCGTCGAGGCGGCGCGAGATCGTGCGCGAGCCGACGGGCTCGCCGGTCGCCATGTAGGCGTCGACGATCTGGCGAAAGACCTCGCGCGATCGGGCGTTGAGCTCGACGATCATGTCCACTGCCAAAGGGGAACGAGCCGAAGGGAGGCCGAGTGTACCATGCCCGCCGGCCTGCGGCATGTAATGAGGCGGGCTACCGCCTTCAATATCGAGGTGTCCCTGCCGCCCGAGCGCAGGGCCTTGGTACCACCGCGCAGCGGCGATGGCCTGCCGGGTTCGGCCACTGTCGCCCGGGCGGGCCCGGGCGACGGGTCAGAACTGGCGCCGGGGCGGCCGGCCGAAGGAATCGCGCCGCGGCCCGCCGGGGCCGCCGCGATTGCCGCCCGGACGACCGCCGCCCGGCCCGCCGCGATCCTCGGCGACCCGCACGGCCAAGGGCCGGCCGCCCATGTCGAAGCCGTTGAGCTGCTGGATGGCGGCCGCGGCCGAATCGGGCGAGCCCATCTCGACGAACCCGAAGCCGCGACTTCGCCCGGTTTCTCGATCGGTTGCCACCTTGGCCGAGACGACCTCGCCGTGCTGGGCGAACAGCTCCTCGAGGTCTTCGGAGGTGGTGCTGAAGGGGAAGTTCGCGACAAAAATCTTGCTGCTCATCGAGCGGCTCCCGCGTGGACAAACAAGGGCTCGCCGCCAGGCCTCGAGGTCGAGCACGAAGCGCTGACCGCTCCGCCGCTCCGCAGCGAGCCACCACACGACGTCAGCAAGATGAAGCGCCGAGAGGGGTTCGCGACGGATGCTCCGTTCGGACGCGACGGAAAAAAGACGCGGCGAAAACAGAACGCGGACAAGTTCGAAAACGGCCCTCAGCACTGACAGACAACTCAAGTATAACCTTGACCTGCCGCCGATGCGAGCGGAGATTGCGCTGTCTGGTGGGGTTCTTGCGATTCCTGGCTTTCGACCGCGGCCTCCTGGGCCAAGGCCTGGGCCACCGGGCTCGGCTGGGCCATGTAGATGTGCTGGCCCTGCGCCTCGGCGGGCACCGGAGCACGGCGCGCCATCCGGTAGAGGGCGAAGCCGCCGAGCCCGAGATGGACGACGCTGAAGAAGAGCGCGAAGCCGACGGGGCCCTGCCAATCCATGGCAGCGGCCGCCAAGGGCGGGCCGATCACCATGCCGATGCCGACCACCAGCACCAGCGTGCCGCTGGCCGCCACCATGTCGTCGGCATCGAGGTTGTCGTTGGTATGGGCGATGCAGAGCGCATACATCGGCAGGCACATGCCGCCATAGAGAAAGAAGGCCGCCGTCACGACGCGAAAATCGGTGGCGCCGAGCAGCACCACGATGCCGGTGGCGAGGCCGGCCAGGATGGTCGTGCCGGTCAGCACCCGGCGGCGGTCGAGCCGGTCGGAGAGCCGGCCGATCGGCCACTGCAGGAGCACGCCGCCGACGATGGCGGCGGCCATGAAGACCGAGATCTCGGCGATGCCGAGGCCGATGGCCCCGGCGAAGACGGCACCGAGGCCGAAGAACGCCCCTTGGCTCATGCCGGTCGCAACCATGCCGATGAAGCCCAGGGGCGAGCTCTTGTAGAGCTGGACGAGGCTGAAATGCCGGGCGGGGGCGATCGCCGGGGCCGGGCTCGCGGTCAAGAGCATCGGCACCACGGCGATCGAGATCAGGACCGAGACCACGATGAACAGCTCAAAGCCCGAGGGATCGGCGAGGTTCAAGAGGAACTGGCCGCCGGCCCAGGCCGAGAGCTGGACGACCATGTAGATCGAGAGCAGCGAGCCGCGGTTCTCGTTGGTGGCGGCCTTGTTCAGCCAGCTTTCCGAGATCACGTAGGCGCCGCTGATGCAGACCCCGGTGACGAAGCGGAGGAAGAACCAGGAGATCGGCTCGACCAGGATGCTGTGCGCCAGGATCGCCGAGGAGGCGAGGGCAGTAAGGGCGGCAAAGACCCGGACATGGCCGACATTGGCGACGAGCTTGGGGGTCAGGATTGCCGAGACGAGAAAGCCGATCGAGTAGCCCGCCATGATGATGCCGGTGACCGAGGTCGGAAAACCCTCGATACTGGCGCGCACGCCCAGAAGGGTGTTCTGCAGGCCGTGGCCGAGGACCAGACAGGCGATCCCGAGCAACAGCGCCCAGTTGCTGGTGACGGTCTTGA
>DAIRDJ010000019.1:0-41454 GCA_036796215.1 Geminicoccaceae bacterium
ACGGCGATCCAGTCGATGGCCAAGTGGGCCAGGCGCAACGACATGATCCTCCATCTGCACCGCGCCGGGCACTCGACCTATACCCGGCAGAAGAGCCATGGCGTCTCCTTCCGGGTCATCGCCAAGTGGATGCGAATGGCCGGTGTCGATCACATCCACGCCGGAACCGTGGTCGGCAAGCTCGAGGGCGACCCGATGACCACGCGCGGCTTCTACGACACGCTGCTCGACGACTACACGCCGATGCAGCTCGAGAAGGGGCTCTTCTTCGACCAGCACTGGGCCTCGCTCAACAAGTGCATGCCGGTGGCCTCCGGTGGTATCCATGCGGGCCAGATGCACCAGCTCTTGACCCTCTTGGGCGAGGACTGCGTCCTGCAGTTCGGTGGTGGCACGATCGGCCATCCGATGGGCATCCAGGCCGGTGCGCAGGCCAATCGCGTGGCGCTCGAGGCGATGATCTTCGCGCGCAACGAGGGCCGCGACCTCATGGCCGAGGGGCCGGACATCCTGGCGGCGGCCGCCCGCGACTGCACGCCCTTGGCGCAGGCGCTCGAGGTCTGGAAGGACGTGACCTTCGACTACGCGTCGACCGACACGCCCGACTTCGTCCCCACCGTGACCGCCGCCTGAAGGAGGACGCCACGATGCGCTTGACCCAGGGAACCTTCTCGTTCCTCCCCGACCTCACCGACGAGCAGATCGAGACCCAGGTCCGCTACTGCCTGAACAATGGCTGGGCCGTGAACCTCGAGCACACCGACGACCCGCACCCGCGAAACACCTACTGGGAGTTGTGGGGCCTGCCGATGTTCGATCTGCAGGATCCGGCAGGCGTGATGTACGAGCTGGCCGAGTGCCGCAAGGTGTTCGGTGACCGCTACATTCGCCTGACCGCGTTCGACGCGAGCCATGGCTGGGAATCGGTGCGCTTGTCGTTCATCGTCAACCGCCCGGCCGAGGAGCCCGGGTTCGCGCTCGAGCGGACCGAAGCGGGTGGCCGTCAGACAGTGTACACCACCCGCTCGTATGCGGCGCGCAAGCCCGAGGGTCAGCGCTACTGATGAGCGACAGGATCGACCTTCAGGCGGCGTTCGCGTCGTCGGGGATCAAGGAGGTGCTGGGCGAGCTCGACCGCGGGCTGGTCGGGCTCGCCCCGGTCAAGCAGCGGATCCGCGAGATCGCGGCCCTCCTGCTCGTCGACAAGCTGCGCGCCGAGCACGGGCTCGGCAGCGACACGCCGACCCTGCACATGTCGTTCACCGGCAATCCCGGCACCGGCAAGACCACGGTCGGGATGCGGATGGCCGATATCCTCCACCGGCTGGGCTATATCCGCTCCAATCACATGGTGACGGTGACCCGCGACGATCTGGTCGGCCAGTATATCGGCCACACCGCCCCCAAGACCAAGGAAGCCCTGAAAAAGGCGATGGGCGGCGTGCTGTTCATCGACGAGGCCTATTACCTCTACCGGCCGGAGAACGAGCGGGATTACGGGCAGGAGGCGATCGAGATCCTGTTGCAGGTGATGGAGAACCGCAGGGACGATCTGGTGGTCATCCTGGCCGGCTATGCCGATCGGATGGACCGGTTCTTCTCGTCCAATCCGGGCTTTCGCTCGCGGATCGCGCACCATGTCGACTTTCCGGACTACTCGCCGGAGGAGCTGGCGGCGATCGCCGAGCTGATGCTCGAGGAGCAGAACTATCGGTTCAGCCCGGAGGCGGCCGAGGCGTTCAAGGCCTACATCAAGGTGCGCATGGCGCAGCCGCATTTCGCCAATGCGCGCTCGGTCAGGAACGCGCTCGATCGCGCCCGCCTCCGGCAGGCGACGCGGCTCTTCGAGACGACCGATCGGACCTTGACGGTCGACGATCTGCAGACCATCGAGGCACCGGAAATCCTGGCCAGCCGCGTCTTTTCGGGCGGCATCGAGGCCAAGCAAGCGGAGCCCGGCCAGTGAGCAACCCCATCCTCATCGCCCCCTCGATCCTGGCAGCCGATTTCTCGCGGCTCGGCGAGGAGATCGAGGCGGTCGACCAGGCGGGCGCCGACTGGATCCATCTCGACGTGATGGACGGGCATTTCGTCCCCAACATCACCTTCGGGCCCGCCATCATCGAGGCGGTGCGGCCACGGACGCAAAAGCGCTTCGACTGTCACCTGATGATCGAGCCGGTCGATCCCTATATCGCGGCTTTCGCCAAGGCCGGCTGCGAGGTGCTGACGGTGCATGCCGAGGCCGGCAAGCACCTCGATCGCTCGCTGCAGTTGATCAAGAGCCATGGGAAAATGGCCGGCGTGTCGCTCAACCCAGCCACACCCGAGAGTGTCATCGAGTACGTCCTCGACAAGCTCGACCTCGTCCTGGTGATGACCGTCAACCCCGGCTTCGGCGGGCAGAGCTTCATCCCGGCGATGTGCGAGAAGATCCGCCGCATCAAGGCGATGACGGCGGGGCGCGGCATTCACATCCAGGTCGATGGCGGGATCAATGCCGAGACCGCACCGCTCGTGATCGAGGCCGGGGCCGACGTGCTGGTGGCAGGCTCGGCGATCTTCGGCAAGCCGGATTATGCCGCGGCGATCGCGGCCCTCAGGTCGGTGCCGGTCTGAGCCGGCACCGACCGCGGCCACACGCAGGACCGACCCTCAGAGCTTGCCGATCGACCAGAAGAAGGTCTCGCCGGAGCTGCCGTCGACACCGTCATTGTCGGTGACGACGTAGGCCACACCGTGGGCATCGACGGCGAAGCCCTCGACCTTGTCGACGATGTAGCCGTTCCACTGGGCGAGGTCCGGGATGAAATCGCGGACCAGCTCCTTCTCGACCATCGGCAGCTCGCCGCCCAAGGCTGCAGGCTGCAGCTGGGCGAGCGGCACGCGGTAGAGCGCCTTGAGCTTGGCTGCGGCACCGATCTGGTTGTCACGTTCGATGATGTAGACGTGGTCGCCGTGCAACGTGATCTCGGAAAGCCCGACCCAGCCGGTCTCGGCCTTCTCGAGCGGGTAGTGGACGGCACCCCACTCTTCGGTGGCGGTGTCGTAGGCGACGAGCTTGACCGTGTCTTGCGGATCGTCGCCCCAGGGACGCTGGATGGCGATCCAGAGCATGTCGCCGATCCTGGTCACACCCTCCGAGCCGAAGCGGATCTCGTGCGCCAGGAGCTCGGCCGGGAAGGCGATCTCGTCCTGGATCTCGCCATCGGCGTCGACGTGGTAGAGGGCGTGCGGGACCAGCCGATCGGAGCGGCCCTCGGACGCCAGCCAGAAGCCGCCCTCGCCGTCGAGCGTGATGCCCTCGAGGTCGAGCTTCTGCGCCGGCTGGCCGGCCCGGGTCACGCGGATGACGTCGGTGATCAGCGCCGGTGTCTGCGTCGCGTCGATGACGAAGATCGAGGGCTGCATGCCGTAGAAGCTGTCGTTGATCGCATAGAGCCGACCCGGCACCTCGGCATCGGCGACGAGGCCGGAAAGTGCGCCGAAGCCGATCGGCGTGCCATCCTCGGCCGTCCCCGAGGCGATGGTCGGGTAGGTCGGCGCGTCCTCGCCATAGGCGTAGAGCATGACATGCGCGCGAACACCGCCGTCGGGGCCGAGGTCGGCCTCGTTGGCCGTCGCGATCAGATTTCGCGCCGGGATCGCCACGGCACCCTCGGGTCCGATGCCGGACGGCAGGAGCTGGACCAACTCTGGCTCGGCGCCGGTGTCGCGGTAGACGCCCATGATCGAGCCGCGCTCGGAAAGAAGGAAGATGAAGGTGTCGTCGCCGAAGGTCGCGATCTCCATGCCTTCGGGCTCGACACCCTTGGCGTCCGAACGGCTCTCCGGATAGTGGCCGATCTGGGCGAGCGCATACTCGAAGGAAGTCCCGGAATCGTAAAGCACCTCGCCGGTTTTCGACCAGATGGTGAAGCCGCGGCTGCCGCCCTGCCAGTCGCCCTCATTGGCGGTGACGAGGCGATCCGCATCGAGCCACTGGATGGCGTCCGGCTCGCGCGGCACGTCGCTCAGCGCATCGGTGAAGCTCAGCGCACCATCCTCGACCGTGTCGATGCCGTCGAGATCGACCGTGCCTGCCGAGAAGTGGCTGATCACCGAGCCGTCGGGCGCCAGCACCACGATGTGGTTGTTCTCCTGCAGCGTCACGGCGATCTCGCCGGCCTCGTTGACGTCGACGAACTCGGGCTCGGGATCCTCCGGCGCCACCTCGGCGAGGCCGGTCACGTCGGCGGTGATCATGGCGTCGCAATCGGGCGTGCCGTCGTCGAGCGGCACGATGACGACGAAGCCCGCCGGCAGTTGCGGCAGGCCGCCGTCGCCCAGATCCTCGTCGCGCTCGTTCTCGATGGCGATGCCGATGAAGCTGCCGTCCGGTGCCATCGCCAGCGAGTCGGGCTGGCCACCCAGATCGCAGCTCCGGGTCGGCTCACCGCTGGCGATGTCGATCACGGCCAGATGACCCGAGGGCTCGGTGTAGCTCGCCGAGGTGTTGACCCCGGCAAAGGCGGTGCCGCCGAGGGTGACGACCGCCGTGGGCTCGCCCTCGACCATGACCGCACCGAGCGGTTGTGGGTTCGCCGGGTCGGTGATGTCGACGAAGCCGACGGCACCGAGCGGGCTGTCGGAATAGACCAGCGTCATGCCGTCGCCGCTCACCGCGATGATCTCGGGCGAGGTCTCGCTCATCGGGTCGGTGCCCTCGGGCAGGTTCTGCATGACCGGGAAGCTGGCGATGCGGTTGAAGCTTTCCGCGAGCGCGCCCTCCGCCGTCGAGGCGAGCAGCGCTGCCGTGAGCAGCGTGATGGTGGTCTTTTGCATGACTTTCCTCCGCGAGCCGAGCCGGACGATGGCCCGGCCACGGGGGTCGGTTAGGCACTATCGATGACGGTTTCGTGGCCGCGGGTCGCAGCGGCTCCGACCGCGCTCAAGCGTCGGCTGCCTCGGCCATCACCCAGTCGCGGAAGGCCCGGACCTTGGGGTTGCGGGCGTGGTCCTCGGGATAGACGAGGTAGTAGCAGAAGGCGGTCGGCCCCTCCTTTGCCGGTGGGAAGGGGCGGACCAGGCGGCCGGCCGCGAGATCGTCACCGACCAGCGCCCCGTTGGCGAGCGCCACGCCTTGCCCCGCACTGGCCGCCTGGACGACCAGGCTGTCGACATTGAAGCGCGGCCCGCGCTCGGGATCGACATCGGTGATGCCGGCGGCCTTGAGCCACATCCGCCAGGAGGGCGCCTTGTCGTCGGCCATCTTCCAGTAGACGTGCAGCAGGGTGTGCTGGCCGAGATCGCTGGGCGTACGCAACGGCTGTGGGCCGTCGAGCAGGGCCGGGCTGCACACCGGGAAGACCACCTCGCCCGTCAGGCGCTCGCTGACCAACCCCGGATAGTCACCCTGCCCATAGCGGAGTGCGACGTCGACCCCGTCGGCGGTGAAGCTCGCCAGCGCATCGGAGGCATCGATGCGGATGTCGAAGGCGGGATGGGCGGTGCGGAAGCGATCGAGCCGCGGCACCAGCCACTTGGCACAGAAAGTAGGGGCGACGCTGACCGTGAGGAGCCCGCCGTCGGGATCATGCCCGAGCCGATTCGCCCTTTCCGCCAGCCGGTCGAAGCCGTCGCGCAACAGCCACAGCGCCGCCTTGCCGTTCTCGGTCAAGGCCAAGGCACGGGTCATCCGACGAAACAGCGGCGCACCGCAGTAATCCTCGAGCGCCTTGATCTGGTGACTGATCGCCGCCGGGGTGAGGTGCAGCTCGTCGGCGGCCTTGGTGAAGCTCAGGTGCCGGGCGGCGGCCTCGAAGGCGCGAAGACTGTTCAAGGGTGGCAGGCGTCGTGCCATCGGAAGCTCCATAGTCCTTGGTTTTGCCAAGCCATCACGCGACGAGAACTCGTTTGTGATGCCCGCCCGATACGGCGATCGCCAGGACATGGGAAGGCAGAGCGAGGGTGCAAGCGTGAACGACGCTCAACCCTCGGCCTGCTGTTCAGGAGGATCGACGAATGTCCAGCAGCTCCATGTGGCGGACGACGCGGCCGACTTATGCGGACGACGTGGCGGCGGCGCACCGGGCACGCTCGATGGCGATCCGTGCCTTCGTGCGCTTCGCCCAGGAGCGCTCTCGCGTGTGGCGGCGGCATCGCCGGCGGATCGCCGGGCTCCGCGACCTCGAGGCGCTCGATGACCGTCAACTCGCCGATATCGGCCTCAGCCGCGCAATGCTCCGCGAGACGGTCGAGCAATTGCTCGACAGGCAGCGCTAATCGCTGATCAGGGCCACCTCCGGCGTGCGGTTGCCGGTCGGCAGGGCATAGCTACCGCCGGCGCGCGGCAGGAAACGGCCGCTGCCGGGGGTGGCCTCGAGGGCGCCGTCGCGCACGATGGTCTGGCCGCGGCGGATGACGTGGGTCGGCCAGCCCTCGATCTCGCGGCCGGCATAGGCCGAGTAGCCGGAACCGTCGTGGGTCGTCTCGTGGGTGATTTGCGTGCGTTTCTCGGCATCCCAGAGGACGAGGTCGGCGTCGCTGCCGATGGCGACGGTGCCCTTCTTGGGGGCGAGGCCGTAGATCCGGGCGGGCTCGGTGGCGGTCAGGCGGACGAAGTGGCCAAGGCCCGCACGGCCCTTTTTGACCATGGCGTCGAAGAGCACGGGCAGGCGCAATTCCAGGCCGGCGAGGCCGTTGGCGGTTTCCTTGAAGGTCGGGGTCGGGCCACGGGCGAGCTTGCCGGTCGCGTCCATGCGGTAGGGGGCGTGGTCGGAGGAGACGGTGGTGAGCGTGCCGTTGGCGAGGGCTGCCCAAAGCGCCTCCTGGTCGGCCGGCTCGCGCAAGGGCGGGCTGCAGATCCACATGGCGCCTTCGATGCCGGGCTTGTCGAGGTCGGCTGACGTGAGCGTGAGGTACTGGGTGCAGGTCTCGCCGAAGACCTTCACCCCTTCGCCCTGCCAGCGGCGGATGCAGGCTGCGCCCTCGGCCGTGCTGACGTGGAAGATCATCAGCGGCTGGTCGATCAGGGCCGCCATGGCGATCGCCCGGTTGATGGCCTCGGCCTCGGCGAGGCGGGGGTGGCTGGGGACGTGGTGTTTGGGGGCGGTCAGACCCTTCTCGATCAGCTTCTTGCCCATCCAGCTGATCATGCCGTGGTTCTCGGCATGCACGCAGACCATGCAGCCGTGCTGCCTTGCGGCCCAAAGCACGTCGAGGAACTGCTCGTCCTCCACTCGAAGCCGGTCGTAGGTGAGAAAGACCTTGAGCGAGCTGTGGCCGGCCTCGACCAGAGCGGGCAGCTCGTCCTTCAGGATCTCGGGCCTGGGGTCGGCGAGGATCATGTGGAAGGCGTAGTCGACGATGGCCCCCTCTTCGGCGCGGGCGTGGTAGTCCGCGACCACCGCCGTCAGGCTCATGCCGACATGCTGTGCGGCGAACGGGATGACGGTCGTGGTGCCGCCCATGGCGGCCGAGCGGGTGGCCGATTCGAAGGTGTCGGCGTTCACCAATCCTGAGGCCGCGAGCTGCTCGATGTGGCAGTGGCTGTCCACGCCACCGGGTGTCACGATCCGGCCCCGGGCGTCGATCTCGTTGCGGCCCATCGGCAGGTCGGCGGCTAGCGCGACAATGGTCTCGTTCGTGATGCCGATATCCGCCTCGAACACACCTGTTTCGGTCGCGACCAGACCGCCCTTGATCACCAGATCACAGTGGACCATGCCGGTTTTCTCCCTAAAGCTCACCGGTGAGTGTTAGCAGCGGGGGACTGGCATGGCGAGCGGTGGCATCCTGGTGATCAACCCCAACTCGAACCCCGAGGTGACGGCGGGCTTGCGGGACGCGGTCCGGCCGTTCGCCCTGCCGGGCGGGCCGGTGATTGGTTGCGTCGACCTGCCCGAGGGGCCGTTCGGGATCGAGAGCGAGGCGGATGTGGCGGCGGTCATCCCGCTGCTCGAGGCCCGGGTCGGGAAAGATCCGGCCGCTGCCTTCGTCATCGCCTGCTACAGCGATCCCGGGATCGAGGCTTGCAGGATCGCGACCACGAAACCGGTCTTCGGGATCGGCGAGAGTGCGATGCTCACCGCCATGACCCGCGGCCGGCGGTTCGGGGTCGTGGCCATCCTCGAGGCCTCGATCCCGCGCCATTTGCGCTACATCGAGGCGCTCGGGATCGGGCGGCGGCTGGCCGGTGAGCGGGCGCTGGAGCTTCGGGTGCACGAACTCGTGGACGAGGGGCTGACCCGGGACCGGCTGGTCGAGGTCGCCACGGCTTTGCGCGACCGCGACGGGGCGGATGTGGTGATCCTCGGCTGTGCCGGGATGAGCCGCTACCGGCGGCGGTTGGCGCAGGCGCTCGCTGTGCCGGTGATCGACCCCACCCAGGCCGCGGTGGGGTTCGCGCTCAGCGCTCTTTGTTCTGCTTGAGCCAGTCGGCGTAGCTCATCCGCACGAGCTCGAAGGTGTCCCTGGTGCGGCAGTAGAGATTGGCGAAGAGGCGACCCACCGGGCGGTAGGCGTCGAGGTTCAAGCGGAGATTGGCGGGATCCACGAGGCCCTCTCTGGTGTGGACGGCCAGGACCTCGCCGACGACGAGGCGGCGGTCGGTGGCGACCAGGAGTGTGGTGTGGTTCCGGCATTCGAGGGCGGCCGGTGCCCGGGCGATGCGCGGCGGGGTGATCAGCGACGACGGGACGAGGTCGAGGCCGGCGGGATCGATCTCGCTCTGGCCGGGCGGGAAATCGGTGGCGGCGACGTTCATGGCGGTAGCGATACCCTCGTCGACCAGATTGACGACGAAGTCGCCGTTGGCCTCGATGTTCAAGGCCGTGTCCTTCAAGGTCCCGTCCGAGCGGCGGCCGATGCCGATGACGACGAGTGGCGGATCCTCGCTGAAAACGTTGAAGAAGGAGTAGGGGGCGGCATTGACGACGCCCCGAGCGTTCACCGTGGTGACGAACGAGATCGGTCGGGGGACGACCAGGGCGGAGAGCAGCTTGTAGCGCTCGGCACCACTGAGCTCGGTCATCAGGTGCTGCATCAGGCGTCTCCCTCGGGCGGCGGCACAGCACCCGTCTGGCTGGTGATCAGCCCGTAATGCTCGATCCGGCGGTGGCGGGCGAAGTCGAAGATGGTCGTCTTGCCGAACCTTGTGGCCTCGAGATCGATGTCGTGGACCAGAAGCTCGTCCGCCTCGCTCATGGTTTCGGCGACGATCTTGCCGTCGGGATCGACGATGATGGAGCCGTCGATCAGGGGATGGCCGTCCTCGCTGCCGGCCTTGGCCACGGCCACGGCCCAACAGCTGTTCTGATAGGCGCCGGCCTGCATCGCGAGCTTGTGGTGGAAGAGGCGGTCCGCCGGGCCTTCGGTTGCCTTCTGCGCGTTCACCGAGGGGGTGTTGTAGCCGAGCATGACGAGCTCGACCCCCTGCAGGCCGAGCATCCGCCAGGCCTCGGGCCAGCGGCGGTCGTTGCAGATCAGCATGCCCATGACCCCACCCATCGTCCGCCAGACGGGAAAGCCGAGATCGCCCGGCTCGAAATAGCGTTTCTCCAGGTGCTGGAAGGCGCGTTCGGGGTCGAACTCGGCGTGGCCGGGCAGATGGGTCTTGCGGTACTTGCCGACGATCCGGCCGGTCTTGTCGACCAGGATCTGGGTGTTGAAGCGGCGCCCCTCGAGTGTCCTCTCGGCATAGCCGAGCGAGAAGCCGATGCCTTTGTCGCGGGCGAGGTCGAAGAGAGGGGTCGTCTCGGGGCCGGGCATCGCAGTCTCGAACCAGGCGTCGATCTCGGCCGCGTCCAGGGTGTACCAGCGGGGGAAGAACGTGGTCAGCGCCAGTTCGGGAAAGACCACGAGGTCGGCGCCCCCGGCTGCCGCCTGCTCGACGAGCGCCATCAGCCGACCGACGACCACCGGGCGGCTGTCGGCGCGCTGGATCGGCCCGAGCTGGGCGGCGGCGAGGCGGATGGTACGGCTCATCGAAGTCTCCGACTGTCGATTTCGGCGAGGCATAGCAGGCTTCCGGCCACACATCGATCGGCGCCGACACCGGCAGGCATTCTTTCGGTCTATCAGGGATTTACGGCGCCAACGGCTCGGCCTATGTCGATTTCAGGGGAGAGTTCAAGTGGGGCAGAACAACATGCATGCATGGCGGAGCCGATCCTGCGGGCTGGTCGGCGCTGCGCTGATCGCGGCCATTTTTACTGGTGCTGCTTGCGCGTCGGCAATGGCGCAGGGGGTGGCCGACGAGACAGCGGCGGCGACCACCGACTACGCGAATGGCCTGCGTTTCTTTCACAGCGGTCGCTATGACGAGGCCCTGCCCTATTTCATGGCGGCCAAGGAGGAGGCTCTGGCCCACTACGGCGCGCGCTCGAGCGAGTATGCAACCGCACTCAACAATCTCGCCGAGCTCTACCGCCTGATGCAGCGCTACGACGATGCCGAGCCGCTCTTTCGCGAGGCGCTGGCGATCGAGGAGGCGCGCCTCGGGTCCACCGATCCGGGCCTCGCCCGGCCGCTCAACAATCTGGCCCTCCTGCATCGTGCGCTCGGCCGCTACGACGAGGCGGAACGCGATCTCAAGCGATCGTTGGCGATCCTCGAGGACTCGCTCGGCCGACGCCACCCGGATGTCGCCGGCAGCCTGAACAATCTCGCCCGGCTCTACGAGACCATGGGGCTGAACGAGCGGGCCGAGCCGCTGCTCGAACGCTCGTTGATGGTCGCCGAGGACACGCTCGGTCCGACGCACCCCGCGACCCGGCAGATCAAGAGCAACCTCGAGCGGGTGAGTGCCGCCCTCGCGGCAGCTGCGGTGGCGGAGCCCGAGGCGCCGGTGACCGTGGCCGAGGCCGCCGATGTCGCCGCACCACCCTTGGGCCCCCCCGCCGAGCTGGTGCTGCCGGCGGCCGAGGGTGCCGGAGCACCGCCAGTGGTGCCTTTGGCACGGCCGGCGGCGGACGTGGCGATGGCTGAACCTCAGGCACCGGAGCCGGCAGCCCTGCCCGAGCCCGCCGCCGGCCGGGTGGCGACGACCGAACCGCTGGCGGCCACCGAGGGGGTTCTTGCGACACCCGACGGCCCGATTGTCATCACCATGCCCGAGACCGACGATCCGGTACTCGAGCCCCCAGTCGAGCCCATCGTTGAAGTCGAGCCCATCGTCGAAGCAGCGGCGACGGACGGTCTGGAGCCACCCGACGCACCGGTGCCGGTCGCGGCCGAGGCTGCGGGAGAGGTGGCCGAGAGCGAGCTTGCCGAGGCGACCGACCTCGCACTCCTGGTGCCGTTGCCCGAGGCCCGGCCGAGTGGCCGCCGCTGGGCCAAATTGCCGGCCGGTCGCTTCGCCATTCATCTGGCCTCGGTGCGCAGCCCGATCAGCGCCACCGAGGAATGGGAGCGGCTGCGCGACTTTTTGGCACTGCCGGGTGACATCGCACAGCTGGAGCCCGAGCGGGTCGAGCTTGCCGAGCGCGGCGTCTTCTACCGGGTGATCGGGGGACCCTTCGCGAGCCAGGCCGAAGCACGCGCCGCCTGCCAGCCGATCCGGGAGAAGGGTGACTATTGCGCCGTTCTCGGGCATGGCGATTGACGCCGCCCGTCTTCCCGCGGTCATCGAGGCACAATTCCTCGCAGCCTCCGCCGGCGCCGACCGGGTCATCGAGACGCCGCAGTTTCGCGTCCACCTCTGGACGACGCCCGATGTCTTCTACCGTCACGTTGCCGTGCCGACCGAACGGCCGGCGGCTTGGCAGCCGGCCGTTGCGCCGATGCTGGGTGTGTTCGAGCGCCATCGGTGCCGACCGGCGCTCGAGTATCTGGAGGAGCGCTGGCCAGAGCTCGGCCCGGCCCTGGAGGGGGCCGGCCTTGCCCGCGAGGTGCGCTCGACGGCCATGGTCTGCGACACGATCGTGCCCGAGGCAGCTTCAGCCGTCCCGGCGCCCTGGCGGTTGCGGCATTTGTCGGGGACGACGCCCAAGCCTGTCCTCGGCACCTGTCTCGCCGCACTGCACGGTGCGTTCGAGAAGCTTTTTTCACCGGGCGTGAGCGAGCGCGATGTTCTGAGCCTGGAGCGAGCGATCGCCTTGGGCCGGACGCTGATGGCAGCCGTAGAGGACGAGTCCGGGCAGCCCATCGCCGGGGCCAGCCTGATCGGTATCGGCCGTGTGCGCGGCTTTGCGGCACCGGTCGGCGAGCTTGCCGGGGTCTGGACCGCCAAGGCGGCGCGGGGTCGGGGGCTTGCCCGGGCGGTGACGGCGGCCCTGCTGCAGCGCTTTCTTGCCCAGGGGGGTGGCCTCGTCTGGCTCGCCGCCGATGACGCGCTGGCGAAGGGCCTCTATGCCAGACTTGGGTTTCGCCCGATCGGCCATCATGTGCGTTATTCACTAGAGCGCGCTTGAAGTCGGCAGCACTGTGCAACACCCTTCAGCGACGACGCTCCCTTCCCGCTTTGCCGGAGATCGCGATGCCGACCATCCGTTCCTTCGCCCTGGCCCTCGTGGTCGGTGGCTGGGCCCTCCTGGTCACCGGCTGGGCCCCGCTGATCGCCGGCTGGGGGACGACCAGCGCTGCCGCCGAGACGGTGACCTTCGGCACCAACTGGAAGGCCCAGGCCGAGCATGGCGGCTTCTACCAGGCGCTGGCCCGGGGCTTCTATGCCGAGCGCGGCCTCGATCTGGAGATCCGCCAGGGCGGGCCGCAGGTCAATCACCGGCAGCTGATCGCCGCGGGCCGGCTCGATTTCTACATGGGCGGCAACATGTTCGGCCAGTTCGACTTCCTGCGCGAGGGTATTCCGGTGGTCTCGGTCGCCGCGATCTTCCAGAAGGACCCGCAGGCGATGCTCGCGCATCCCGGCACCGGGGTCGAGAGCTTTGCCGATCTCGCGGGCAGGACCCTCTTCATCGCCCCTTTCGGCCAGCTCACCTTCTGGCCCTGGATGGCGCACAGCTTCGACTTGGACGAGGCGCAGATCCGCCCCTACACCTTCAATCCGGCACCCTTTCTCGCCGACGCGAACGCGGCCCAGCAGGGCTATGTGACGGCCGAGCCCTTCGCCATTCGTCGCGAGGGCGGGTTCGATCCGGTGGTGCTGCTGATGGCCGATGCGGGCTACGACAGCTATTCGACGCTGATCCAGACCCGCACCGAGCTGATCGAGGAGCGGCCCGAGGTCGTCGAGGCTTTCGTCGATGCCTCGATCCTCGGCTGGATCGACTATCTTCATGGCGACCCCGCGCCGGGCAATGCCCTGATCCTGGAGGACAATCCGGAGATGACCGAAGCGCAGATCGCCTTTTCGATCGAGGCGATGCGCGACTACGGCATCGTCGATTCGGGCGATGCGGTGGCGCTCGGCGTCGGGGCCATGACCGAGGCGCGGTGGCGGCAGTTCTTCGCGGACGCGGTGAGCTGGGGGGCGGTCGAGCCGGACCTGCCCTGGCAGGACGGCTATACTCTCGCCTTCGTCAACAAGGGTGTGGGCAGCGAGCTGCGGCCCTAGCAGGCTGCCGAACCGGCATCGGTGCAACTGATGCGTGACACGGCGACGCTTGACCCATGCCCGGCCCCTCCATATGTTCCCGGCTCCAGCGCATTCTGACCCGAGGATCCAGCGATGGCCAAGCCGTCCACCGTGCTGATCAAGCTCGTCAGCACGGCCGACACCGGGTTCTTCTACACCACCAGGAAGAACACCCGGACGACGACCGAGAAGCTCGTCTTGAAGAAGTACGACCCGAAGGTGCGCAAGCACGTCGAGTTTCGCGAGTCCAAGATGAAATAGCGCGGCAGGCGCGCAACAGAACGGCCTCGGCCGACGCCGTCACCTCCGATTTCTCGGGTGACCGGCGCGATAGACACTCGCCAAGCATCTAAACTCCGGGTAGTATGACACGAGTCGTTGGTCGCGTCCACCACGTGCGGCCGCGCCGGACGCCGTGCTGTGGCCAGCCTGGCCCGCGGCATAGCCTGGAGTGCTCGTCATTGCGCTATTGCCTGCCCTTCTCCCCTCGTCGGCTGTCTCGCCCGCAGCGTCGCCGTCTCGGCCGGACGACCGGCCTCGCCATGGTTTTTGCCCTGGCCCTGCCGCTTGCCACGAATGCCACCGTCGATGAGCATTTCGCTGGCGGTATGCCCTTGGTTCTCAAGGACGGCCGGATCGCCAATGTGACGGTGCACACCATCCCGTTCGCGACCGGCTCGGGCGAGTTGGATGCCGCAACCCGCGAAGCACTGCGGACGATCTTTGAGCCCCTGGCGACCGACTGCTTTTTGACCGCCCAGGCGATCGGCCATGTCGCCCCCGGCATCACCCGTGACGGCGACACCCTCTCGGCGCATCGGCTGGCCCGGGCTCGGGCCGACTGGGTGCAAGGCGCGCTTGCCGGCTTCGGCATGCCACAACCCTCGGTGGCGAGTGTCTGGGACTGGCAGTTCCTCCTCGCGGAATCCCGGGTGACGCTTTGGGTCTTCAGCTTGACCGAGGGCGATGATTGCGACGGCACGCCGCTGCCCAAGGGCGAGCCCGTGCTGGCCGCCGTGGAAGGCGAGATCGACCAGACAACGGCGGCCGCACCGGTCACCGCCGAGGCGGCGCCGCCGACACCGAGCGACCCGGCGCTCGGCAGCGCGGCGGCTGTCACCGAGCCGGCGCCACGCGATCTGCGTGTTGCCGATGGACCCGCCGACCCGGCTGCCGACGCAGCCCCTGTCCAGCTCGTCGAGGACGGTCCTGCCGAGGATGGGGTGGCTGGGCCGCGTGAACCTGTCGCCCGTGACCCGCTGGCCACCGCCGCCGTGGCACCGGCCGACTCCGCCGCGAGCCGCGCCGAGCCGCTGGCGGAGGTGGTCGAGCCCGAGCAAACCATGGCCGCCGTGTCGCCCGAGACGGCCCGGATCGCGGGTGCTGCCGGTGCGCCGGCGCTGGCGATCACCTTCGAGGTGAACAGCAGCTATTTCCCGGCCGGCGTCGGCCAGGAGCTGCGGGCCTTTCTCGACAACCTGCCGGCCGAAGGCCCGGTCGAGATCGAGCTTCTGGGCGCCGTCGGCAACAGCCCGGTCAAGGGCGCCAGCGGCGAGGAGGCCCAGCGCTACAATGCCTGGATGGCCGAGCGGCGGATCGAGCGGGTGGTCGAGTGGCTGGAGAAGAACGTCGAAGGCCGGCGGCTGATCTTCGCCGAGCAGCTGGTCGAGAACGACCCCTCGCGGCAGGTCCGGCTGCGTGCCAATGTCGCGAGCCAATAGGCTCAGCACTCCAGCAGGCGCCTCGCGATCACCAGGCGCATGATCTCGTTGGTGCCCTCCAGGATGCGGTGGACGCGAGTGTCGCGAAAGTACCGCTCGATCGCGTAGTCCTTGAGATACCCGTAGCCGCCCAGGAGCTGCAGCGCCCGGTCGACGACCGAGAAGCCGACATCGGTGGCGAAGCGCTTGGCCATGGCGACCGCCATGGTCGCGTCGGAAGCCCCGGCGTCGAGCTTCGAGGCGGCGCGATGGACCATGAGCCGGGCGGCCTCGAGCTCGGTCGCCATGTCGGCGAGCGTGAACTGGACGGACTGGAACGACGCCAAGGGTGCGCCGAACTGCCGGCGTTCCTGGGCGTAGGCGAGGCTCTGCCCGAGGCAGGCGCGCGCCGCACCCAGCGAGCAGGCGGCGATGTTGATCCGGCCACCATCGAGGCCGGCCATGGCGAGCTTGAAGCCCTCGCCCGGCGCACCCAGGCGGTTGGCGGCCGGGACGCGGCAGCCGTCGAGATGGACCATGGCCGTCGGTTGCGAGTGCCAGCCGAGCTTTTTTTCGTTCTGGCCGAAGCTGATACCTTGGCGGTCGCGTTCGACCAGGAACGCCGAGATGCCCTTCGCACCCTCACCACCGGTGCGGGCCATGACGAGGTAGAGGTCGCTTCGGCCACCGCCGGAGATGAAGGCCTTGCTGCCGTCGAGGACATAAGAGTCGCCATCCACACGGGCCGTGGTCTTCAGGCTCGCGGCATCGGAGCCGGCGTCGGGCTCGGTCAGGCAGTAGCTGGCGAAGCTGGCCATGGTCAGGAGATCGGGCAGGAAGCGGGCATGCTGGTCCGGATCGCCGAACCGGTCGATCAGCCAGGCGACCATGTTGTGGATCGAGAGATAGGCCGCGGTCGAGGTGCAGCCGGCGGCGAGCTCTTCGAAGAGGATGGCCGCCTCGAGGCGCCCGAGCCCGGCACCGCCGTTGGTCTCACTGACATAGATGCCGGCCATGCCGAGCTCGGCCGCCTGCCGCAGCGTGGCTTCGGGGAAGAGGCCGGCTTCGTCCCACTCGGCGGCGAACGGCGCGAGCTCGCGCGCCGCGAACTCGCGGGCCATGTCCGCGAGCGCCCCTTGCTCGTCGGTAGGCTCGAAGTCCATGCGCTCCCTCCGGCTACTCGAGGCGGGCCGGGAAGCCCGGGGCGCGCAGGTCGGTCTGCAGCATGTCCTCCAGGAGCTTGACGATCTGGGTGGAGGGTGCCGTGCCGCCATAGGCCGCCTTGCCGCGCTCGAAGGTGGCGCGGGTCAGCGCCGCGAGGTCGAGCGGGACACCGGTCTCGGCGCCGAGATTGGCGGCAAAGCCCAGGTCCTTGAGCGCCAGGTCCATCGAGAAGCCGATGTCGTAGCTGCCGTTGAGGATGAGCTGGCCCTCGGTCTCGTGGACGAAGCTGGTGCCGGAGCTCGCGGCGATGGCGTGCCAGGATTTGGCGAGATCGAGGCCCGAGCGCCGGGCCAGCATCAAGGCCTCGCCGCCGGCCACGAGATGGACGAAGGCCAGCATGTTGGTGATGACCTTGATCACCGCGGCCGAGCCCAGGGGGCCCATGTGGATGACCTTGTTGCCGATCGCCTGGAAGACCGGGGCGAACTGGGCGGCGAGCGCGTCGTCGCCGCCGGTCAGCACGGTGATCTCGCCCCTCGCCGCCAGATGCACGCCGCCGGTGACGGGCGCCTCGAGGGTGCGGATGCCTCGGGCCTCGGCATGCGCGGCCAGGGCGCGGATGTCGTCGGGGCCGAGCGTCGAAAGCTCGATCCAGGTCGCACCCTCGGGCAGGGTTTCGAGGAGCTCGGCCAGGACCGCGCGCGACGCGCTCGGCGAGGGCAGGCAGGTGAGGACCGCATCGCGGTCGCGGGCGAGCTCGCGCGGGCTCTCGGCACCGTGCGCGCCGGTGGCCAGGTGTCGGTCGGCACGGCCCATGTCACGGTCGTGGACGACGAGGTCGAAGCCGGCCCGGGCGAGGCTGGCGGCGAGATGGCCACCGAGCTCGCCGAGGCCGACGAAGCCGAGGCGCATCGCGCTCGCCGGCAAAAAGGTGTCCGACACCTTTTCTGGCTCGAGCTCAGACATGGATGCGGAACCGCTCCCGGATGGCCGCGTCCGTCTCGGCGGCGAAGAGGGGGGCCTGGGATGCCGCTAGGATCTCGTGCTTGCGCCGGCTGGCCTTGGCGACGAGGTCGGGCCTGCCGAGCTCGACCCATTCCTTGGGGCTCGTGCGGTCGGCGGTCAGCGGGTAGACGTATTCGCTCTGCATCAGGCCCAGGGTCTGCGGGTGGCCGAGATAGTGGCCGGGGCCACCGAGGCAGACCTCGCGCATGGCATCGAGCGAGACGCTGTCCTCGGTCACCTCGATGCCGCGGACACAGCGCAGCACCTGGCCCAAAAGGTCGTCGCCGAGGATCAGGCTCTCGTGGCAGAAGCCCAGGAGCGAGGCGTGCATACCGGCGGCCTCGTAGACGAGGTTGAGGCCGGCCAGGCCCGCCATGACGTTGGAGATCGCCTGTTCCCAGCCGGCCTGCATGTCGGGCAGCTTGGCATCCGCGATGCCGGCCGCAGCCCCGCCCGGCAGGCCGTAGAAGCGGTGCATCTGGGCGCAGCCCGCGGTCAAGAGCGCCTGCTCGCCCGAGCCGCCGGACATCGCCCCGGTACGGAGATCCGAGACGAAGGGCCAGGTGCCGAAGACCGCCGGGTGGCCGGGGGCCATGGCGTTGACGTAGACCACGCCGGCCAGGCACTCGGCCACCGCCTGGACGATGGCGGCGGCGAGCGGTGCCGGTGCGGTGGCGCCGGCCTGGCCCGCCGAGAGCAGCAGCATCGGCATGCCGGCTCGGATGCAGGCCTCCATGGTCAGGCAACTCTCCGTCGCGAACTTCATCGGCGGCACGACGAAGCAGTTGGAGTTGGAAACGAACGGCCTCGCCCGCCAAGCCTCCTCGGAGCCTGCGATCAGATGCAGGAGCTCGAAGCAGCCCGCGACATGGGCGGGGTCGGAGAAGCTGGTGCCGACATGCTTGGTGGTGCCGGCACAGCAGGCATAAAGCGTGTTGACGTCCATCTCGTAATTGTCGGGGATGTCGCGACAGACCATCGCGCGCTGGAAGAAGTGGATGTTGTCGAGCGCCTGGGTGAGCCTTGCCGCGTCGTAGAGGTCCTGGGCCGTGCTCTGGCGGTAGGTGCGGGTCTCGACATCGACCACGTGGACGGCGGCCCCGGCGGTGCCGTAGTGCACGCGGCTGCCGGAAAGATCGAGGTCAAAGGCGGCATTGCGAGCGCAGAGCGTGATGTTGCGGGCGGCGAGGCTCAGCATGTGCTCGACTAGGGCACGGGGGAAGCGAAGGCGGCCGTCGTCGCCGAGCACGGCACCGGCATTGATCATGATCTCGATGCCGGAGGGTGGGGCGTCGGCAAGGCCGATCTGCTCAAGCGCGTCGAGTGCCGCCTCGTGGATGCGCTGCACGCCCGCCTCGCTGAGCGGGCGGTACTGGCCGCCTTCGAGCCCCGGCCGCACCGGGCGGAGGTTCTGCGCCAGAGGGGCTGACCTCAGCGCTTGGCGGGCGGCCCGGCCGCCGGAGCGGCGGCCCCGCGGCTCCTGGGGAACGGGTTCGTCGAGGACGGTCTCGGCCATGGCTCGACTCCTCAGGCCCTGATGCGGGCGTTATCGGGGTCCCAAAGCGGGCCTTCCGACTGGACCTCGGCGGGAAAGTGCTCGCCGAAGATCTCGACCTCGAGGCTCGTGCCGGGGCGGGCGAGATCGGCGCTGACGACGGCCAGGGCGATCGAGTGGTCGACCCGGTGCCCCCAGCCGCCCGAGGTGGTCTCGCCGACGACCCGATCACCCTGCCAGACGGTCGACATGTAGGGCGCGTCGCAATCGCCAGCCTCGACGACGAGGGTGGCGAAGCGGCGCTTCAAGCCGGCTTCACGCTCGGCGAGGAGGGCCGCCCTGCCCTTGAAATCGGGCTTGGTCCAGTCGACGAAGCGCTCGAGCCCGGCTTGCAGCACGGTGTAGTCGGTGGAGAGGTCGCCCTTCCAGGCGCGGTAGCCCTTCTCGAGCCTGAGCGAGTCGAGGGCGAACATGCCGAAGGGTCGAAGCCCCTCGGGCTCGCCCTCGCGCAGCAGCGCATCCCAGATCGCTGGGGCGGCGTCCGGCGGGCAGTGGATCTCCCAGCCGAGCTCGCCCGCGAAGGAGACGCGCACGAGCTGGCAGCCCCGGCCAGCGACCTCGGCCGGCTGGTGGCCGAGCCAGGGCCGGGCGAGGTCGGCGTTGGTCAGCGGCGCCAGGATGGCACGGCTGAGCGGGCCCGTGAGCAGGAGGCAGGTGAGATCCTCGGTCTCGTCGGTGAGGCTCAGGCCCGGTGCGAGGTGCTTCAGGAGCCAGTCGCGGTCGTGCCATTGGGCGGCAGCCGCGGTGATCAGGCGAAAACTGCCATCCTCCATGGCGAGGATCGACATCTCGGTGACGATCCGCCCCGCGTCGTCGGCGAAATAGCCGAGCCCGAGCCGGCCGGGCTTGGGAATGCGGCCGGTGACCAGCCGGTCGAGCCAGGGCCGTGCCCCATCGCCTTCGAGCCTGAAGCGGGAGAAGCCGGGCAGGTCGAGCAGGCCCGCTGCGTCACGGACGGCGAGGCATTCCTCGCGGATGCGCTGGTGCCAGGGGCCCTCGCGCGCCCAGGTCTGGGTCGCCTCTTCGGAGACTTCATCGCCGGGCCTGGCGTACCAATTGGCGCGCTCCCAGCCATTCGCGGCACCGTACTGGGCACCCAGGGCCGTCGTCCGGTCGTGGACGGCGGAGAGCTTCTGCGGCCGGCCGGCGGGCCAGGCGTGGCGGGGGAAGTGCATGGCGTATTCGTGGCCGTAGACCTCCATGCCCTTGGCGATGCAGTAGGGCTGATCGCAGAAGCTGGTGAAACGCCGGGGGTCGCAGGACCACATGTCCCATTCGGTCTCGCCGCGCGTCACCCATTCGGCGAGCACCTTGCCGGCACCACCCGCCTGGCAGATGCCGAAGGTGAAGACACAGGCCTCGAACGCATTGGGGACGCCCGGCATCGGGCCGATCAAGGGGTTGCCGTCCGGCGTGTAGGGGATGGGGCCGTTGATGGTCCGCGAGAGACCGGCGGTGCCGAGAATCGGGACGCGGGCCATGGCGTCCTCGAGGTACCATTCGAGCCGGTCGAGATCGTCGGGGAAGAGCTGAAAGGAGAAGTCGTCCGGCATCGGATCGTCCGGCGTGGCCCAGTGCACCCGGCAGTTGCGCTCATAGGGGCCGAGATTCATCCCGAACTTCTCCTGGCGGAGATAGTAGGAGCTGTCGACGTCGCGGAGCAGCGGCAGCTTGTGCCCCACCTCCTTCGACCAGGCCTCGAGCTCGGGGATGGTCTCGAACAGCATGTACTGGTGGCTCATCACCATCATCGGCACGTCGCGGCCGAAATGGCGGCCCACCTCGCGGGCGTAGTAGCCGGCGGCATTCACGACGATCTCGCAGATGATGTCGCCCTTGGGCGTCTGGATGCGCCACTCGTCGCCCTCGCGCACGGCCCCGGCCATCGGGCAGAAGCGGACGATGCTGGCGCCGAGGTCACGCGCCCCCTTGGCCATCGCCTGGGTGAGCTGGGCCGGGTCGATGTCGCCGTCATAGGGGTCGAAGAGCGCACCGCTGAGATCGTGGGTCTCGGCGAACGGGTAGCGGCTCTTGATCTCGTCGGGTGAGAGGATGTCGAGTTCCATCCCCTGGTAGCGGCCCATGCCGACGACGCGCTTGAATTCCCGCAGACGCTCGGCCGAGTGGCCGAGGCGGACCGAGCCCGTGACGTGGTAGTTCATCGGATAGCCGGTGGCGTCCGCGAGCCCGCGATAGAGCTCGGCCGAGTAGCGCTGCATGTTCATGATCGACCAGGAGGCCGAGAAGGTCGGAACATTGCCCGCGGCGTGCCAGGTGGAGCCGGCGGTGAGCTCGTTCTTCTCGATGAGCACGCAATCGGTCCAGCCGGCCAAGGCCAGATGATAGAGCGCCGAGACGCCGACGACCCCACCGCCGATGATCACGACCCGGGCATGGCGCGGCAGCTCGCTCATGGCTCACCTCCCTTTTCACTCCAGCTCAGGCATACAGGGCTAGCAGCCGAGGCGGCAGTGGCTTTTTCGAGGGCGGCGAAAAATGACGGTGCGGCCGAACATCCTGATCCTTATGGTCGATCAGCTCAACGGCACCTTCTTCCCGGACGGCCCCGCTGCTTTCCTCTACACACCGCATCTTCGGGCACTGGCCGAACGATCGGTGCGGTTCGTCAACAGCTATACGGCGAGTCCCTTGTGCGCGCCCGGCCGGGCCTCCTTCATGTCGGGGCAGCTGCCCAGGCGAACCCGGGTCTACGACAACGCCGCCGAGTTCTCGGCCGAGATCCCGACCTTCGCGCATCACTTGCGGGCGGCGGGCTACGCCACCTGCCTCTCGGGCAAGATGCATTTCGTCGGTCCCGACCAGCTGCACGGCTTCGAGGAGCGGCTGACGACGGACATCTACCCCGCCGATTTCGGCTGGACGCCGGACTGGACGCGACCGGGCGAGCGGATCGACTGGTGGTACCACAATCTGGGCTCGGTCACCGGTGCGGGGGTCGCGGAGATCACCAATCAGCTCGAGTACGACGACGAGGTGGCGTTCCTCGCGACGCAGAAGCTCTACGATCTGGCACGGCGTGCGGACGATCGCCCCTGGTGCCTGGCCGTGAGCTTCACCCATCCGCACGACCCCTACGTGGCGCGAGGGCGGTTCTGGGATCTCTATGCCGATTGCGACGCGCTCGCGCCGCGGGTCGGGGCCTTCGCCTATGACGATCAGGACCCGCATTCGAGGCGGCTTCTCGACGCCTCGGATTGGCGGCGCTTCGCCATCGATGATGAGCATGTCCGCCGCTCGAGGCGGGCCTATGTCGCCAATATCAGCTATCTCGACGAGACGATCGGCGAGCTCCTGGGCGTGCTCGAGCGGACAGGGCAGGCCCGGCGGACCATCGTGCTTTTCCTCAGCGATCACGGCGACATGCTGGGCGAGCGCGGCCTCTGGTTCAAGATGGGCTTCTTCGAGGGCTCGGTTCGCGTACCCTTGCTGCTGGCGGCACCGGGCCTGCCGGCCGCAACCATCGAGGCTCCCGTGAGCACGCTCGACGTCTTGCCGACCCTGGCCGATCTGGCGGGCATCGATCTCGCCGGGATCGCCCCCTGGACCGACGGCGAGAGCCTCCTGCCGGTGGCTGCGGGTGCCGCGCGTAGCGGGCCGGTGCGGATGGAGTATGCGGCGGAAGGGTCGATCGCCCCCATGGCGGCGATCCGTGACGCGCGGTTCAAGCTCGTGGTGTCCCCCGCCGACCCGCCGCAGCTTTTCGATCTCGTGGCCGACCCCGACGAGCTTTTGAACCGCGCTGGCGATCCGGCCTATATCACTGATTTTGAACGGCTTTCGGCACTTGCCGAAACGTTCTGGAACATGGGCGCCTACGACATGGAGGTCCGCCAGAGCCAGGCGCGGCGGCTGCTCGTTTACCGAAGCTTAAGGAACGGCGCCTATTATCCCTGGGACTACCAGCCACTGCAGCGGGCGTCCGAGCGGTACATGCGCAACCACATGGATCTGAACCTGCTGGAGGAGGAAAAGCGGTATCCCAGAGGCGAATGAGTAACCGTCAGCGGCCTTTCCAGACCGGATCGCGCTTCTCGGCGAAGGCCTTGAAGCCCTCGTGCAGGTCCTCGCTGCCGTAGAGCGTGTCGACCGTGCGGAACTGGCGCCTGGTGATGCGATTGAGCGCGTCCTGGAACCGCATGGCCTCGGCCTCGCGCACGATCTCCTTGATCGCGGCCATGACCAGCGGCGGGCCGGCGGCGATGTGCTCGGCGATCTCGCGGGCACGAGGCAGGAGCTGGTCCGCGGGCACGACCCGATTGACGAAGCCCCAGTGATGCGCCTCGGCGGCGTCGAGCCAGCGGCCGGTGAGCAGCATCTCCATGGCGATGTGGTAGGGGATGCGCTTGGGCAGCTTGATCGAGGCGGCATCGGCCACGGTGCCGGAGCGGATTTCGGGAAGCGCAAAGGTGGCGTGCTCGGCCG
Organism: Geminicoccaceae bacterium; assembly: GCA_036796215.1. Lineage (GTDB taxonomy): Bacteria > Pseudomonadota > Alphaproteobacteria > Geminicoccales > Geminicoccaceae > SLRI01. The sequence goes on from DAIRDJ010000019.1 coordinate 23,384, forward strand.
CGAGAATGATGTCGCAGGCAAGGGCGAGCTCGAGCCCGCCGCCGCAGCAGATGCCGTTCACGGCGCAGATCACGGGCTTGTTGAGCCCGGGCAGCTCTTGCAGCCCGCCGAAGCCGCCGACGCCGTAGTCGCCGTCGACGGCATCGCCCTCGGCCGCGGCCTTGAGGTCCCAGCCGGGGCAGAAGAACTTGGGGCCGGCAGCGGTGAGGAGGGCGACGCGCAGCTCGGGATCGTCGCGAAAGCCCTTGAAGACCTCGCCCATGACGCGACTGGTGGCGAGATCGATGGCGTTGGCCTTGGGGCGGTCGAGGGTGACCTCGAGGACGTGGCCCCGTCGTTCGGTGCGGATGGGTTCGGTGCGGCCGGCCTCGGCGCGGTTGGGGTCGTTCATGGCGTGGCGGCCTCCTTCGGGGCGGCGAGGCGGATCAGCGCGTCGGCGGCGATCGCACCCTCGCGGCGGACGATCAGGGGGTTGATGTCGAGCTCGAGGAGGCGGTCGCGGTGGTCGGCCGCATAGGCAGCGATCGCCTGGACGGCCCGGACGACGGCGCGGATGTCGCCGCCTGGACGGCCGCGATAGCCTTGCAGCACGGCGTAGAGACGGAGGTTTTGCAAGGCCCGTTCGATCTCGATGCCGCTTGACGGCAAGAGCAGGCTGACGCTGTCCTGCCAGAGTTCGGTCAAGAGACCGCCAGCACCGATGGTCAGGACGAAGCCGTAGGGCGGGTCGGCGACGATGCCGAGGATCAGCTCGAGAACGCCGCCGTCGACCATCTCCTCGACGAGAAAGCCGTGCCTGCTGATGCCCGCCATCCGCTCGGCCGCCCGGGCCAGCTCGTCCGGATCGCGCAGGCCGAGGGCGACAGCGCCGACGTCGCTCTTGTGCGCGATCCCGAGGCCCTTCAGCGCCAAGGGATAGCGGAGCCCGGCCGCAGCGCTGAGGAGCAGACCAGGGTCCTCGACGATCACGCACTTCGGGACGGCGAGGCCGTAGCGGCCGAGCACCGTCTTGGCCTCGGCCTCGGTGAGGACGATCCCGGCGTCACCGGCTTCTCCGGCGAGGGCCACTGGCGTTGGCGACGGCCGGTCGAGGCTTCGACCCGCCTCGACGGCGGCCTCGATGGCGATGAGCGCCTCCTCCATCCCGGCGAGTGGGGCGATGCCGGCCTCGACCAGCCGAAAGGCCAGCTCTTCGGGCAGGTTTTCGGGCAGCGAGGCGACGATGGCGGTGGGTGTGCCGGTCGTCTTGGCCGCGTGGATGATGGCGTCGAGGGCGATGTCCCAGCCCGGTGCGGTGCAGCGGTCGGGCCGCGGCCAGTCTAGGACGAAGAGGCCGAGATCGAACGGCCCCTCGAGAGCGGCTGTGAAGGTCCGGCACATCGCCTCGCCGTCGCCCCAGATGTAGGTGTGGTAGTCGAGCGGGTTCGCGATCGTGACCTTGGGGCCGAGGGTGGCGCGCAGCTGGGCGCTCTGCGCCGGTGGAAAGGGCGGATAGGTGACCCGATGATCGATCGCGAGGTCGGCCATCAGCCCGGCTTCGCCCCCCGAGCAACTGACCGAGAGGAGACGGTTGGCGGCGAGCGGGCCGTGCACATGCAGCAGCTTCAGGGTTTCGAGGAAGACCGGCAGCGTGGTGACGGCGGGAATGCCCAGGCGGTCGAGAAAGGCCGTGCTGCCGGCGGCCGAGCCCGCGAGGGATGCCGTGTGCGAGAGGGTCTGGGCGCGGGCCTCCTTGGACCGGCCGACCTTCAAGGCGATCACGGGCTTGGCGCGGGCACGGGCTTTCTCGGCCATGGCCTCGAAGCCGCGGATCCTGGCGATGCCTTCGAGGTGGAGGCCGATGGCGGTGACGCGCGGATCGTCGAGCAGGCAGGATGCCACCGCGGCGGCATCGAGCCGGGCCTGGTTGCCGAGCGTGATCACATAGGCGATCGGCAGGCCGCGGCGCTGCATGGTGATGTTGAGCGCCATGTTGGAGGATTGCGCGAGGATGGCGACGCCGTGCCCGCTGGCGCTGCCGCCGTGCTGGTCGGGCCAGAGCAGCGCCCCGTCGAGATAGTTGATGAAGCCGTAGCAGTTGGGCCCGAGAAACGGCATGGGCCCGGCGGCTTCCAGGAGCTGCCGCTCGAGGCCGGCACCGCCGCTGCTTTCGGGCTCGCTTTCGCTGAAACCCGAGGCGAAGCAAACGGCACCGCCCGCCCCACGCTCGCGCAAGCCCCGGACGATCCCGATCGTGGCCTCGCGATTGACGCCGATGAAGGCGGCATCGGGGGCGTCGGGCAGGTCATCGATGCGCTGGAAGGTGGCGAGGCCATGGACCTCGGTCCGGGTCGGGTGGACGGGCCAGATGGGCCCGTCGAACCCCGCCTTCAGGCATTGCTCGACGACGGTCATGGCCCAGCTGCCGCCAAAGACGGCGATCGAGCGGGGGCGGAGCAGGCGCTCGAGCTCGCGCACCCTCGCCTCACGCGCCCAGGGGTCTGAGCAGCGCCCGGGCGATGATGTGGCGCTGGATCTCGCTGGTCCCTTCCCAGATCCGCTCGATCCGGGCGTCCCGCCAGATGCGCTCGAGCGGCAGCTCCTCCATGAGGCCCATGCCGCCATGGATCTGGATCGCCTCGTCGGCCACCATGGCGAGCATCTCGGTGGCCTTGAGCTTGGCCATCGCCATCTGCGCGTCGGTGGCGATACCCTGGTCAGAGGCCCAACCGGCCTCAAGGATCATCAACTCGGCCGCCTTCATCTCGACCGCCATGTCGGCGAGCTTGAAGCCGACTCCCTGGAACTTGCCGATCTTCTGCCCGAACTGCTCACGGGAAGCGGCCCAGTCCAGCGCATGGGCAAAGGCGCGCTCGGCTCTGCCGAGGCAGGTCGCCCCCACCTGGAGACGGGTGGCGCCCAGCCACTCGTTGGCGACCGCGAAGCCCCGGTCGACCTCGCCGAGCACGGCATCAGCCGGCAGGCGGCAGTCGTCGAACTCGAGGATGGCGTTCGTGTAGCCGCGGTGCGAGACGTTGGTGTAGCCCGGACGTACGGTGAAGCCGGGGGTGCCCTTGTCGACGAAAAACGCGGTGATCAGCTTCCGCGGCCCCCGCGGTCCCTGCTCCTCGCCCGTGGCCATGAAGGTAATGGCGAAATCGGCAATGTCGGCATGGCTGATGAAATGCTTGGTGCCGTTGAGGACCCAGTCCGGACCATGGCGCCTCGCCGTTGCCTTCATGCCGCGAAGATCCGAGCCGGCGCCGGGCTCGGACATGGCGAGGCAGTCCCATTTCTCGCCCTTGACACAAGGGTAGAGGTAGCGCTCGCGCTGCGCCGGGGTGCCGGCCAGCAGGATGTTCGAGGGCCGGGCGACGCAGGTCCAATGCAGGGCGTAGTTGGCGCGGCCGAGCTCCTTCTCGTAGAGCAGCCAGGTCAGCGTATCGAGGCCGGCACCGCCGACCTCCTCGGGCATGTTGGCGGCGTAGAGCCCGGCCCGGATCGCCTTGGCTTTCAGCTCTTCGACGAGCTCGCGGCGGAGGATGCCCGTCCGTTCGACCTCGGCCTCGTGCGGGTAGAGCTCGCTCTCGACGAAGGCGCGCGTGGTCTCGACGATCAGGCGCTGTTCGTCCGTGAGCGCGAAGTCCAAGGCCGCCCCCTAGCGCGGATCGCCGACCGCCCGGCCAAGGCCGTCGGGCTTCGGCAAACGGGCGTGGTGGGCAGCGATCATGTCGAGGCGCTGGCGGACGGTCGGGCCGGGCGCGCTGGCACGACGGGTTTCGAGCGAGACGTGGAGCAGCATGTGCTCGCCGGTGGCGAGGCACTCTCCCTTGCTGTCAAAGAGTTCGTGGAAGAGGCGGAGGCGCTTGCCGCTGCCGTCGATCACCCGGGTGAGCGCGTGGATGGGCTCGCCGACCCGGGCTTGGGCGAGGTGGCGGATATGGGTTTCGACCGCGCAGTAGGAGCCGCCTTCGGCCAGGTAGTCGGCATCGATGCCGATCAGGCGCAGCAGGGCGTCCGAGGCGGCGCAGAAGCAGGTCAGAGAGTGGGCCTCCTTCATGTGGTTGTTGTCGCCGGCCCATTCGGGCGGGACGCGGCGCTCCAGGGTCCGGATCGGTTGCGTGAGGTCGGGCTCTCCTGTCGGTGCGGCGGCGTCGTAGAGGCGGCGCTCATGGCGGCGAAGCGTCTTCCCGGCGCCCCAGTCATTGCCTTTCAAGGCCCGGAGGATGCCGGCGAGGTTGTCGTCGCGGATACGCTCGAGCTCGGCGATGCCGAGTGCGCCGGACTGGGCGTCGGATTGGCTCGCGATCGTCTCGATCAGGTCCTCGTCGAGGTCGGGGACATCGGTGAGCCGGGTCCAGGGCCAGGTCAAGCAGGGGCCGAACTGGGCGAGAAAATGGCGCATGCCGGCCTCGCCGCCGGCGATCCGGTAGGTCTCGAAGACGCCCATCTGGGCATAGCGAAGGCCGAAGCCGAAGCGGACGGCATCGTCCAGCTCCCGGGTCGTACAGATGCCGTCCCGGATCAGCCAGAGCGACTCGCGCCAGAGGGCTTCCAAGAGCCGGTCGGCGATGAAGGCCGGGATCTCGCGGCGGACATGGAGGGGGTGCATGCCGAGCGCCGCGTAGAAGGCCGAGGCCCTGTCGATCAGGCCCGGGTCCGTGGCCTTGCCGCCGACGAGCTCGACCAGCGGCAGGAGGTAGACCGGGTTGAACGGGTGGGCGACGAGCAGGCGCTCGGGGTGCCGCAGCGGTGCCTGGAGGTCGCTCGGCAGGATGCCAGAAGTCGAGGACGCGATCGGCACGCCGGGGGCGACCGCGGCTTCGAGCTCGGCATAGACGGCGTGCTTGAGCTCCAGCCGCTCGGGCACGGCCTCGATCAGCCAGTCGGCCTTGCCGGCGGCGGCCGCGATGGTCGGGGCCATGGTGATGCCGCCGCGCCGGCCAAGCGGCGCCATGGTGAGCTTCGCCCAGGCACGCTCGGCATTGGCGACCACCGCCTCGACCCTGGCGGCGGTGCCGGGTGCGGGATCATGGAGCTGGACGTCGATGCCGTTCTGGACGAGCCGTGCCACCCAGCCGGCACCGATGACACCGCCGCCGATGACGGCGGCGGTGCTAATCCCAGGCCGTGCGGATTCGGTCATCAGGCCCAGCGCTTCTCGAGCCGGAGGCGCTCGCGGACCTCGGCGGGACCGAGAATGCGGCAGCCCATGTTCTGGAGGATGGCGACCGCGCGCTCGACCAGCTGTCCGTTGGTCGCGAGCATCCCTTTCTCCAGCCAGAGATTGTCCTCGAGGCCGACCCGGACGTTGCCGCCGGCAAGGGCGGCCAGGGCCACATAGGGCAGCTGGTTGCGGGCGATCGAGAAGGCCGAGAAGGTCCAGCCCTCGGGCAGGTTCGTGGTCATAGCGGCAAACGTCGCAAGGTCGTCCGGCGCACCCCAGGGAATGCCCATGCAGAGCTGGACGAGGACCGGCTCGTCGAGCGCCCCGATCTCGTGCAACCATCTGGCGAGGCGGAGATGGCCGGTATCGAACACCTCGATCTCGGGACGCACGCCCAGGGTCTTGATCTGCCGGGCCATCGCCTCGAGCATCCCGGGGGTGTTGGTCATGACGTAGTTGCCGCCGCCGAAATTCATCGAGCCGCAGTCGAGGGTGCAGATCTCGGGCAACAGTTCGGCCACGTGTGCGAGGCGCTCGGTGGCACCGGCCATGTCGGTGCCGTCGGCGGCGGGCGGCAGCGGGTTTTCGACCGAGCCCAGGGTGAGGTCGCCCCCCATGCCGGCCGTCAGGTTCAAGACGACATCGACGCCGGCCTTGCGAATCGCCTCGACGGCGGCACGGTAGAGGGCGGGGTCGCGGGCGGGCTTGCCGGTCGCGGGGTCGCGGACGTGGAGATGGGCGATCGCGGCACCGGCTGCGGCCGCCTCGATCGCGGCGCGCGCGATCGCCTCTGGTGTCACCGGCACCTTGTCGGAGCGGCCGGTGCTGTCGCCGGCACCGGTCACGGCACAGGTGACGAACACCTCGCGGTTGACCTCGAGCCCCATGCCGATTGCTCTCCCCTCGGCGACCGTCGCACCGGTGATCGAAGCTGGAGTGGCCCCGCGAAGCAAGCGTTTTCGGCGGTGTTGGCGAGGGGCGCGTTCGGGCTTCGAGCGCGACGATGCCTTTGAGCGCATGGGCAGACCGGACGGTGTCGCGATGCGGCCTTGCGGCGGCCCTGCCAGCAGCGACCGGGTCGCCGCCACGCCGGCCGACGCAAGCGTCGAGCCGGACGATAAGGCGCGAACGCTGGCTGCAGCGGCAGCGGCCGTCGCCGGGCAGCTCGACCGGAGCGCCTCGCCCCGTGTCTCGGCGACGCGGAGCAGGCGGGTGTGGACGACGCAGGCATCGGTTGTGGTAGCACTGCCACAGCCAGACGCGCCGACGATATCCGCCGGCGTTGCCGTCGCGTCGAAGGCCCGCATCGTGGTGGCGCAAGGCCGCCAGGCGATGACGTAGCGGGTCTTGTCGTGACTCGGCCCCCTGTAGGAGGGCCATGGACAAGGTGTGTCTGTTCTACCTTGGTTCGCAAGCAGGACAGAGGCGCCAGAGCCGGTTCAGCGAAGCGCAGATCATCGGGATCCCCCGGGCGTACGAGGCCGGGGCGAAGCTCGACGGGCGTTGCCGGCGCCGCAACGTCTCGCAGACGACGTTCTACGAGTGGCGGGCCGAGTAAGGCGGGCTGACCGTTTCGGACCTGAGCGGCTGAAGGCGCTGGCGGAGGAGAACCGCCGGCTGAGGGAACTGCTGGCCGAGGCGCTGCTTGACAACGAGGCGCTGAAGGGGCTTCTGGAAAGAACTGGTAGCGCCTGCCGCCCGACGCGCAGCGGTGGCCCTGGCTCAGACGGAGCACGGGCTGTCGCGACCCTCTCGGTCGATCTTGGGGCCCTGCAGCCTGGCGGGCATCGCGCGGCCGCTGGCGGATTGCGAGCCGGTTCGGCCGCGGGAACAGGCCAGACTGCGCGAGCGGCTGCGGGCGCTGGCCGGCGAGCATCGTCGCTTCGGCTATGCGGCTCTCGTCATCGACGCCTTCGCCCGCCGCATCGTCGCTTGGCGTGTTTCCTCCACGGCCCCCTCTTTCGAAAACCGGGCCGGCTCCATCCTCGACGCCCTCGAGCAGGCGCTGCACGACCGACGTCCGGGGGGCGGCGTGACGGCCCGATCCACCAGAGCGATCCCTCCAGGGCCTCCTGGCCGCGTCCCTTTCAGGGATCGGTTCGATCGTCGTTCGGCCTTCGATGCTGTTCAATAGGTTTCGATCAGATGCACCGAGCGGCTCGCCGCGGCCGGTCTCGAAGCTTCGGTCGGCAGCGTCGGGGACAGCTGCGACACTGCTTTGGCAGAAGCGGTCATCGGCCGCTACGAGACCGAGGTGATCCACCGCCGCGGCTCCTGGCGAAGCCTGGCTGCCGTGGCACGCGCACCCTGGGCCTCGGCCTTCTCCTGAAGGCCGCAGCTTCGCTGGCGGGGTTGCTTCGCTGCTGCTCGCAAGGGTCGACTGGTTCACCAATCACCGGCTGCTCGAGCCCATCGGCAACATCCCGCCGGCCGGGGCCGGGGCGCCCTGCCACGCCATGCCAGAGCAAGCCGCTGTGGCCGCGCCACTCAACCGGACCGACCTCCGGCGCGGTTCACCGGGTCGTGCCCAGGGAAAGTCGCCATTGTCTTGAAGCCGGTCCGCGGTCGGGTGGGTCAGATGGTCTTCGGCATGCTGCCCTGGTGGCGGGCCATCAGGAGTTCGGCTGCGGCGTCGGGACCGAAGATGATCTCGACAATGCGCAGCTGGTCCATCACCCGTTCCTCGTCGGCCTCGCTGCGGCCTGCCTTGGCGATGACCCGCCGGTAGTCGTCGAGAGCGGTCTTGACGACGAGATCGATCGGACCCTTGAGACCGAGCTGCCGGCCGGCAGCACCCAGCTTGCGGGCAGCCCGCGCTGCGGCCTCGACCGCAAGGACGGTCGCGTCGTCCGCATCCGGCGAGCCAAGGGCCTTGAAGCCGTCCAGAACCTCGCCGTAGACGACGTTCTGCAGATGGCCCTCGACGGCCTTGGCGGTCTTGTGCGCGATCTGCTTGAGCCCGGCGCGGTCGACCGGCAGGTCCGGCGGCCCGGCATCGAGCGCGCTCAGCGTGCCGACCAGCTGGACGATCTCCTCGGCCAGCGCGGTTGCCGGCTGGCGTCCGGCGCGGCGCAGCTGCTCGGCGACGGCGTCGAGCTCGGACACCACCCGCCGGCCCGCTTCGCCGGCGGCCGACAAGCGCATCGCCGAAACCTTGCCATCGCCCGCCTGCTGCAGCACCGTCAGCATCACCGCGGCATCGCCGAGCCGCTGGCCGAGCGCCTCGGCACCCAGACTCAAGGCGTCGCCGCCCATGCCTTCGAGCTCCTTCCAGAGCTTGCCGATGCGTTCCAGCTCGGCCTCTTCGACCTGGCGCAGCGGCTTTTCCGGCAGTGCCAGGAAGACATCGGCGAGGGCCGGGCCGATACGCAGGAGCTCGGCGGCGATCTCCAGCTGCTGCCGTCGATTGCGCCCTTTGCCGTCAGCGCTGGCCGCGGTCGCCTGCAAGGTCGCGCTCAGCGCCTGCGCTGCGGCGGGCCAGAGCTCCTTGCCGGCCGCCAGCAACAGCGCCTTGTCGCGCATGGTGTGACCGCCGAGGCGCTGCTCGATCGCGGTTCTCAGGGCTGGGTCCAGATTGCCGATGATCCCTTTGTGGATCGCCCCCAAGAGGTCGCGCGACAGGCGTGGCGAGCCCGGTCGCCAGGCCAAGGCCGGCACCAAGAGCTCCTCGAGCGGGAAGGTCAGCAACCGCTTGAAGGTCAACGGCCGGGGCGGCTTCAGTTGCCTGAGGCGCGGCCGCAACGGGACGAGCAGCTCGTCGACGGCACCGCGCTGCGGCAGCCGGTCGATCAGCGCCACGGCCTGCATGAGCTTCTTGTCGTTGATATCGGCAAAGAGGCCGGCGAGCCCGGCGGGCGCGAGCTCGGTCATCGGCAGGGCATTCCGGCCGTGCCGTGCCCGGTTGCGCAAGGCGTGGCGGCAGACCGGCCGACGACCGATCGGGAGAGCGCGTGCGGCGTCATGCGGCTAGTCCCTTGGCTTGTTCGACCCGGGAGGCGTCGTCCAAGGACAGCGAGCCTGCCCGCCAGTCCTGGTTGAGCTTGACCCAGCGGCGTTGGGTGAGCTGCCGGTGCGGCGCGCTCTCGCTCTCGGCCCCGCTGAAGGCTTCCTTGGGGAGCACCGGGACCAGGGTCTCGATCCGGCCGATCACAGCCCGTTGCGCCTCGCGGTCGTCGCTGGCCGCGGCCTCCCACAAGGCCGCGATCTCGGCCCAGCCGTCGAGCAGCCAGTCCGGCATGGTGAGATCGCGCATCAGGCCCTTGTCGCGCGCTTGCCAGCGCGAGATGAGGCCGACCATGTCGTCGGTGTAGCTGCGCGCCCGCGCCAGAGCCTGATGCGCCTTGGCAACGGTGAACTCGGCACAAGCGGCAATGAGCTGGACGCCCTTGGCCTGGTCGACGGCCTCGCCCTTGGACCAGTCGCGCAACGACGCCACCATCTGCTGCAGCCGCTCGGTCGTCACGTCGTGCACCGCCTTGAAGGCCTCGCCGGCGACGCCGATCGGGGCGATCGCCGGGCTCATCGCCTCGACCACGGCGAGCATGGCATCGGGCTTCATGCCGAGCTTCGCCTCGTAGCGGGTGAGATAGCGGCGCGTGGTGGCCCGGATATCGCGATTGCCGAGATCGAGCCGGCGCCAGTCGACCTCGGCAAAGCCCGCTTGCCGCAAGAGCTGGGTGATCAAGAGCAGGTTGGTCAACAGATGCTCCTGCGTCTCGCGGGCGGCGGCGGCCTTGGCCGATTTGGCGGCACCGCGCCCGGCCGCCCCGGTGGTCGCGGCCTTGCGCGCGGCCTTGCGGATGTCGCTCGGCGAGATCGCCGGCAGCACGAGGAGGATGTCGAGCAACAGCCGGTCGTGCATCGAGGGCGTGGTGAAATCCTTCAATGACTTGAGCGGGAAGACGTAGCTGCCGTCCGCCCCCGACGGATTGGCGACGATCACCTCGGCCTGGCCGCCATCGCTCGGCCGCAGCCGGGCCATTGCCAGGACCGGCGTGGTGAAGGGCACCGTGACCCCACGCTCGGCGAAGGTCGCGGGCTGCCACTTCGCGCGCGGGATCAAAGGCGGCTGTTCCATCGGACATCCACTATCGGGCCAAGGACAATCGCCGCGGACAATGGCAGAGCCGCGCTAAAATTCCGTTAACGGCAGCCAAAAACCAGAGGTCGCGAAACCCTCCGTCCGACAGATCGGGTTCAGTCGACCGGGGCCACCGCGGTCGCGGCTGCTGCGAGCCGGTGATAGCTCAGCGTGACCAGCGTCATCGCCAGTGAGTTGACGATGATGCCGACCAGTGCCCCGAGCAGGACGCCGATGCCGGCGCCGAGCACACCGGCGAGGGCCACCTGGACGATGCCGAGACCAATATAGATGCCGACCAGCACCAGGATGATGCCGGTGATCGTCACCTTGTGGCCGTCGACGATGGCGACACTGCGCTTCATCGCATCGATCCCCTTGGCGTCCGCCAGGACGACCAGCGGCCAGGCGACCCAAAGAAAGGCGAGGGCGATGAGGCCCGGCACGACCAGCATCACGAAGCCGATGCCGAGCACCAGGCTCAAGAGGACATAGGCGATGGTGATGCGGACGAAACCGTCGCGAGGCCCGGCCAGGAGCTCCTTGAGGCTCATCGTCGAGCGATTGCGCAGGGCCGTCACCAGGACGACGAGGGCACCATTGGCCAGGGCCACGATGGGCAGGCTCACGGCGAGGACGACGAGGGAGACGACGATCGAGCCACTCAACAGGCTCGCGATCCACGATGGGGCGAGGCCGATGGCGCTCAAGACGGCGAACTTGCCCGGCTCAGCCTTGATGAGCTGGAAGGCCTCGGCGTAGAGGTCGGGAATCTTCAGTCTGGCGCTGGTCGAGCCGTCCACATGGTTCTCCAAATCAGCTAAACCGGGCGCCGACGGTCCCTGGCTAGATCGCCATCCCGCCGTCGATGACATGGATCTGGCCGGTCGTATAGGCGCTCTCGTCACTCGCCAGATAGAGTGCGAGCCACGCGATTTCATCCGCCTTGCCGAGCCGGCCCATGGGTTGGCGGGCGATGAAGGCGGCTTTGGCCTCGTCATAATCACCCTGGGCCCGGATCCGCTCCTCGAGCGACGGGGTCTCGACCGTGCCCGGGCAGATGGCGTTGCAGCGAATGCCGCGGCCGACGAAATCGGCGGCGATCGCCTTGGTGAGCCCGATCACCGCGGCCTTGGTGGTACCGTAGACGAAGCGGTTGACCACCCCCTTCACGCTGCCGGCGACCGACGCCATGTTGACGATGGAGCCGCCGCCGTTCTCCAGCATCGCCGGCAGGAACGCCCTGCATGTTCTGTACATCGCGGTGACGTTGAGGTCGTTGGAGAAGGCCCAGGCCGCCTCGTCGCACGCCAGGATGGTCCCGTGATGGACGAAGCCCGCACAGTTGAAGAGGACGTCGACCGCGCCGAGTTCCGCTGCGGTGGCCTCGATCGCGGCTTTGTCGGTGACATCGAGCTGCCGTGTGCGGCAGCCCTCGAGATCGGCCAGGAGCTCGAGGTCGCGGTCGGTGGCGATCACCGTGGCACCCTCGGCGCGGAAAAGCTCGGCCGACGCGCGGCCGATGCCCTGCCCGGCCGCGGTGATCAGCGCCGTTTTGCCTGCCAGGCGTCCCGTCATTGCCAGTCTCCCCCGATTGCGCGCCCTCTGGCTGCTCGGCTCGGGCCTAGGCACGGCCCGGGGCGGCGTCAAGCGGTGAGCACGTGATGCGGCATCTCTTTGTGCTCGGCTGCGCCCTTTTGGCGATGGCCCTGGCGGGGTTCCTGGTCCTCGAGCTCGGTCGCAAGGCCGCGGCCGATAGTCTGCGGGTGACCGCGATCTTTCCCCCGGGCAGCACGCCGGAGCTGATGCTGGCCCGGGTGGCGGCGGCCGACGGGCGGCTGATCCGCGGCACCGTCCTGCCGTTCGCGGTCGAGGTGGCGGGCGACACGCCCGGCATCGCCGCCCGGCTCGAGGCCGCTGGTGCCATCGTCGTCGCCCGTCTGCCGACCAGCATGCTCGCGGTCGGCGGCTGCAGCTACCGGGCACCCGAGGCTTATCCGCCACGTCAGCAGCGGCTGCGTCCGCTGCCACTCTGATCGGGCCGCGGCGCGGCTCGCTACTCAAGCCCGCTGGTCAAGCGCGCTCAGACCGTTATCATTCGCGAATGTCACTTTCCTTCATCGAGCAGGTTCGCATGCCGGCCTTTCCAATCATCGACACGCACGTCCATCTCTGGGACCCGGCGCGGATTCCCTTGCGCTGGGGGGACGAGGCGCCTTCGATCAACACGCCTCACCTGATCGCCGAGTACGATGCGGCGCGCGCCGAGGTCGAGGTCGACGCCGTGGTCTTTCTCGAGTGCGACGTCGAGGCAGGCCGGCATATCGACGAGGCGGCAATGGTGACCGAGATCGCCGCCGCCGAGCCGCGTGTTCAGGCGATCGTCGCCCATGCGCCGCTCGAGAAGGGCGAGGCCGTGGCCGAGGATCTGGACGCGCTCTCCCGGTTTCCCCTGCTGCGTGGCATTCGCCGCCTGTTGCAGGACGAGCCGGACATCCAGGCCGTGCTCGACGATGCGTTCATCGCCGGGCTCAACCTCCTGCCGCGCAACAACCTCCATTTCGAGATCTGCATCTATCATCACCAGCTGGGTGCTGTCGTCGATCTCGTCCGACGGCTGCCCAACGTCACCTTCATGCTCGATCACATCGCCAAGCCGCCGATCAAGGCCGGCGGCCTCGAGCCCTGGCGAACGCGGATCGCCGAGCTCGCGGCCGTGCCCAATGTGATGTGCAAGATGTCCGGCCTGATCACCGAGGCCGACCACGAGGCCTGGCGCCCCGAGCAGCTGCGGCCCTATATCGACCACATTGTCGATACCTTCGGCTTCGACCGGCTGGTCTTCGGCAGCGACTGGCCGGTGCTGACCCTGGCCGGTGGCCTGCCGCAATGGGTGGCGATCCTCGACGAGGCGCTGGCGGGTGCCTCCGACGAGGAGTTGCGCTATTTTTGGGTGGAGAACGCCCGGGCTTTCTATCGCCTGGGCGAAGGCTAGGCACTCGAAGGCGCGGCGAGACGCGCAATGCTGCAGCTTTTTCGCGCGCACCGCGCGAGACGTGAAGCCAGAAGGGCCGATCCGGCGCGGAGCCGTGCGACCCGCCCGGGGCTCGCCATCCTGATCGACCGCGGCCGGCTGGGTGCCGCCGAGATCGAGCAGGCGCTGGTTCGGGCAGCGGCCACCCGCGCGCCCCTGCCGGTCGTTTTCAGCGAGCTCGGCCTCTTGCCCGGCTATGATTGGGCGGCGCTGACGGTCGAGCGCTAAGGGCTCGAGCAGGCGGGCGCTGCCGAGATCCCCGAGGCCCCGGTACTGGCCGAAACCGTCGCGCCCAGGTTCCTGCGCCGGGTCTGGGTGCTGCCGCTCGCGGTCGACGCGAGCACGCTCTGGCTCGGCATGGCGGACCCGGCGGACGAGGCGGCGATCAAGGCGGCCGAGCGCGAGGTCGTGCCGGTGGTCGTGCCGGTCGAGGACCTCAAGGCCGCCTATGCGCGGCTCTTCGAGAGCGGCAGCCGGGCGCTGCAGGAGATCGCGGGCAATCTCGAGCTCCCCGGGCTCGACGATGCGGCCAATGTCGAGCAGCTGAGCGATCTCGCCAACGAGGCGCCGGTCGTGCGGCTGGTCAACCAGCTCCTGACCGATGCGCTCCGGATGGGTGCCGCCGACATCCACATCGAGCCCTGTCCCGACCGGCTCGCCGTGCGCTACCGGATCCACGGCCGGCTGAAGGAGATCGGGTCGTCACCGGCCAAGCTGGCGGCGGCGGTGGTCTCCAGGATCAAGATCCTGGCCAAGCTCGACATCGCCGAGCGCCGGCTGCCGCAGGATGGCCGCAGCCAGCTGCGCCTGCTCGAGCGGCCGATCGCCCTTCGCGTCGCGACCATGCCGACCATCCATGGCGAGAGCCTCGTCATGCGCCTTTTGGACTAGGCGGCGGGCTCGGTCGAGCTCGGCGAGATCGGGCTGATGCCCGACAACGAGGCCGTGCTCCGGCGTCAGTTGAAGGCGCCGCACGGCATGATCCTGGTCACCGGCCCGACCGGCAGCGGCAAGACCACGACCCTCTACGGGGCGCTGCGCACGCTGGATGCCGCAGCCGACAAGATCATCTCGATCGAGGATCCGCTCGAGTACCAGATCAACGGGGTCACGCAGATCCAGGTGAAGCCCGAGATCGAGCTCAGTTTCGCCCGCATTGCACTCGTCACCGTGCTCTGGTTCGTGGCCCTGATGAGTGCGCTTGCCGTCGCCATGGTCGGGCTCGGCCGCGATACGGCCCTGGCCAGCCGCCACGCGGCCCAGGTGATCGAGGCGCGAGCCCTGATGACGAGTGCGGTGGAGCTCGCGGTGAGCGCCCGGCGCCGGGATCGCTGGTCGAGCGCGGGGCCTCTCGACTGGCGCCAGGGGCTCTATGACGGGCGGGTCGCGGCCCGGCCCGAAAGTGCGAAGATCGATCTCAACGCGGCGAGCGACGACGTGATCGAGGCGCCGGCCGCCACTGCTGCCGCCGCCCTCGGCCGCAGCGAGGACGCCGGCCTTGCGCTGGGCCGTACCATCCTCGACTGGCACGATCCCGCCGGCTCGCTGGGGCGACGGCCGACGACGACGCGGCCGCCGGGCGGGTCGGCCGGCCGCGCCGCGGGCCCTTTCGCCATGTCGCCGTGCTGCGCTCGGTGCTCGGCATGGACGCGGCACTCTTTGCCGTCCTCGCAGACGCCGTCACCGTCCATCACCGGCTCGCCGAGCCCGACGGCCGACCGCTGCCGCCCTTGGTCGAGGCCGGCCTCGATCGTGCGCGCGGCCTCGACACGGCCGTCGAAAGCACTTTGGATTCCCCGGGGCAGCGGCTAGACGAACGCGAGGATGGTGCTACACCGCCCGCGTTCTTGAGCGACCCACGCGGTCGCTACACCCTGGACATCGAGATCGTGCACGAGAATGGCCCCAGCTTCAGACAACGAACGGTGATCTGGATCGACCCGCCGCTCGGCGACCGCGCTTGTGCCGTCCTCGAGAACCGCTCGGGCCCGCTGCCGGCGGCCGCGCTCACCGAGACGCAGCCGGGTGAGGTGCCATGGCCCGGCCGATGAGCGAGGCGCTGCTCGGCGCCGACCCCCGGCCGCAAGCTTCGGGTCAGGGCTTTCTCGCCCGGTGGGCGGGTGAACTTGCTGCGCTTTGGCCGAGCCGCTCGGGCCGGCTGCCCAAGGACAACTTGGTCGCCCTCTACGACGGCAAGGCGCTGCCGTTCGTTGCCACCGGTCGCGGCCGGATCGAGGAGATCGGCGTTGTCGACTGTCCGACCGACGGGCGGGGCTCCGACCGGAATGCCGACCTTTTGGCCGACCAGATACGGCACAGCGGCCTGCCGCTCGGGCTCAGGCTCCGATGCCGGCCTCGGGCTCGAGACATTCGACCAGCGGCCGCAAACGGCCAATAAGGAGCTGCGGCAGATCATCGCCAATCGTCGAGCCCGATCCCGAGAAGGGCGGCGAGCCGACCGCGGCTGCCGCCAGCGCCGGCTAGCCCGCCAACGGCCCGGCTGGCCTGCCGACAGCTCCGCCAGCCCGTGAACAGCAAGGAGAGGTGCGATGAGCGAGGTGCTCTACAGTCGAGGTGAAGCCGACGATCGGCCCTGGGGCCGCTGGGAGGTCCTGGATGTCGGACCCGGCTTCTGCGTCAAGCGGATCACCGTCGACCCGGGCGGCTGCCTCTCCCTGCAACTGCACCACCACCGCGCCGAGCACTGGGTGATCACCGCCGGTACCGCGCATGTCACCCGCGGCGAGGCGATCATCGAGCTCGGCCCCGACAGCCACGTCTATTTGCCGCTCGGCATCAGGCACCGGATCGAGAACCGCGGCGAGGCGGTGGTCGTCTTCATCGAGGTGCAGACCGGCGACAAGCTCGACGAGAACGACATCGTCCGCTTCGAGGACAGCTACGGCCGGTCCTGAGCCGGCGAAAAACGGGCCGCGCGAGCGGCTCAGCCGGCGGGCGGGACGGCTGGCGTCGGCTGCAGGTCACCAAGATCGACGCCCAGCCGCTCGCCGAGGGCGACCAGGCCCTGCCAGGTGCCGCGGGCGAGCGGGATGCCGTCACGCTCGCGCTCGGCCCGGCGCTGGCGCTCCTTGTCGCCGGGCAGCAGCACGGCGGTGTGGCCGGGTAGCGGGCGGGCACTTCGGACATAGTCGGCATAGTCCTCGACCTGGGCCTCGAAGGCCGCGGTTCCGGCGAAGCGGTCGGGGTCGAGATAGATCGAGAGCATGCCGTTGGCGAAGGGCCTGGTGTCGTCGTGCTTCAGCGTGCGATTGACGCCACTGCCAGTCAGGGCTCCGGCGAGGAGCTCGATCATGAGGTTGAGCCCCGATCCCTTGTGGCCGCCGAAGACGTTGAGCGCTCCCGGACCCATTGACGGGTCGGGATCGGCCCGGGCCACGCTCGGGCCGTAGAGGGCCTCGGGATCGGTGGTCGGGCTCCCGTCGGCGGCGACCAGGGCACCCTCCGGCAAGGGCGGGCCGCCGGCTGCCGCCACCATCGCCTTGCCCTCGGCGACGAAGGAGGTGGCGAAGTCGAGGATGATGGGTGGCTCGCCGGTCACCGGCACCCCGGCACAGAAGGGCGAGGTCGACATCCGCCGGTCGGCGGTGCCGAAGGGGGCGACGATGCTCCGGCCACGGACATTGACGAGATGGATCGAGGCCAGGCCATGCGCGGCCGCGAGCTCGGCCCAGTCGCCGATCCGCCCGAGATGGCCGGCATTGGCGAGGCCGATCACCGCCACGCCGTGCGTCCGGGCCCGCGCACAGCCGAGCTCCACCGCCTGCTCGCCCACCGTCTGGCCGAAGCCGGCACCACCGTCGAGGAGGGCGAAGGCGCCACCGTCGCTGAGCGTGGTGACCTGGCGATCCGGCACCACGAGGCCGCCCTCGACCTGACCGACATAGCGCGGCAGGCGGGCGACACCGTGGCTGTCGTGCCCGGTGAGGTTGGCCATGACCAGCCGATCGGCGACCCGCCGCCCTTCCGCGGCCGAGCAGCCGGCGGCCTCGAGCAGCCGGGCGCCATAGGCGGCGAGCGGTCCCGCCGGCAGCAGGACGGGAACCAACGCGGGTGAGCTGGTCGTGGGGTCTTGCTGCGCCATGGCTCGGGCCTCCCGATTCTTGTCGTTGCAATCGACCGGCCCGGTGCGTGGGCGGTCGCTGGCGTTCTTCTTAGGCAACCCAGCGCCGAGCCGCCAGCGCCGGCGGACGGTTCGGCAGGTCAGATCAGCCCGCTCGCCTTGAGGCTGCTGTGGCGGTTCTTGCCGACGATGATGTGGCCGTGGACGGTGATGTCGACGGCTGCGAGGCCGGCGATCACCTCGCGGGTCCCTCTCAGGCACTCGCCTCCTTGGCCAGAATATCGTCGAGCTCCGGCAGCATCACGATGCCGTCCTGATCGCTGCCGGACGAATGCACCACGAGCCAGACACAGGGCGCGTCGCTGTCGTTGCACGGCGCGTGCGGCAGGTCTGCGGGCACGAAGCCCTGCTCGCCGGCCGACAGCTCGACCCGGTGCTCCAGGCGCTGACCGTAGCGGACCGTGCAGCGGCCCTCCAGCAGGTAGGCGATGGTCTCGATGCCCTCGTGGTAGTGCGCCTTGGCCCTGGCGCCGGGCGGCATGGGCAAGACGTTCATGCAGATCTTCGTGGCACCCACGGTCTCGGCCGAGGCACCCGCACCGTAGGTGAAGCCCTGCTTGCCGACATAGGTGCCGCCGGGCTTGACGACCGAAATCCGGTCGGGATCGAGCAGGGTCATGGCAAAGGCTCCGCATGGACAAAGTGGGATCGAGGCCATGGCGAGCCTAGG
>DAIRDJ010000020.1:0-25110 GCA_036796215.1 Geminicoccaceae bacterium
GACTGGCATCATACCAGATGACGGTGATTTCGAGTTATAAGGCGCTGCCTCCGCGGATCTCTTCTCTTCTTCGTGGCCTCGCCGTTGGCTCAGCCCCGGAACGGGGCGGCGAGCGCGTCGGCCTGGGTTGCGATGGCGGCCATGGCTTCCTCCGCCGAGCCGGTCTGGCCGACCAGGAGCTTGCCGAGCTCGACCGGGATCACGTTGTTGGCGATCTCGGCCCAGCTGGGCAGGTCGGAGGGCTCGGAGCCCATGCGGTTGTTGATCGTCCACTCGATCGCCGGGAAGTGGCGGGTGGTGCCGGCGCCGGGCTTGGCGGCTTCGATCACGCGCGGGTCCTTGAACGAGGAGAGGCGGACCGGCGAGGCACCGCCGCCCACGGTCGAGGACCGGGCGACGACGTCCTTGGAGGTCACCCACTGCATGAACAGCCAGGCCGCGTCCGGGTTCTGCGAGTAGCGGGAGAGGGCGATCGACGAGCCACCCTGGTGGCCGATATGCGGGAGCTCGTTGAAGCCGCAATCCTCGGGTGAGCGGAGTGCCGTCTCCTCGGGCGGGATGGCGGCTTCCATGAGGCCGCCGCCGACCTGGCTGTCGCCGCCGTCGAGGCCCGGGAAGAACTCGCCCCAGGAGATGCAGTGGGCGGCGATGCCTTGCGCCATCGACTGCCATTGGCCGTCCCAGGTCCAGGTCTTGGCGTCGGCCGGCATGTATTTGACGAGCTCGAGCATGAACGCCATGCCCTTCATGCCGGCCTCGTCGCCGCCCGCGAACATCCGGTTCTTGTCGAACACCGAGCCGCCATTGGCCCAGAGCCAGGCGGTCCAGTCGCAGTTGAGGGAGTAGTGGCCGGAGCGGAGCTGGCCCGTGGTGCCGAAGATGCCGTTGCCGCTCTCGGCCTCGTGCAGGACCCTGGTGACCTCCATGAAATCGGTCAAGGTCTTCGGCACCTCGATCCCGTGCTTCTCGTAAAGGTCCTTCCTGTACATCAGGATGAAGATCGGGATGTCGAAGGGGACACCCATCTGCTCGCCATTGGCGATGGTGATCGCCTTGACCAGCTCGGGCGAGAAGTCGTCCCAGTCATAGCCGGGCATCGCGAGCTCGGGCTTGCTGTCGTAGTATTCGCGCGGGTTGTAGACATCGGGTGCGAAGAGGGCGGCCCAGGCCTGGTCGAGGTAGTAGAGGTCGTAGGTGCCGAGCTGTGCCTGGGCATCGAGCGTGGCCTTGGCGAGCACCTGCTCGAGCGGCACGATCTCGATCTCGACCGTGATGCCGGTCAGCTCCTCGAACTCGCCCTTGAGCTCGGAGGCGACCACCGTCGGCGGGGTGGCCTCTGAGGTGTAGCGGACGGTGGTGCCGGCAAACGCGCGGCCGACGTCGCGCAGCCAGGCGGCGACGTCGTCCGTTGTCTGCGCCATGGCCATGGGCGTGCCGAGATTGGTGAGCCCGTTGAAGGGCCGGGCACCGCCGAGGAACGTCGCGGCGAAGCCGGAGAAGCCGACGCCGGCCATGGCCATGCGGCGCATGAAGGTGCGGCGGCCGATCCGCCGCTGGCTGAACGCTCGTGCCGTATCGGCGATGAACGTCTTCCTGTCGTAGTCTCTAAAGCTCATCGGTGACCTCCCTGGGTGCTAGAGCCTGGAGCCTTTGCGGTCCGACCGATCAGCTCTTCAAAGAGCCGAGGGTGAGGCCGCGGACGAGGTGTTTTTGGACCAGCAGGATGAAGATGAAGCTGGGGACGAGGGCGGCACTGCCGAGTGCCGTGATCAGTCCCCATTCGGTGCCGGTCGAGGTGACGAAGGTGGTGATCTTGACCGGGATCGTGCGGATGTTGGTGGTCATCAGAAGCGAGATCAGGAACTCGGTCCAGGAGAAAATGAAGCAGAGCACGGCGGTGGCCGCAAGGCCGCCCTTGACCAGCGGCAGGATGACCATGTGGAACACCTGAAACCGCGTCGCCCCGTCGAGCATCGCCGATTCGTCGAGCTCGATCGGCACGTCGTCGAAGAAACTCTTCAACAGCAGCACGGCCAAGGGCAGGTTGATCAGGGTGTGGGCGATGATCAGGCCGAGATGGCTGTCTCTCAGGCCCAGGTCGCGGAAGATGAAGAAGAGCGGGATGGCGACCGCGATCGGCGGCAGCATGCGCTGGGCGAGCACGAAGAAGACCACGTGGTCCTTGGCGCGGAAGGCGAAGCGCGAGAGCCCGTAGGCGGCGAGGGCGGCGAGCGTCAGGGCGAGTGCTGTCGAGCCCAATGCCACGATCAGGCTGTCGAGGATCGACGGCAGCGAATAGTACGAGGACGCACCGCCGGTCTGGCCGCCGATGCCACCCTCCAGCGTGATCCGCGACTGGCCGCCGATGGTCACGGCATAGTTCGCCGTGGTCGGTGCGAAATCGGCATAGACCGGCGGCTGCGCGAAGATCGCCGTATAGGGCTTGAACGAGGCCAGCACCCACCAGAAGAGCGGGAAGAGGAATGCCAGAACGACCAGGCCGGCTGCCAGGTCGCGGATCAGTCGCGCGGTCTTCGTCTCCGGCATCAAAAGCGTACCCTGGCGAGACGGATGAAGGTGAAGCATACGACGTTGAGGATGATCAGGATGATCAGACTCAAGGTCGCAGCGTAGTTGAAGTTGGCGACCTGGAAGATCCGCCCGGCGTAGAAGCTCAGCGTCTCGGTCGCGGTCCCCGGCCCGCCCGCCGTCATCGCGTAGACATAGTCGTAGATGCGGAAGAGATCGATCGTGCGGATCAGCACCGCCACGGCGATCACCCGGCCGAGCAGCGGCAGGGTGATATAGACGAGGCACTGGAGATAGCCGGCGCCGTCGATGGCCGCGGCCTCGTAGGGCTCCTTGGGCAGGGCGCGCAGGCCGGCGAGCATGATCAGCACCATAAAGGGCGTCCACTGCCAGATGTCGGCGAGCATGACGCCCCAAAGGGCGGTGCGCGGGTCGGCGAGGATCGGCCGGGTCGGGTCGACGAGGCCGATGAGCTTCAGGTAGTAGGAGAGCACGCCGAACTGGCCGTCCTGCATGAGCAGGAACATCAGGCCGGTGACGGCGGGCGGGACCACCAGCGGCAGGGTCATCAGGGCGCGGAGCACGCCGTAGCCGCGCCGCTCGCAGTCGAGCAAGAGGGCGATGGCGATGCCGAGCACCACCTGGATGACGAGGCAGATCACGGTGTATTGCACGGTGACCATGAGCGAATCGAGAAAGCGCGGGTCGCTCAGCGCCTGGGTCCAGTTGGCGAGTCCGGTGAACTCGTCCGCCCGGGTGAAGCGGTTGCGCTGGTGCAGGCTGAGCCAGACGGCGTAGCCGAGCGGGTAGAGGCCGAAGGCGGCGATCATGGCGAAGGTGGGGGCGAGCCACGGCAGCGGGTGGTCGGTGGTGAGCCAGCGCGGCAGCAGGGACAAGGGCGGTCGCGCGGTGCCGAGGGCGACGCTCATCGCGACGCTGCCTCGCTTGATGCCGGAGCGACGACCGACAACGCTCTCGCCTCCCTTACATTTGTTGCGTCTGCGAACCGAGTGTAACTGAGCGACCAGCCGCGGCGAGTCAAGAGCGCTCGCCCTGGGCGATCTACTGGTCGGGCGGCGGGTCGAAGGTGGCCCAGCCGGTGTCGCGGCCGGTCGGCGGCAGGTTCTCGGGCTGCTCGGTGGCGTGGAGGTGGGCCTTGGCGATGAAGTTGGCGGTGATCGGGGCGGTGAGGAAGAGAAAGAGGGTGATGACCAGCTCGTGGATCGAGGGCTCGCCCTCGATGATCAGGAAATAGAGCATCGATGCGATGAGCACGCTGCCGACGCCGAGCGTGGTGGCCTTGGTGGGCGCGTGCAGGCGCTGCATGATCTCGGGCAGCTTGATCAGACCGAAGGAGCCGACGAAGGCGAAGAAGCCGCCGGCGACGATCAGGAGCGAGATGAGGATTTCCGCGAGGAGGATCATGGGATGGGCCGCCTATTCGATGATGTCGCCGCGGAACACGAACTTGCAGTAGGCCACGGTCGAGATGAAGCCGACCATGGCAAAGAGGATGGCGGCCTCGAAGAGGACGGTGCGGCCCTGGAGCACGCCGTAGAGGATGATGAGCGCTATCGAATTGATCACCATGGTGTCGAGGGCGAGGATCCGGTCGGCGATGCTCGGCCCCTGGAGCAGGCGCCAGAGATTGCACAAAAGCCCGAAGCCGATCGCGGCGAAGGCGAAGAGCAGGGCGTAAAAGATCATCGGAAGATCTCCAAAAGGCGCGCCTCGTAGCGGGCCTTGATGGTGGCGACGGCGGCGTCCGCGTCGGGGACGTGCAGGCCGTGGACGAGCAGCGCCCTGCCGTCGGCGGAAAGGTCGGCGGAGACGGTGCCGGGGGTCATGGTGATGGTGCCGGCGAGCGTGGCGATGGCTTCGGGCACGCGGACGTCGAGCGGCACGGTGAAGAATTTCGGCTGCAGCTGCTCATTCTTCCAGAAGAGGATCCAATAGGCCACCTGGACGTTGGCGACGACGATGTCCCAGAGCACGAGGAAGAAGTAGCCGGCGGCGCCGGGCCAGTTCTTGACGCGCGGCGGGCTCGGCCAGAAGTGGGTGGTGTAGAGCGGGATCAGGATGCCCAGTGTCAGGCCGAGGACGAGGCCGCCCATCGAGAAGTCGTTGATCAGCAGGATCCAGAACCCGGTGAGGATGGCGGTGAGCAGCGGGTGTGGCAGCCAGCGCTGGCGGAAGCGGCGGCCGGCGGCGGTGGTGTGGGTGTCGCTCATGGTGTGACCTCGGGAGGTGCAACTTCCGGGGTGGCGGCGAGGGTCGGCTCGCCAGGGGACTCGGCCGCAGAGCCAAGGGTGGGCTCGGGGCTGGGCTCGCGGGGCGACTCGGGGCCGAGGACGGTGGCGATGTAGTCGCCGGGCGCGAAGAGCTGGGCGGTGGCAGCCTCGAGGTAGATCATGACGGGGCCGGCGAAGGCCGTCAGCAGGGCGGTCGAGGCGATGAGGACGGCCACCACCAAGATCGGCAGGGCCGGGTAGCTGCGCTCGGCGAGCTCGGTCGATTCCCGGCTCGCCTCGACCGTGCGGCTTTTCCAGAAGACGAGGCTGCCGGCCCGGGTGAAGGCCACGATGATCAAGAGCGAGGTGATCAGGATGGTGGCCCAGATCAGCGCGGCCGCACCGTTGTCGCGCACCCCGTCGAGGATCAGGAGCTTGCCGATGAAGCCCGAGAGCGGCGGCAGCCCGGCCATGGCGATGGCGGTGGCGAAGAAGAGGCCGGACATGAGGTCGCCCTGGGCCGGCATCGGCTTGAGGGCGAGGCTGTCGCCGTCCCGGCCGCGGCGTTCGGCGATGAGCTCGGCCAGGAGGAAGAGGCTTGCTGCGACCAGGGTCGAGTGGATCAGGTAGTAGAGTGCGCCAGCCATGGCCGCCGCCTCGAAGACGGCGACGGCGACGAGCAGCGTGCCCATCGAGCCGATGACGGCAAAGGCCATGAGCCAGCGCAGCGAGCGGGTGGCGAGTGTGCCCACCATGCCGATGACGATGGTGAGGAGTGCGAGCGGCAGCAGCCAGGGCCCCGCGAGCCAGGCAGCCTCGCCGGCATCCGCGCCGAAGGCGAGCGTGTAGCAGCGGATGATGGCATAGGCACCGACCTTGGTCATGATGGCGAACAGGGCGGCCACGGGTGGCGAGGTGGCGCTGTAGGTGGCCGGCAGCCAGAAGTGCAGCGGGACGAGGGCGGCCTTGATGCCGAAGACGAGCAGCAGGAGGACGCCGCCGGTCTGCAGCAGGGCCTGGTCGGCGTCGGGCACGGTCGGGATCTTCACCGCCAGATCGGCCATGTTGAGGGTGCCGGTGACGCCATAGATGAAGGCCACGGCGACGAGAAAGAGGGTCGAGCCCGTGAGGTTGACGATGACGTAGTGGACGCCGGCCTTGAGCCGCCCGGCGCCGTTGCCGTGCAGCATCAGGCCGTAGGAGGCGAGCAGCAGGACCTCGAACCAGACGAAGAGGTTGAAGAGGTCGCCCGTGAGGAAGGCGCCGTTCAGGCCCATGAGCTGGAACTGGAAGAGCGCGTGGAAGTGGCGGCCGCGGTGGTCCCAGCCGTCGAGGGCGTAGAGCAGGACGAGGAGAGCCAGCAGGCTGGTCAGGACCACCATCAGGGCAGCGAGGCGGTCAAGGACGAAGACGATGCCGAAGGGGGCGGGCCAGTCGCCGAGCTCGTAGACCTCGACCGCACCGCCCGCTGCCTGGACCAGGAGGCCGATGCCGACAGCGAGGCAGGCCGCCGTTGCCGCCAGCGAGGCGAGGCGCTGCAGGAGGATGTCGTTGCGCAGGGCCAAGACCAGAAAGCCCGCGACCATGGCCGGCAGGACGACTGGGACGATCAGCCAGTGGCTCAAGAGCGGCCTCCGGCGCTGTCGGTCCTGGGCTCGATGCGGCTGCCGTCGGGATAGGTTGCGGCGGTCGTGCCGGGGTCGTGCGGATCGCTGCCGTCGACATGGTCGCTGCCGACCTCGAGGAAGGCGCGGAGGATGAGGACGACCGCGAAGGCGGTCATGCCGAAGGCGATGACGATGGCGGTGAGCACCAGGGCCTGGGGCAGGGGGTCGGTATAGGAGTCGAGGTCGAGGAAGAGCACCGGTGGCTTGTCGGTGTTGAGCCGGCCCATGGCGAAGATCAGCGCGTTCACACCGTAGGCGAGCAGCGTCAGTCCGATGACCACGGTGAAGGTGCGGGCCCGGAGCAGGAGGTAGGTGCCGGCGGCAAAGAGCAGGCCGATGCCCGAGGCGACGAGAAGCTCCATCGGTCTCTCCCTAGGGCACCGTCATGGGCGACTGGAGGCTGGCGGCGGCGGGGTCGTTGCGCAGCTTGGAGGGGTCGACGTCCATCGGCCCTTCCATCACCTCGAGATGCTCGGCGATGCGGCCGACCAGGGAGAGGCGGGACAGCGCCAGCATGACCGAGCCCACGACGCACAAGAAGACGCCGACATCGAAGGCCATGGCCGAGGCGAGCTCGAAGGTGCCGACGATAGGCAGGGTGACGTAGTCGAACCAGGAGGTGAGGAAGGGGACGTCGAAGAGCCAGGAGGCGACGCCGGTCAGGCCCGCGACGAGCACCCCCCAGCCGATGACGTCGTGATAGTCGAGGCCGGCCCGGCGTTGCGCCCAGGCGAAGCCGGAGGCCATGTACTGCATGATCAAGGCGATGGAGACGACGAGACCGGCGATGAAGCCGCCGCCCGGCGCGTTGTGGCCGCGCAGGAAGATGTAGGCGCCGACGACCAGCGCGAAGGCGAGCATGACGCGGGTGCCGACGACGAGCAGCAGCGGGTGGCGGTCGGCGGAGCGGCGCATGTCGACCTCCCAGTTGGCGATGCGGCGGCCGGAAGCGCCTTGCATCGCCGTATCGAGCAGGGCCACGATGCAGAGGGCGGCGATGCCGAGCACGATGATCTCGCCATAGGTGTCGAGGCCGCGGAAGTCGACGAGGATGACGTTGACGACGTTGGTGCCGCCGCCGCCGGTTTTCGCGTTGGCGAGGTGGAACTCGGAGATCGAGGAGAAGTCGCGCCGCAGCACGGCGTAGACGGCGGCCGCCACGCCGATGCCGGCGAGCGCCGCGAGCACGCCGTCCCGGGCCTTGATCGGCACCGGGCTGTCGGCCGGCGTGGTCTTCGGCAGGAAGTTGAGGGCGAGCAGCAGGAGGATGACGGTCACGACCTCGACCGAGATCTGCGTCAAGGCGAGGTCCGGGGCGGAGAGGTAGAGAAAGCCGAGGCTGACGATGACGCCGATCACCCCGATCAGCACGAGGCTGAACAAGCGCTGGCGGTGGAGGAGGACGATGGCGACACATGCGGCGGCGAGCAGCAGCCAGCCGACGACGGCGAGTGCCGGGGTGGGCAGCATCGGGTTGGTGCCGGGGGCCGAGGGGGCGGCGAGATAGGCACCGAAGCCGCCGATCAGTGCCATGCCGGTCAAGGCTGCGAGGTAGCGCTGCAGCGAGCCGTTCTGCAGGGCCCAGGTGCCGGTCCTGGCCCAGGCGACGGTGGCTTCGACCGCGGTCTCGAAGAGCGCCTTGGCTTCCGGGCGCCAGAAGCGCTCGCGGAAGGCGATGGCCCGGCTGTGGCGGCTGAGCAGGTAGTAGCCCAGGGCGACGGCGAGGATGCTCATGAAAAGCGCCGGGGTCAGGCCGTGCCAGAGCGACAGCGCGTAGTAGGGAAGCTCGCCGCCGGTCACCGCCCCGGCGGCGGTGGCCAGCAGCGGGCCCACGACGCTGTTGGGGAAAATGCCGATCAGGACGACCAGGGCCACGAGGATGGCGGGTGGGGCCCACATGCCGAAGGGCGGGTCGTGGGGCTTGAGCGGGTAGTCGTCGCGTTCCGGCCCGAGGTAGACGTGGAGGATGTAGCGCAGGCTGTAGGCGACGGAGAAGGTGGCACCGATGGTGGCGATGATGGCGACGGTGGGATCGAAGCCGAGGCCGAACCAGGCCGTGTGGCCCGCGGCCTCGAGCATGAACTCCTTCGACATGAAACCGTTGAAGGGCGGGATGCCGGCCATCGACAGGGCGGCGATGACGGCCATGGTGGCGCTGATCGGCATCAGGTGGACGAGGCCGCCCAGGCGCTTGATGTCGCGGGTGCCGGCCTCGTGGTCGATGATGCCGGCGTTCATGAAGAGGGCGGCCTTGAAGGTGGCGTGGTTGATGATGTGAAAGACGCCGGCCATGGCGGCAAAGGGTGTGCCGATGCCGAAGAGGAAGGTGACGAGGCCGAGATGGCTGACGGTCGAGTGGGCCAAAAGGCCCTTGAGGTCGTCCTTGAAGAGCGCGATCCAGGCGCCGATCACCATGGTGGCGAGGCCGGTGGTCGCGACCAGATAGAACCAGGCGTCGGTGCCGGAAAGGGCGGGCCAGAGGCGGCCCAGAAGGAAGATCCCGGCCTTCACCATGGTCGCCGAGTGCAGGTAGGCGGAGACCGGGGTGGGTGCCGCCATGGCGTGCGGCAGCCAGAAGTGGAACGGGAACTGGGCGGACTTGGTGAAGCAGCCGCCGAGGATGAGGAGCAGGGCCGGGATATAGTAGGGTGACTGCTGGATCAGCTCGCCTCGGGTGATGATCACCGAGATGTCGTAGGAGCCAGCGATGTGGCCCAGGAGCAGCATGCCGCCGATCAGCGAGAGGCCGCCCGAGCCGGTGACGATCAGCGCCATCCGGGCGCCCTGGCGGCCTTCGGGCAGGTGGCTCCAGTAGCCGATCAAAAGGAACGAGGTGAGACTGGTGAGCTCCCAGAAAACGAGCAGCAGGAGGATATTGTCGGAGAGCACGATGCCGACCATGGCCCCCTGGAAGAGCAGGAGGAAGGCCATGAAGCGGCCCATCGGGTCTTCCTTGGCGAGGTAGAACCGGGCGTAGGCAATGATCAACAGGCCGATGAAGAGGATCAGGCCGGCAAACATTAGGCCGTAGCCGTCGAGGAAGAAATTGACGTCGAGGCCGAGCCTCGGCAGCCATTCGAGGCGGTAGTTCAGCACCTCGCCGGCGATGACGCGTGGCGCCTGGACGAGGAGGAGCAAAAGGGCCGTGGCGGTCACCGCGAAGGTCGTGATCGCACAGGCGTTGCGCCCGGTGCGGATCAAGAGCGCCGGCAAGACCGCACCGATGAACGGCAGCATGACGATCAGGGCCAGTTGCATCGCTGGTCTCGGTGCTTTCTCGGTAATGGTCCGACCGCGTTGGGGCTATCGGCTGGTATGCTGCGCGCGGGGGCAAGCGCGATGCCGCCCCGTTTCGTCGCCTTGTCCGGCCTTGCCGCCCGGCTCTTCAACCACACCGGTGCGCGGCTCGGCAAGCCCGATCGGGGGCTGCATGACAGCCCGGCCACGGCCATGGGGTGGCTCAGGCGGTGGGGTCGGTGAAGCTGTCGAGCTCGATGGTGACGGTACCCCAGCGGCTTTCGGCCTCGATCCGCACGGGCCAGTGCGGCATCCCGCCGATCTCGGGCACGAGCCAGATGCGCGGCGGGGTGCGCTCGCGGGTGCGGCCGTCCGCATTGTCGCTCCAGCGCTTGGAGCGGCCGGCCAGGAGTTCGCCGTCGGCCGCGCAGACGAGGGCGTCGTGGGTCGCAGCCCCCAAGGCCGCGGGCTGGATGGGCGAGCGCTCGGTCTCGCAGGACATGGAGTAGTGCAGGGCACGCCTGCCATCGAAGGTCCGGCCTTCGAGGACGCGGCCGGCCGCGACCTGGTTCATCGCCTCGAGCATCAGGCTCAAGGGATCGGGGCCGCGGCGCAGGGGCTCGGGCACGGGCTCACGGTCGGCCCGTGTGGCTTCGTCCAGCTCGAGTTCGCTCGTTCGGCCATCCTCGAGGAAGCTGACGCGCCAGTAGCCTTCGCCGTCGCGCCAGCGGCTTTGGCCGCGGAAATGCTCGGTCCGCACGGTGCCGTCCCGGAGCCTGCCGGTGGCCCAGCCCTCGCTCGCGAAGTCGGCCACCCAGCTGAGCGGGCCGCTGGTCTGCGCGTAATAGGCCAGGTGATAGCGCTCGCCGGTGCGCCTGAGTTCGGTCGAGAAGCGACCAACCTCGATCCCGCTCCAGCGCACGGTATAGCTCGCCAGCAAAGGCTCGCTGGCCGCGGCCGGTGCGGCAAGGACGAGACTGGCAAGGAGGAGGACAAGGTGGCGCACGAGGCGAACATGCCTCGGCCGCTCCAGCGGTCAAGTGCGCTCTAGGTTCGATCGTGCCGTGGACGGGCGCTTGCCATCGCGGCGCTGGCCGAACATTGTCGACCGCGGCAGATGTGGCACGGAACGCGAAGGGGACGCCCGGCATGGCCCAGGATCTGGCGCGGATCGCCAAGCAGGAGAAGATCGCGTATTTCCTGATCAGCTTTGCCGATCTCTTCGGCGTGCAGCGCTCGAAGCTGGTGCCGGCCAGTGCGATCGGCGAGATGCAGGTCACCGGGGCCGGGTTTGCGGGCTTTGCCACGCATCTCGACATGAGCCCGGCCGATCCGGACATGTTCGCGGTCCCGGATCCGGACACGCTCACCATCCTGCCCTGGAAGCCCGAGGTCGCCTGGCTCGCGGCCGATCTCATGCTGAACGGCGAGCCCGTGGCGCAGGCGCCGCGGCTGGTCCTGCGGGGCCAGGTGGCAGCGGCCGAGGCCCTGGGCTTTCGCCCCAGGACCGGGATCGAGGCCGAGTATTTCCTGATCCGTGCCGATGGCCAAGCCATTGCCGATCCGGCCGACAGCCAGGCCAAGCCCTGCTACGACCAGCAGGCCCTGATGCGTCGCTATGACGTGATCCGCGAGATCTGCGATGCGATGCAGACCCTGGGCTGGGGCCCGTACCAGAACGACCACGAGGACGCGAATGGTCAGTTCGAGATGAACTGGCTTTTCAGCGATGTCCTGCAGACCGCTGACCGGCATTGCTTTTTCAAGTACATGGTCAAGACCTCAGCCGAGCGGCACGGCCTTCGGGCCACCTTCATGCCCAAGCCCTTCGCCCATCTCACCGGCAATGGCGCCCATGTCCACCTCTCGCTCTGGGACCCGAAGGGCAAGACCAACCTCTTCCTCGACGAGGCGGACGAGCTCGGTCTTTCGGCTGCGGCCTACCGGTTCCTCGGCGGGATCCTGGCGCATGCCGAGGGCATGGCCGCGATCACCAACCCCACGGTCAACAGCTACAAGCGGATCAACGCGCCGGTCACGGCCTCGGGCGCCACCTGGGCGCCCAACACCGTCACCTGGTCGGGCAACAACCGCACCCACATGGTGCGTGTGCCCGATCCCGGGCGGTTCGAGCTCCGCCTCGCCGATGGTGCGACCAACCCCTATCTGGCGCCGGCCGTCTACCTCGCGGCCGGCCTCGACGGCATCGCCCGGGGCACCGAGCCGCCCAAGCGGCTGGACATCGACATGTATGCGCAGGGCCAAAAGGTGCGCAACGCGCCGCGGCTGCCCTTGAACCTGCTCGATGCGCTGCGCGCCTTCGAGAAGAACAAGGTGCTGCAGGCGGCGTTGGGCACGGCCTTCACCAGTGCCTATGCCAAGCTCCGGCACCGGGAGTGGCAGACCTATAGCGGCCAGCTTACCGACTGGGAGCGGGCCTACACGCTCGACGTCTGAGATCCTGCCTTCAGCCCGCCACGGTAAGGTCGACGCCGAGGCGGCTGCGCAGCGCCTGGGCGAACGGGCCGCCGGCCCCCCTGACCAGGGTCGGGCAGCCGTGCTGCGCGGCCTGCGCCAGGATGTCTGAGACCACCTTGACGTCCTTGGCGAGCACCTGCTTCAGGTCGTCGACGTCGAGGATCAAAAGAGCCAGCTCGCCCAGCGGCAACGCCCGAAGGTCGGCGTCGAGCGCGGGCAGTTGCAGGGCAGGCTTGCCGTGCCGGCTCGCCAGCATGCGCAGGATCTTCGCCAGCGTCGGCAGGTGGATGCCCTGGGGCAAGTGGCCGAGGACGAGCGGTGCGCGCTTGAAGAGCTGGCCCGCTGGCTCGGCGACGGTGGCGAGAATGCGTTCGAGATGCGGGCGGCTGGCCGCTGTGGCGTAGCTCACCTCAAGCGCGACGAGGGCCGGCAGCTGGTCGGGTGTCGCTGCTGCCAGCTTCCGCCAGGCGCGCAGATGCAGCTCGTCGAGGGCGAGGGCGACGTCCGCATCGTCACGGCTGACGACGGCGAGCCGGGCGAGGGCTGCCGCGCTCTTCGGATCGGCGACGAGAAAGCCCCAGTCGGCGCCGCGGCCGGCGCTGCGCGCGATCCGCCAGCGCGCCGCCCGCTCGAGTACCTCGATCAGCGCCATCGGTCGAAAAGGTCCGGCGTTGGGCGTTGCCGCCGTAACCGCGGCCGGGGCCCGGATCGGCCGCTCCATCAGGCCGACACCGCCCGCCGGCCGCGCATTCGGGCCGGCCGCCTCGCGCGCGGGCCGTGGCGGTCCGGCGCGGACCGCGGCGTGGGCTTCGGCAGGTGCCGGCTCGTCTTCTTCGATCTCTGCCGCGAGCTCGCTGAGCTCGAGGAGACAGGGGCGCACGTCGCTGGCAGGGTTCAGCGGCAGCGGCCGGACCTCGAGGATCCGAGTGGCGCCGTCGACCTCGAACTTGAAGGTCGACGGATCTGGGCAGCCGTCGGCGCGTGTGGCCGCCTCGAGCAAGGCCTGCAGGCGCTCCGCGTCCTGCCGCCGGACCCGGGAGACGAGCCGACAGCCGGGTGCCGTGAGGCCGAGCAGGCGCGCGGCGGTCGGGCTCAGTCGCTGGATCGTGCCCGCGGCATCCAGCTGGACGAGGCCGTCGCCGGCCGGGGCGCCGGTCCGGGCGCCGGTTCGGGCGCCGGTTCGGGCAAAGACGGCATCGACCACGGCCTCGAGGGTCTTGGCCTCGACCTCGAGGTCACGCTTGCGGGCCTCGGCAGCGGCGCGCTCGATGGCGTAGAGGAGGATGCGCGGGAGGACGGCCAGGGCCTTGTCATGGCGGACGACGACGTCCTGGGCACCGGCGCGCAGCACCTCCCGGGCGAAGCTGAAATCGGTCGAGGCGGTAACGACGATCAAGGGTTGCGTCGCGAAGACCCGCCGGGACCGAGCGACCAGGTCCAGCGCCTCGGCTTGTCCTTCAGCACTCAGCAGCACGGCATCGATTGTTGCCTCAGCCAGCCTCTCGGCCGCGGCTTCGGGGTCGCCGACCTGATCGACGGTGAACGGCAGTGGGCTGTCGGCGAGGGCGTGCAGCACCGCCCTGCTGGCAGCCTCGTCCGGCTCGATATGGATCAAGCGATACATGCGGCGACGTCCGAGAATTGATGGCTTCGGTCCGCCGATACTGTCCGATGATCCTTGCTATCTCCTTAATGCCATCACTTTTTCCGCCCCTGGAGCAGAACGGACGCTCAGGCAGCCTCGCCCTGGCGGAACTGCAGGTCGGCGAGGCGGGCGTAGAGGCCGCCGCGGCGGACCAGCTCCGGATGGGTGCCGGTGTCGACGATGCGGCCCTCCTCCATGACCAGGATGCGGTCGGCCTTGAGCACGGTGGCGAGGCGATGCGCGATGACGATGCTGGTCCGGCTCTGCATCAGGTTGTCGAGGGCCCGTTGCACCGCATGCTCGCTTTCGGCATCGAGCGAACTCGTGGCCTCGTCCAGGAGCAGGACGGCGGGATCGGAAAGGATGGCCCGGGCGATCGCGATCCGCTGGCGCTGGCCGCCGGAGAGCCTGACCCCCTTTTCGCCGAGGAACGTCTCGAAGCCTTGCGGCAGGGTCTCGATGAAGTCGCGCGCAGCCGCGGCATCGGCCGCTGCCATGACCTCGGCATCGGTGGCCTCGGGCCGGCCGTAGCGGATATTGGTCCAGGCATCGGCCGAGAAGATCACGGGCTCCTGCGGGACGAGGCCGAGCCGGGCGCGGTAGGCCATTGGCTCGAGCTGGTCGATCGGCTGGCCGTCGAGCAGGATGCGGCCGGCAAGCGGGTCATAGAAGCGCATCACCAGCTGAAAGACGCTGGTCTTGCCGGCACCCGAGGGGCCGACGAGCGCCACCCGCTCGCCGGGCTCGATGGTGAGGTGGAGATCGTCGAGGATCAGCCGGTCGGGGTGCGAAGGGTAGGCGAAGCGAACGTGCTCGAAGCGGACCTCGCCCCGGGTCACGGCCGGCAGCGGCAGCGGATCGGCCGGGGCCTTGATCTCGGGCTCGCTGTCGAGGAGTTCGAACAGGCGCTCGGTCGCCCCCGCCGCCCGCTGCAGGTCGCCCAGGATGTCGGAGAGACCACCCACGGCGGTGGCGACCACGGTGGCGAAGAAGACGAAGGCGGAGAGCTCGCCCGCGGTGATGGTGCCCGCGAGCACGTCGCGGCCGCCGAGCCAGAGGACGGCGACAATGGCGCCGAAGACGAGCGTGATGACCATGGCCGCCATCATGGCCCGGGCGCCGGCGCGGGCAGCGGCGGCGCGGAAGGCGGCCTCGCTGGCGGCGGCGAATTGGTCGGACTCCCGCTTTTCCTGGGCGAAGGCCTGGACGGTGCGGACGGCATTGACGGTTTCCTCGGCCTGGCCACTGACATCGGCCATGCGGTCCTGGGCTTCGCGCGAGAGGCGGCGGACCATGCGGCCGAAGACGACGATGGGGACGATGACGAGGGGTACCACCAGCAGCACGAGGCCGGTGAGCTTGGGGTTGGTGATGACCAAAAGGACGGTGCCGCCGATGGTCAGGAGGATGTTGCGCAGCGCCTGGGTGACCGTGGAGCCGATGACGGTCTGCACCACGGTCGTGTCCGTGGTGATCCGCGACAGCACCTCGCCCGTTCGGGTGGTCTCGAAGAAGCCGGGCGGCATGCGGATGATGTGGGCGTAGACCTCGCTTCTGATCCGGGCCACGATGCGCTCGCCGAGCCAGGCGACGAGGTAGGAGCGCAGGAAGGTGGCGATGGCGAGCGCCAGGATGACGAGCATCGCGGCACGCAGCGCATGGTCTAGGGCCTCGGCATGCCCTTCGGCGAAGCCACTGTCGATCAGGTAGCGCAGACCGACGCCGAGGGAGAGGACGCTGGCCGCGGCGATCACCAGTGCGAAGAGTGCGCCTGCGACATGGAGCTTGTGGGCGGCGAGGTAGCCGGCGAGTCGGCGGAGCTGGCGAAGGTCGCGGCTCTTGACCCGGTCCTGGGCGTCGCCGTTCTGCTGCATTCGAGGGTTCCCTAAAGTCCAAAACAGGCGGCCGGGTCCGGGCTCCGGGTTTCCGGCAGTCATTACCGCGCGCACCAGGGCTCGCCGAGGCTTGAGTTCGCTGCGGCGCACCGCTATATACCGGCGGCCTTGGCGAGAGGAAAGTTCCCGTGAAAAAGGATATCCATCCGTCGTACCACGAGATCAAGGTGGTGATGACCGACGGTACGACGTTCAAGACCCGCTCGACCTATGGTTCGGCGGGCGACACGTTGACGCTCGACGTCGACCCCAAGTCGCATCCGGCCTGGACCGGCGGCTCGATGCAGTTGCGCGAGCGTGGTCAGGTCGAGAAGTTCAACCGGCGCTTCCAGAGCTTCCGCCGCAAGGCGTGAGGCGGCGCCCAGGGTTCGGAGAGATCTGATGAAAGTTCGCAATTCGCTGAAGACGGCGAAGACCCGCCACAAGGATTGCCGGCTCGTCCGGCGCAAGGGGCGTGTCTACATCATCAACAAGAAAGACCCGCGCTTCAAGGCCCGCCAGGGCTGAGGCCATCGCCCGAAGCGTGCTGGAGGAGCCGGGCAGCGTCCCGGCTTTTTCGTTTGCACCAGGGTCGGTTTCGGGGGAGGCAGGCGATGGTGGAGCTGGCAGCCGGAGCCCTGTTGCGGCGGATGTTCGATGCCGCCGTCGCTGCCGCCATGCCGGACCGGGCCGTGCTGGCGCATTTGCCGCAGCCGGCTAAAGGTCGAACGATCGTAATCGGCGCCGGGAAGGCCAGTGCCGCCATGGCGGCCGCCGTCGAGGCGCATTGGTCGGGTGAGCTCGAGGGGCTGGTGGTCACCCGCTACGACCATGCCGTGCCGTGCCGGCGGATCGAGATCGTCGAGGCCGCCCATCCCGTGCCCGATGCGGCGGGCGAAGCGGCGGCTCGGCGCATCCTCGAGCTGGTGCAGGGGCTCGGGCCGGATGACCTGGTCCTGGCCTTGATCTCGGGCGGCGGGTCGTCGCTGCTCGCCCTGCCGGCCCCGGGCTTGACGCTCGACGACAAGCAGGCCGTCAACAGGGCGCTGCTGCGCTCGGGGGCCTCGATCGACCAGATGAACTGCGTGCGCAAGCATCTCTCGGCGATCAAGGGCGGCAGGCTGGCAGCGGCCGTGCATCCGGCCCGGCTCGTGGCCTTGATGATCTCGGATGTGCCGGGCGACGATCCGGCCGTCATCGCGTCCGGGCCCACCGTGGCCGACCCGACGACCCGGCACGATGCGCTGGCGATTATCGGCAAATACGGCATCGAGCTCGGCCCGCAGGTGCGCGCCCATCTCGAGAGCGAGGCGTGCGAGAGTGTCAAGCCCGGCGATCCGAGACTCGAGACGGTCGAGAACGTGCTGATCGCGACCCCGCAGGGCTCGCTGGAGGCCGCCGCTGCGGTGGCGCGCGAGGCCGGCATCACACCGGTCATTCTGGGCGACAGCCTCGAGGGCGAGGCGCGCGATGTCGCCAAGGTGATGGCCGGGATCGCCAAGCAGGTGGTGCGGCACGGCCAGCCGGCGGGGCGGCCGTGCGTGCTGCTGTCGGGTGGCGAGACGACGGTCACGATCCGCGGTGACGGGACGGGTGGGCGGAACGTCGAGTTCCTCCTGGCCTTGGCGGTGGCCTTGAACGGCGAGCCTGGGGTCTCGGCCCTGGCGGCGGATACCGACGGGGTCGACGGGGCGGCCGAGGTGGCCGGTGCGTGGCTCACCGATGCGACGCTGGCCAAGGCCGAGGCCATGGGCATCGATGCCAAGGCGAGCCTCGCCCGCAATGATGGGCACGGTTTCTTCGCCGCCCTGGGTCAGCAGCTCGTGACCGGGCCGACCCTCACCAACGTCAATGATTTTCGTGCTGTGCTGATCAGCTGAACCGCGTGCCGGGGGTGTCCTTGGACAGGCTCTATTGGGCGCCGGACAATGCCAATCTGGTCGTGCGGATGGCGTTGCATGAGCTCGGGGTGCCGTATGCGGCGGTGCTGGTCGATCGGCCCGCCGGCGGGCTTCGCTGCCCGGACTATCTCGCCCTCAACCCGCAGGGGCTCCTGCCGGTCCTGGTGACGGCGGGCCAGGACGCGCCCTTGTTCGAGACCGGGGCCATCCTGCTGCATCTGGCCGAGCGCCACGGCAGGCTGCTGCCGGCTGAGGCCAGGGCACGGGGCCGACTCCTGAAGTGGCTTATTTTTCTTTCCAACACGTTGCACGCCGATCTTCGCATCCTGTTTTATGCCGAGCGCTACACCGCCGAGCCGGCGGGTGTGCCAGCACTCCGGGCGGGGGTGCGCGGCCGCATCGCCCAGCATCTGGTGCTCATCGATCGGGCGATCGTGGAGACTGGCGGGCCGTGGCTCCTGGGGAGGGCACTGACCGTGCTCGATCCCTATCTCGCAGCACTCGTGCGCTGGGCGCAGCTCTATCCGCCGGGTGAGACGCTGCCCGTCGACAGCATTCGGGGGCTTGCGGCGCTTGTCCGGCTGCTCGACGCTTTGGCTGCACGGCCGGCGATCGTGGTGGCGTGCGCCGAGGAGGGGATCGAGGGAGCGCTTTTTCTCGATCCCGCCTTGCCGCGGCCACCGGCTTGAGCGGCGGCTGCCGTGCTGCTGCTGCCCTTCTGGCTCGATGCTGTCGGGGTTTTCGTCTTTGCCGTGAGCGGGGCGATCACCGCCTCGCGCAAAGAGCTCGACATCGTGGGCTTCGTTTTCGTCGCCGCGGTCACCGGGATCGGTGGGGGCACCTTGCGCGATCTGTTGCTCGGGCGTGACCCGGTCTTCTGGATCGCCGCCCCCGAGTATCTCTATGTCACGACGGCAGCGGCGGTGCTCGTCTACTTCACCGCGCACCTGGTCGAGCGGCGCTATACGGTGCTGCTCTGGGCGGATGCGATTGGTCTGGCACTTTTTTGCGTGCTGGGTGCGCGGATCGCGCTTTTGACTGGTACCGGCCCCGCGGTCGCCGTGCTGATGGGGGTGATGACCGCCACCATGGGCGGCCTGATCCGCGATGTCGTCTGCGGCGAGCGGCCGCTCATCCTCGAGCGCGAGATCTACGCCACGGCGGCGGCGCTCGGCGCCGGCATCACCGTCGGCATGCTGGCGCTGGGCCTGCCCGGCATCGCCGCCGAGGCTGCCGGCCTTGCCGCCGCGTTCCTGCTGCGCGGTGCCGCCATCCAGTTCGGCCTCAAGATCCCGGTCTACAAGGCCCGCCCCGGCCGCCCACCACCGGCGCGCTGAGCCAAGTAACGGTGGGGCGTGGGGAGGCGCTGCCTCCCCACATCATTGCTTTATTACTGTGCTCGTCTCGGCCTCACAGCTGAAGTTGATCTCGGCCGCGATCGGGCAGTGCCAGCTGGCGGCCGCGGCGGGGCTATCCGGGCCGAACGATACGTCGGTGCGCCGCCCGAGCGTGTGCCGCTCAGGCGGCCTTGGGCAGGTCCGGCACCTTCTCGACGACCTCGAAGGCGTCGTGGCGCACATGGTTCTCCTTCATGTGCTCGCGCAGGAGATCCTCGGTGATCGTGCCGTTCTCGAGGCATTCCTTGAGCAGGCCGAAGAACAGGTTCTCCTGCGCCTTGTCGGGGTGCGCCTTGTAGTTGCCGAGAAAGGCGTAGGGGCCGAACAGGCGGCGGCGGAGATACATGATCCAGGCCATGACCGAGTAGGGGTTGCCCTCGGCCGGGACGAAATCGACCGGCAGGCCGGTCTTCCAGGGCTGGGTCTTGCGCTTGGTGTTGTGGATCATCCGGGTCTCGGGCCGCAGCTTGTCGAAGTCATTCCACTCGTGGCCGAGAATGCCGATCGAGGCCGGGTCCTCGTAGCCGAGGTTCATCCACTTCTTGTATTCGCGCCGGCGCTGGAACAGCGCGTCGAAGTCGTCCTTCAGCTTCCAGTGGGTCAGCTTCGCACAGTCGAGCAGCATGACCGAGGAGGCGGGATGGCCGCTCTTCTCGCAACACCAGATGGCCTTGCCCGCCATGTCGCGATCGAGGAGCTCGAAGACGTCCTGGACGGCGAAGACGTCGGGGTCGACGACGACCGCCCGGCCTTCGTAGCCCACCAGCTCGGGCGGGGTGAAGCGCAACGGCGTGAAGGACTGGAGATCGTCGTAGAGCCAGGTCCGGCTGACCCCGTCGCGGAGATAGTCGCGACCCTCGTAGGGGGCGAAGAAGTCCTTCCAGTCCTCGAGCTCGATCAGCTCGACATCGAACTTGTCGGCGTGGGCCGAGTTGCGGCGCATCGAGTGGGCGGATACCAGAGCGCCGATATACTGCTTGTGGTTGGTGTGGATGAAGACGGTGGGGCGCTTGGCCGACACGGTGGTGGACTCCGGCTATGGTTCACTGATCTGGGCGGATTTAGCACGCGGAGCTGTTGGGTCCAAGATGACCGGGCTGCGGCGAGAGGTTTTCCAGATCAGGGCGTTGCATAAGGTCTACGGAGAGCGGCCGCGGCACGCGACCGGCGGCGGCGCTCTGCTGTGCGAGCCGGCCGCGCGGCGATCGTCGCGGCTGTGGTGATCGCTCAGACCGAGCACCGGGGTGGCGAGACGTTCACGAGGAATGCGCGATGCGACTGCTGACGATGGCACTCACGAGCCTGCTCCTGGCGGCCTGCAGCCAGACTCCGACCGAGCGACAGACGGCGTTCGGGTCGCCGCAGGCGACAGCCGTATCGGCCGAGGCCGAGCGCGGGGGACGTGGTGCCGTGACCGTCATCGGCACGCCGTTCTATGCGCTCTTCAAGGCCGTGGGCTGCGTCGGCACGGTGGTGCTCGCGGCCCCGGCGGCAGCCGTGGTCGAACTCACCGACCGGCCGGACAAGGCGGCGATGCGTCAAAGCCTGGACCGCGGCGTCGGCCACAATTGCGGTGGCTCCTGGGTGCTGCGCGGCTCAGCTCTACTCGGCGAGAAAGGCGCTGATCTGGCCCGCCGCCTGGGCGATGTTGAGGACACCGTCGAGATGGCCGCGGGTGCCGGCGAGCTCGACCACCTGCACCGGTGCCCCGCCGGCGCGGATCAGGGCGGCCGTCTCGCGCACGGCGTTGCCCGGAAAGACCAGATCGTCGTTGCTGTGAATGATCAGGGTTGGGGCCTCGATCGCCATCAGACCGTCGTAGAGACCCTCACCGTCACCAGTATAGAAGAGCTGGTTGGCCTTGGCCAAGTAGAGAAAGTGATTGGCGTCCGAGACGGCGGCGCGCCCCGCCCCGGCCCCGTCGAGCGCCGCCTCGATCTGGAACAGATGATCGAAGCTCGTTGCCGGGTCGGCATCCTTGTCGGCCCAGGCACGGCCGAAGGTCGCATTCGCCCATTTCGGGTGCTGGGCGTGGAAGGTCACGATCTTCAAGGCCTCGGTGAGGCCCCGAAGCGGCGGCTCGCCGTCGTAATAGGCCCCGTCCTGCCAGTTCGGGTCGAGGCGGATCGGGGCCGCCCAGATGTTGAGCCAGG
Source organism: Geminicoccaceae bacterium (assembly GCA_036796215.1). Taxonomy (GTDB): domain Bacteria; phylum Pseudomonadota; class Alphaproteobacteria; order Geminicoccales; family Geminicoccaceae; genus SLRI01. The sequence goes on from DAIRDJ010000020.1 coordinate 21,113, forward strand.
CGATGAGGCCGGCATCGGCCCAGCCGGAGCCGATGACGGGGACCAGCCGATCGACCCTTTCGGGATAGCTCGCCGCCCATTCGTAGGCCTGAAGCGCCCCCATCGATGCCCCCATGACGGCGTGCAGCGTCTCGATGCCGAGTGCGTCGAACAGGGACCTTTGCGTCTCGACGAAGTCGCGGATGGTGAGGATGGGAAAGTCCATTCCCCAGGGCTCGCCAGTCTCAGGGTTGATGCTGGCGGGTCCCGTCGTGATCACATTGGGATCGTGGACGTTGAGGTTCACCGGCGTATCGACCGAGACCACGTAGAACTGCTCGGTGTCGATCGCCTTGCCGGGGCCGATGATCGCGTCCCAGTAGCCGGGCGCGGCGTCGTGAGGGGTGTAGCGCCCGGCGGCATGCGAGGTGCCCGAGAAGAAGTGCGTGACGAGGATCGCGTTGTCCTTGGCTTCGTTGAGCGCGCCATAGGCCTCCCAGCCGACGGTCATCTCGGGGATCACGGCCCCGCTTTGCGTCTCAAACGCTTCGATGGTGAAGCTCTGCTTCTCGACCAGCAGCGGGCCGCCCTCCCGCGCACTCGCAGCGGCGCTCAGAACACAACCCACGACCAGACCCACGGCCGCTATCGTCCATTTCCGCATCATCGACCTCCCGATTGACCGCTGGAGCTTACCGCGTCGTGGGCCGAGCGCCACAGGCTAGTTGCGCTGGATCGCCCGCCAGATCTTCTCCGGCGTGGCCGGCATGTCGAGATGGGTGATGCCGAAGGGGGCGAGGTCGTCGAGGATGGCGTTGATGATCGTCGGTGGGGCGGCGGTGACGCCGGCTTCGCCGCAGCCCTTCACGCCCAGCGCGTTGGTGGTGGCCGGGACCGGGTGGCAGGCGAGGTTGAAGTCGGGCAGGTCGCCCGCCCTCGGCATCGTGTAGTCCATGAAGCTGCCGGTGAGCGGCTGGCCGTCGGGGCCGAAGATCGCGGCTTCGCCAAGGGCTTGGCCGATGCCCTGGACGAGGCCGCCCAGCACCTGGCCTTCGACCAGGAGCGGGTTCACCATGGTGCCGAAATCGTCGACGGCGGTGTAGCGGACGAGGCTGACGGTGCCGGTCTCGGGGTCGATCTCGACCTCGGCGATATGGCTGCCATTGGGGAAGCTCGAGGGCGGGGTTTCGACGACGAGTTCGGCCGAGAGCTCTTCTGGGGCTGAGCTGGCAAGCTCCATGAGCGGCAGCCGGCGGTCGGTGCCGGCGACGGTGAAGCTGCCGGCCTCGAAGCGGATGTCGGCCGCAGCCGCCTCGAGCCGGTCGGCGGCGAGCTTCTTGCCCTGTTCGATGACCTTACTGGCCGCTTCGTCGATCGCCTGGCCGGTTGCCATGATCGAGCGTGAGCCGCCGGTGCCGCCGCCGAAGAGGAGCTAGTCGCTGTCGCCCTGCAGGAGGCGGATCGCCTCGAAGGGCACGCCCAGGCGGTCGGCCAGGACCTGGGCGAAGGCAGCTCTGTGGCCCTGGCCGTAGTCGAGCGTGCCGGTGACCAGCGTGACGCTGCCATTGGCGGCAAAGCGGATGCCGCCCATCTCCTTGCCGGCGGCTGCCGTGACCTCGAGATAGGTGGTCAGCGCCCGGCCGCGGAGCTTGCCGTTCTTCTCGGACTCGGCATGGCGGGAGGCAAAGCCCTGCCAGTCGGCGCGCTCCAGGGCCTGGTCGAGATGCGCCGCGAAGTCGCCGGAATCGTAGGTGAGGCCGGAGGCGGCGGCAAAGGGGATGGAATCTTTGGGAATGAGGTTCTGGCGGCGCAGGGCTACCGGGTCGCGGCCGGTCTCGCGGGCGGCGGCCTCGATCAGCCGCTCGATGATGTAGATGGCCTCGGGCCGGCCGGCGCCGCGATAGGCGGTGGTGGGGGTGGTGGTGGTGAAGACGAGATCGACCGTCATGGCGTAGGCCGGCAGCCGATAGAGGCTCGGCAGGTTCTTCTGCAGGACCATGGTCGGCACGGCAGCACCGAAGCCCGCGGCATAGGCCCCGAGATTGCCGAGCCCTTCCAGCTTCAGGGCGAGGAGGTTGCCGGCAGCGTCGAGCGCCAGGGCGGCATCGAAGACGGAATCCCGGCCGTGATAGTCGCTGATGAAACCTTCGCTCCGGCCGTTCACCCACTTGATCGGCCGGCCGAGGGCCTTGGCCGCGTGCAGCAGCGGCAGGTGCTCGGGGAAGACCGAGGCCTTCATGCCGAAGGACCCGCCGATGTCGTCGCTCAGCACCCGGACGGCGTCGACCGGGACGCCGAGCAATGCTGCGAGCTGGGCGCGGAGACCAAAGACCCCCTGGCAGCCGGTGCGTACGGTCCAGCGCTCGCCGTCGAAGCTGACGATGGCCCCGCGCGGCTCCATCGGCACCACCGAGACGCGGTTGTTGGTGAGTCTCTGGCGGGTGACGTGGGCGGCAGCGGCGAGCGCGGCATCGACGGCGGCCATGTCACCGAAGCTCCAGCGCAGCGCCCGGTTGCCGGGGGCCTCGCTGTGCAGCTGCGGCGCTTCCGCCCTGACAGCGGCGGTGACGTCCGGGACGGCGGGCAGGGGCTCGATCTCGACCTCGATGAGCTCCAGCGCATCGGCAGCCTGGGCGTCTGTCTCGGCCACGACCAGGGCCAGAGGCTGGCCGGCATAGTGGACGCGATGCCGGGCGAGCGAGGGGTGCGGTGGGACGATCAGCGATTCGCCGCCCTGGCCGGTCAGGGGGATGCTGCAGGGCAGGTCCCGGTAGCCGTGCCCCTCGAGGTCGGCCGAGGTGAGCACGAGCTGCACGCCGGGGGCGGCGCGCGCGGCGGTGACGTCGAGGCTCGAGATCAGGACGTGCGCGTGGTCGGCGCGGAGAAACTTCGCGACCGCCGTGCCGGGCAGGGTGGCGTCGTCGGTGTAGCGCCCCTCGCCGCGCAGCAGGCGTGGGTCCTCGGTGCGCGGCACCGGCTGGCCGATCCCGAATTTTGGCACGGCTGTCATCGTTTGTCTCCTTCATCGGGTCGATCGCTCGGCGTTCGGGCGCATCCTGCCCATCAAGGTCGTTGCCGCCAAGGGCTGGATGGTCCGTCCTGCCGCGCAAGAGCAGGTCTCGTCGCTCAAACGAGCAGCGGCATCATCAAGGTGGCGAGGCTGAGCACGAGGAAGAAGCCTGCCATGTCGGTGACGGTGGTGAGCAGCGGGCTCGAGGCCACGGCCGGGTCGGTGCCGAGCCGCTTGAGCAGCAGGGGCACGATGCCACCGATCGAGACGGCGATGACGGTATTGAGGGCGAGGGCCAGGCCGATGACCAGGCCGAGCCATGGATTGCCCTTCCAGAGCCAGGCGACGACGCCGATCAGGAGGCCGAGGACCAGGCCGTTGACCACGCCGATCGAGATCTCCTTCAGCCAGACCCAGAGCAGGTCGGCGGGTCGAACGAGGCCCAGGGCCAGCTCGCGCAGCGACACGGCGACCGCCTGGTTGCCGGAGCAGCCGCTCATGTCGGAGACCATCGGCAGGAAGACGGCGATTGCGATGACCGCGGCCAGGGTCTCCTCGTAGGCCGAGATGACGCTGGCGGCGATGATGTTGAGCACGATGTTGGCGCTGAGCCAGGCGAGGCGCCGGCGGGCGCGCAGCATGGTCGGCATGGAGCGCAGCTCGTCGCCGATCACGCCCTGGATCTTCAGGCTCTCGGATTCGGTCCGCTCCTGGACCGCCTCGGCCAGAGCCGTGCGCGAGACGACGCCGATCAGGAGGCCGCTCGGATCGACCACCGGCAGGCCGAGGAACGGGTGGTCGGCGAAGATGTCGGCGACCTCGTCGAGCGATGCCGAGGCCGGCACGGAGATCGCCGGCGTCATCACCTCGGCGAGCGGTGTGCTGCGGCGGGTGGTCAACAGCGTGCGCAGCGAGACGACGCCCTTGAGCCGTCCGGCGGCATCGACGATATGGGGGTGCTGGCCGCGATAGCGCTCGAAGTCGTCGTCCTCGCCGGTCAGCCGGCCAA
>DAIRDJ010000020.1:25210-41185 GCA_036796215.1 Geminicoccaceae bacterium
GGGTGCTGGCCGCGATAGCGCTCGAAGTCGTCGTCCTCGCCGGTCAGCCGGCCAAGCACGTCGCCTACCGTCTGGTCGACGCGAAAGACGAAGGTTTCGGCCATCATCACGCCGCCCGCGGTATCGGAGGCGTACTGGATCAGCCGGCGGACGGCGGCGGCGTCCGCTGGGTCCATCGCCGCGAGGATCGCCTCGGCCCGGGCCGGGTCGAGCTCGTCGATCACGTCGACCTGATCGTCGCTGAGGAGCGTTTCGACGATGCGCGCCGCGAGGGTCGCATCGAGCGTCTCGATCAGCTCGGCGGCGGGCCTGGCGGGCGCCTCCTCGATCAGCCGGGCGGCGACCTGGGGGTCGATCAGGCTGAAGAGGCGGCCGCGCTCCGCCTCGCCGAGCTGCAGAGCGAACCGGAGCCCGTCGCTGGCCGAAAGCCCGCGCAGGATGGTCTCGAGGGCCGGAGCGTCCGCGCGCGTCAGAGCCTGCTCGAGCGCGTCCTCGGCCGACAGTTGCAGCTCCTCGGGCTCGGTCATGGCGTCGCTCCTCGCACAGGGCATCGATGGTCGGTCGGACCATCCTGCCGAAGATGCGGTGGCGACGCGAGCCTGGACGCAGCTCAGCCGGTGGGCGGGCGTTGCCGCTGGGCGGAGCCCTCGGGCGGGTAGGGCAGGGTGTCCATGAGCTCGCCGCGCATGCCGCTGTCCATCTCGGGAAACGGCAGCATGCCGTCCTTGCGCCAGCCGGCGATCTTGGCCTCGGCGTCTGCTCGCCGCGCCGGGTCGGGATCCGAATCGCGACGCAGATAGACGGTGCGTGACGGGAAGGCGATGCTGGTGCCGTTGCGCGCCGCGATCTCCATGACGCGCAGCATGACGTCCTCGCGAACCGCCGTGTAGGTATTGTAGTCGGCCGCCCGGAGATAGGCGAAGATCTCGATCTCGAGCGCACTGTCGCCGAAGCCGTTGAAGCGGGCGCGGGCCGGCTCTGCCGTGACCTCGGGATGGGCGACGAGCATGGCGCGGAGGTCGGCGAGGACGGCGCGCAGCTGGTCGGGCGTGGTCTCGTAGCGGAGCCCGACCGTGGTCTGCAGGAGAAACTGGTCGCGGCGGGCGTAGTTCTCGATCTGCATGGCGGCAAGCTCGCTGTTCGGCACGGTGATGACGGTGCGCTCCAGGGTGCGAATGCGGCTCGAGCGCAGGCCGACCGTCTCGAGCGTGCCGAGGCGGTCGCCGAAGCGGCAGAAATCGCCGATCCGGATCGGCTGGTCGGCGAGCAGCGAGGCGCCACCCAAGAGGTTCTGCAAGGTGCCCTGGGCGGCGAGGGCCACGGCGATGCCGCCGACGCCGAGGCCGGCGATGATGCCGCTGACCGGCACGCCCAGCCGGTCGAGGGCGTTGGCGAGGATGCCGAAGCTGACGACGAGGCCCAGGAGGCGAAAGACGAGCCGGGCCGCATGGGCGTCGCTCGGCCGCTCGGCGAGCCGTGCCAGGCGGATGAAGAGATCGGCCGCAGCTCGGGTCAGCGCGAAGGCGAGGAGGATGGCGCCGATCGAAAAGACGCTGACCCAGAGCACCTCGAGGATCAAGAGGAGTGGCCCGGTGATCCGCAGCTCCTCGACAACCACGAGCCGGAGGAAGGCGGCAAGCGGCATGAGGACCAGCGGCAGCACGAGGCTGAGCGGGTGGAGTGCCTCGGTCAGTTCGCGGCGGCGTGCGGTCCGACGAACGACCAGCACCGCCAGGGCAGCGATACCCAGGGCTGCCAGATGCAAGAGCAGGGCGGCCACGAGCTTCCAGGCCGGCACGGCGAGGATCTGGCGGCGCATCCAGTCCGGCGGGCGCAGTCCCTGGGTCTCACCCAGGAGCCGGGTCAGCCGCGGGCCGACGCCATCGCGCAGCACGACGAACGTATCGAAGGTGAGGGCACCCCGGCGGCGCAGCTGGCCCGCGATCAGCGGGTAGGTGGCGAGCGCGATCTCGGGCGTGTCCGGGCCGAAGCGAAAGTGTGGCAGGCCGCTGCCTGGTGCCGTGTCGACGAGGACAAGGCCGGTGCCGGGAACGGCCCAGCGGGTGAGCTCGGCGGCCCGGACGGTGTCGAGATCGGGAATCTCGTCAAGCGGTGGCAAGTCGACCCGGGCCAGGATCTCGTAGAGCGCGAGTGCCGTCTCGACCGCGGTCGGCAGGCGCAGTTCGGGCGGCACCTCGTCGAGATCGAGCAGCGGCTGGACGCGGCGGCCGAGCAGGGCGGTCAGGCTCTGCGTGTCGCTGCGCGCCCTCGTCCTGAACGCTTGTTCGACCTCGGCGAAGAGGGCCGTGATGGTGGCACGCGGGCTGTCGGTGGCAGGTGGGCCGAGTGCCGTGATGCCGGTCTGCGCCAGGGCCGGAATGGCCGTGGCGAGCCACAAGGCGAGGGCGAGCCAGGCGGCTGTGCGCCACGTGCGGAAGCGATCGTCGATGGTCACGGTCAGGGCGTCACGGAGTCGGGTTGAATGTAAGGCCGTTCAATGCCCCTCGAACGGAAAACTGTCCAGCCGCACGGGCCCCGTCTCGGTGATCAGGACCTGGGTCTCGAGCTTGACGCCGTCGGGGCCGCCGGGCTCGCCCAGATAGCTTTCGACGCAGACCGTCATGCCGGCCGCGAAGCTGCCGCCATGCGCCTTGCTGAAGTCGGTCGAGGTCGGCACCAGCGGCCATTCGTCGGCGAGGCCCGCGCCGTGCACGGCACAGCTGTAGCGGTTGGCGAGGAAGCGGTCGGGCAGCCGCCAGGAGCGCTCGTTGAACGCGCGAAACTCGAGGCCGGGGGCGAGGAGGGCGGAGTTGTGCTCGATCTGCTCCAGGGCCTGGGCGTAGAGGTCGCGCTGGCGGTTGGTCATGGCCACGTGGCCGATCGTCCAGCTGCGCGAGAGGTCGGCGCAGTAGCCATAAGGTCCGATCATGTCGGTATCGAAGGCCAGCATGTCGCCGGCCCGGCCGACATGGGCGCTGCATTCCTGGAACCACGGATTGGTCCGCTGGCCGATGGTGCAGAGCCGGGTCTCGATCCATTCGCCGCCGGAGCGCGCGTTCTCATGGTGCAACTCGGCCCAGATCTCCTGCTCGCTGCGGCCGGGCTCGGAGAGTTCGTACATCCGGGCCATGCCGGCCTCGGCGACGCGGATGGTCCAGCGCATGAGCTCCACCTCGTCCGGGCTCTTGATCGACCGGGCGGTCTCGGCGAGGGCCTGGCCCTCGACGAGCTCGATGCCGAGTGCCTCCAGCGCCCGGGTGCCCAGGGGCTCGAGCTTGTCGACGGCGAGCCGCCAGTTGCCGTTGCCGTGGCTGCGGACGAGGTCCGCCACCTCGGCGGCCCACAGTGTTGCGTTCTCGGCCGTCCGGTCGCCGGCCATGCCGTAGAACCAGGGGATGCCGGAGCGGGCCTCGTCGACGGTGCCGTGGGCGAGGGCCAGGTGCTCGGCGCCGCGGTACTGGAAATCGATGGTGTAGCCGCTGGTGAAGACCAGCGCGTAGTGGAAGGGGTTGTGGGTCGCCCAGACCTGCATGTTGGTGACATCCGTGGCGTAGCGGATGTTGATCGGGTCATAGAGCAGCATGCCGCCGACATCGGCCCGGGCGAGTTCGGCCAGAAGCCGCTGCTTGCGGTAGCGCCGCGCCCGCTGCCGGACCTCGGGGCCGAGCGGGCTGACCAGCGGCTGGTCGGCGCCGTCGGGGTTGAGGAAAGCCTGTTTGCGCGGATCCTTGAAGGGCTGGGTCATGGCGACGGTCACTCAGCGCCCGACAGCACCGTTGGTCAAGCGTCGGCGAAGGGATCGAGGAGTCGGACGCCGGTGGAGGCGATGTCCTTGGTGTTGCGGGTCAGGTCGTGGACCAGGGCGGTGGCGGCGAGCAGCGCGTCGATCAGGGGTAGCGGGCGGGTGGCGGCGAGGCGGCCCCAGCGGTCGGATATGGCCGCGTCGACAATCAAGATGCGACCGCGGTACTCCGTTTGAAGCGAGGCGTGCCAAACTTCGAGTACTGCAGCCTGGGCCGGATCACGACGCCTCAACCGCTCGATCCCGCCCCGTATCTCGCCCAGCACCAACACGCTGAGATACATCTGGTCGCGAGGGGTGCTCTGCCACCAGCGCCGTACCGCGGGATTTGGGCGCTTCCGTTTGTGCAGTTCGGAGATGACGTTGGTATCGAGGAGAAAGGTCAAAGCTCGATGTCGCGCCCCGGGCTCTTGTCGCGGCTGTTGACGACGTCTTCCCAAAATTCGTCGTCGCCGGGTGCCAGCTCCAGCATTTCCTTGAAGTCCTTGGCGAATGCCCAAGGCTCGCCGCGCAGCGCCGCGGCGTGCTTCAGAAGTGCCGGGACGGCGTCCTCGGGGACCTCGACCTCGATGCGGACGAGGGGCTGGTTGGTCTCGGGTTTCTCGGTTGGCTCGGCGATCGACATGAACTCTCCTTCTAGTCCGGCACTATAGCAGGCACGGCGGGCCGGCGTCCATTTGCCGATGATAGCGGCCCGGCGCTGCTGGTCGTGGTCAGCTGGCCGAGCCCTTGCCCGCCAGCCGTTGCAGCCAGAGATAGGCCGGGGGGTGGATCAGCCGGCAGAGCTGGCCGATGCAGCTGGCGGTCGAGGAGGCACCCTCGAGCCTGGCGCGGAGGATCCAGCCCAGGGCCCGCAGGGGGGCCTGGTCGCGCAGGCGCGGGGCGATGGTGGCCTTGCGGGCGAGATAGGCCTTTTGGGAGAGCCGCTGCTTGTGGCGCTCGAGCCAGTCGAGCAGGGCCTCGGGCGGCGCACCCAGCGACAGCCGATCGCCGCGGCGGTCGTCGTGCCAGACCAGGAGCGGCTCCTCGAGCATGCCGAACTTGGCCCCCGCCTCCTCGAGGCTGAGGCAGAATTCCCAGTCCTCGTTGATCTGTTGGCCCACCTCGAAGCGGACGGTCCGGGCGAAGCGTGCCGGCAGCAGCATGGTGCCGAGCTGGACGATGCCGCGCTGGCGGAAGAGGTAGTCGGCGATGCCGACCTCCTCGGCCTTGACCTGCGGCGGCTCGATGGTGTCGCCGAAGGGGCCGCGGACGATGACCCGGCTCAGCAGCACGAGATCATCGGGGCGGCTGTCGCCGAGCTGGCGCAGCTGCCGCTCGATCTTCTCGGGCAGCCACGCGTCGTCGCTGTCGAGAAAGGCGATCCAGCGGCCGCGGGCGGCGGCGAGCCCCGTGTTGCGCGCGGCCGAGGCACCGGCATTGTGCGTGTGGCGCAAGACCACGAGCTCGAACGGGCCCTGAAAGCTGGTCGCCACCTCGACCGAGCGGTCGGTCGAGCGGTCGTCGACGATGACCACCTCGGCGACCGGGTGGGTCTGTGCTGCGATGCTGGCCAGCGCCCGCTCGAGCTCACGCTCGCGATTGTAGACCGGGATGACGACCGAGAGCTCGACCGTGGCAGCCGCGTCGGCGGGTGCCCGGACGACCTCATGCGGCACCGGTCGAGCCCGCGGCTCGACGTCGCTCTCGGCCATGGGGCCGCTACCCTGATCGAGAGACGGAGGATGCGCCCGCTGGACGCATCCTCCCGGTATCGCCCGCGTAACTCAGCCGAGCCAGACCTTGTTGAACTGGTGGTAGTTGGTCGGGTGCGCCGGGAAGCCGTGCACCGTGTGCTTGGCGATGGTGTAGACCGGCTGCCAGACCGGCAGGAAGACGAAGGCGTCGTCGCGCAGGATCCGCTCGACCTCCTCCATGACGACGCTGCGCGCTTCCGGATCGAGGATCGATTCGGCCCGGTTCAGGGCGTCCTCGAAGGCCGGGTTGCCGTAGTTGCTCTCGTTCCAGGGCACCCCGGCGCGGTAGGCCAGCGACAGCACCATGGTGCCGAGCGGGCGGTGCGTCCAGGAGGTGGCGCCGAACGGCGTCTGGTCCCAGATCTCCCAGAAGCGCGAGCTCGGCATCACGTTGATGTTGAGCCGGATGCCGCATTCCTGCCACTGGTCGCGCATCGCCTCGCAGACCGACTGCTGCCAGACCCCGTTGGTGTTGCCGACATCGACCGTGAGCTCGATGCCGTCGGGATAGCCGGCCTCGGCGAGGAGCGCCTTCGCCTTCTCCACGTCACGGGTCAAGGGCGGCAGCTCGAACCATTCCGGGTGGACCGGGGCGACGTGGTAGTCGTCGCCGACGTCACCCGCCTCGCCGAACACCAGCTCGCGGATGCGGGCGCGGTCGAGGCCGGCCTGCATCGCCTGCCGCAGCGTCTTGTTGGTGAACGGCTCCTTGTCGACCTGGACCCTGACCGTCAGGGTCTGCGCCGTGCGGGCCGGCAGGATCTGCCCGTCGAGCGCCTCGGCGAAGGCCGTCTGCTCGTGGCCGAAGCTGTAGATCGCATCGACGTCGCCGCCGGCGAAGGCGACGAGCTGGTTCTCTGAATCGAAATTGTAGTAGTGGATCTCGTCGACGAAGACCTCGCCGCCCCAATACTCGAAGGGCTCGCCATTGGTCGTCTCGGTCACCCGGCGCAGCGTGCAGCGCTCGCCGACCGCGAGATCGACCAGGGTGAAGGGCCCGGTGCCGATCGGATTGTCGGAGAAGGGTGCGGTGAAGGACGGATGCGCGATCGCGGCCGGGTAGTTGTACATGTCCTCCGGAAACGAGAGGACCGGCTGCTTGCAGGTGAAGCGGATGGTCAAATCGTCGACCACCTCGATCGCCCCGTCGCGCAGCCGCTTCTCGATCTTGGGCGTGCCGTCGTCGTTCTGCTCGCCCGTGTCGATGTCGTCGACCATGGCCGAGATCGCCGACAGGCCGACATTCGAGGAACCGAGGGCGGCGTCGGTCCAGCGCTCGACGTTCCACTTGACGTGCTCGGCGGTGAAGTCGTCGCCGTTGTGCCACTTGACGCCCGGCCGGAGATAAAAGGTCCAGACGGTAAGGTCGTCCGAGGCTTCCCAGCGCTCGGCGAGCATCGGTCGGGTGACGTTGTCGACCCCGGTCATCGCCAGGTATTCGAGGATGTGGCGGGCCTGGTTCGACATCTCGGTCCAGCTGAAGGTGGCCGGATCGTCCATCCGCTGGACCAGCATGCCGACGCGCAGCACGCCGCCGCTGACGGGCTCGCCCTCGGGCTCGGGGAACGGCATGTTCTCCTGGGCGGCGGCCGGGGCCGACAGGCCGGCCATGGTGTAGGCGGCGCCGGCGCCGACGCCGAGCAATGCTGCGATCCGCACGAAGCCGCGGCGATCGAGCTTGCCCCGCTGCATCAGGTCCAAGGCTTCGCCGACCTTGGGGTGGAGGCGGGTGGACGGCTGTTCCGTCGTCATGGTGCTGGCTCCCTATCCGTGGTGCCCGTCAGGGGCGTTGCCGCGATGGGACAGCCTCGGGCCCGAGGCGTCAAGGCAAAATGCCGGCACGCTGCCGATAGAAAGGCCGGCAGGGCTTGCAAGTGGGCCTGCACGCTTCATCGCCACGCGCGGCTGGATTCAGCGTCGAGCGTTTCGGGAGCAAAGAAGTCCGGAGTCTTCAGACGTGCTTTCCCTTGGTCGTCGTTATTTGTTCCACCGGGTCGAACCGGGCCGGCGCTTTTGGATCGTGGTGGTGGTCAGGTTTCGGGCTTGCGGGCGACCAGCAGCAGGTAGCCAAACGGTGGCTCGGCCTTGCGATCGGCCGCCTCGGCGCGGTACGCCAGCGGCAACAGGAGCTTTGCGGCGAGGCGTGCCGCGCGCTCGTGGCCGATGAGGTCACCGAGCAGGCGTGTGACACTCCAGAGCCGCACGACCTGTAGGGTCGCAATATTCCACATAGCAGCCGCCCGGCGGGCGAAGAACGGCTCCTCGCGGACCACCTCGAGACCGTGGGTCACCAAGAGCTCACGCCACCCCTCGGCCGAGAGCTTCGTGTGGTGCGTCATGCGGGCGTTGAGCCGGCGACAGTAGGTAGCGGCGAGGCTCGGCGAGAACCGAGCGATCAGGCGGGCGATCGGCAGCACGTCGTCGAAGCGGTCGGTCGCCACCGTCATGGCGAAAACGCCACCCGGACGCAGCACGCGCGCCGCCTCGGCCACCGCCGGCGGGGCACCCGCCGGGATGCAGCAGATGACACCGTTGGCGAACACGGCAGCGAGACTCGCATCGGCGAAGGGCAGCCGGTGCGCGTCACCGCGCACGAGCGCACTATGCGCCCCTACCCGCGCAGCGTCCTCGAGGTCCGAGGTGTTCATGTCGAGCCCGAGTGGGGGGGCGGTCACCACGTCCACTGTCTGCAGCAGCCGAGCGGCACGCCCCTCGCCACAGCCCAGATCGAGAACCGGACCCTCGAGCACGACACCGGCCCGACGATAGACGCTTGCCTCGACGGCGCGAAAGATCGCCATCAGCGGCTTCCAGTAGTAGACGTTGACGGCCGACGCAACCGGATCGGCAGCGACACTCGACGTCGCGTGCCGGTCACCTTCGCTTTCGGGCCTGCCGCTGCGCGCCCGGTCGTCGGCCGGCTCAATCATTGCGCCTCGCTATCCGGGAGACGACCCAGAGACGTTAGAACAATCCGCATCGCCTGCCTATGACCATCGACCGCAACGAAACGCTCCCCTCTGGATCCAACCGCAACCGCCGCCGCATGAACCGACAGTCCCCAAATCGCTCACAAACTCCGGCCCGAAAGTAGGCGGACAGGCCCCGTATTGGAAACATTAGCTCGTTTCCCGACATCTCGGCCAAGGGCGAGAACCTCGGCCTCGATCTCGACTTCTGGCGAAACGCATCAGCCTTGGCGCGGACTACTGTCGGCCAATGCGGCGACGGTGGCGTGCAGTGAGCGGGTGATCGCGCGGCGGCGGTCCTGGTCGTCGCCGGCCTCGATCGCAGTGGGGTCGATGGGAGCGCCGAAGCGGACCCGGATCGGGTGGGGGCGCGGCCAGGTCCGGCCCGTGGGCCAGGCTTCGAACGCACCCTCGATCAGCACCGGGACGAGGGGAGCCGGCTGCAGTTCGGCGAGCTGGCCGATGCCGGGCTCGAAGCGGAGCAGGGTGCCGTCCTTCGAGCGGCGGCCTTCCGGGAACCAGGTGAGGATGCCGCCGCGCTCGAGGATCGCGCGGCCGAAGGCGAGGGCTGTCCTGGCCTGGAGCGGATTGATCGGAAAGACGTTGAACAGGCGGCTGAAGGCGCGCCTCGGGGCCGTGCTGAACATGACGCCATCGTCGCCGGCCCAGTAGGTCTGTTGGCGGAGCCGGCGAGGCAGGGCGGCCATGACGATCGGCGGGTCGAGATAGCTCGTGTGGTTGGGGGTGAGCACGAAGGGGCCGGCGCCCGGCAAGTGCTCGCGCCCTTCGACGCGAAGTCGGCAGAGCGTGTGCAGCAGCAAGAGGTCGAGGCCGATCAGGAGGCGGGCGATCACCCGGCGAGCGGCGCCTTTCTCTTCCAGCCAGTGCAGCTGCTCGGGGCTCAGCGCCTGGGGTTCGCCGTTCTTGCCGCCCGCTTCGGCCACGGTGACGGCTTCGAGCAGGTCGCGGACGGTCTCGATCTCCTTGATCGCGGCCTCGTCCAGGCGGACGCCGATCTCGCGCTCGAGCTCGAGCGAGACGTCGACCCAGTCGAGGGAGTCGATCCCGACATCGGTGAAGAGGCTGGAATCGGGGTTGAAGCGACGGTCGGCGTAGCGCTCCTCGAGCCATTGCCAAGTGCGTTTCGCTCGGGGTTTCTCGAGCAGGCTCTGGTCGGCGGCCGAAAGGGTGCTCTCGCCCTCGGGTGCCGGCTCGCCTTTCCGTGCCCGCTCCAAAAGCGCCGGCAGCTCATGGCGACGCAGCTTGCCCAGCGTGGTGCGCGGCAGGCTCTCTTTGGTGACGACGACCTGGGCGATGCGCTGATAGGAGGGGAGGCGGCCGGAGATCGCCTTGCACTCGCGCTCGATCGCCTCGGTCGCGTTCGCTGCGTCGCGACGGCGGATGGCCTTGGCGTCGGGGACGACCAAAAGGGCGAGGCGCCCGTCATGCTCGAGAACGGCGGCCTCGGCGACGAGCTCGCTTTGCAGGAACGGCTCCTCGACCGTTTCGGGATAGATGTTCTCGCCGGCGGCGAGGACGATGGTCTCCTTGACCCGGGCGGTGATGAAAAGATAGCCCGCCTCGTCGAGATGGCCGATATCGCCGGTCCTGAAATAGCCGTCGTCCGTGAAGGCCTCTTCGATCTTGGCCTCGAGGTTGCGATAGCCCGCGAACACGCTCGGGCCCTTGACCGTGATCTCGCCGCCTTCCTTGTCCTCGAGCGGGACGATCTTGACGTCCATGTCGTGGAGCGGTCGGCCGGCGCTCTTCAGGTTCTTGGCCCCTGGCGCGTTGCAGGCGACGATGGGCGAGGTCTCGGTCAGGCCGTAGCCGGTGAGCACGTCGAAGCCCAGGCCCTCGAGGTCGGCCGCGAGATCGGCATCGAGCTTGGAGCCGCCCGAGACCAGAAGGTGCAGATCGGCGCCGAGGCGGCTGCGGAGCGGGCGAAAGAGGCCGCGGCCGAGGTTCCAGCCGAAGCGCTCGCGGGCGGTCCTGGACCAGCCGAGCAGCCGTGCGAAGAGCCTCGCGCGCAACCCGCGCTCGCCGATCCGCCGGCGGATCGCCTGCATCAGGGCCTGGTAGAGGCGAGGCACGCCGATCACCACCGTCACCTTGCCCTGGCCGAGCGCGGTGGCGATCTCTGAGCCGCTGATGCCGGCGGGAAAGACGATGGTCGCCCCCACCCTGAGCGGCACCAGCATGCCGATGGTGAAGGGATAGACGTGATGGAGCGGCAGCGGCAGCAGCACGCGCTCGGGTCCTTCGACGATGTCGGCGGCGAGCAGGCCCTCGACATTGTGGGTGAGGTTCGCGTGGCTGAGCGGCACGCCCTTGGGGGCACCCGTGGTGCCCGAGGTGTAGAAGAGGACGGCAGTATCACCGGGCTCGACAGCCGCCCGCTCTGCCGGTGCGTCCTCGACGAGGTCGCCCCACCAATGGGCCATCCGGGGCTCGTCGTCCTCCTCGGGGCGTTCGTGATCGAGCGAGATCAGGGTGAGATCGTCCGAATGGGGGTGCTTGGCGGTGAGCGCGGCGACGACGCCGGTGGTCGAGAAGGCGAAGCGGCAGTCGCTGTCCTCGAGGCAATGGGCGAGCTGCTTGGCGCCCAGCCGCACGTCGAGTGGCACGGGCACCGCACCGAGCCAGGCCAGGGCGAGGGCCGCCACCACCCATTCCGGCGCATTGGGCGCAAAGAGAACGACCGTCGTCCCACGCTCGATGCCGCGCGCGGCGAGACCGGCGGCGAGCCGGCCGGCCGTTTCGTCGAGTTCGACGTAGGTCCAGGTCCGCTGTTCGTCCGTGAAGGAGACGAGGGCCGGATGCTCGCCGCGCTCGGCGAGTTGGTCCAAAAGATCGTGAAGCGTGCGCAAATCGGCCATTTGTCCTCGTCAACGAACGCCCCGCCCGAGGAACCCTCGGGCGGGACTGTCGACGGCGCCCGTCCGGGCGGTGCGGCCCGCGTTCAGCGCGGCGCGTCCTGGCCGAAATCGGCGACGTGGTCGTCGACGATCTGGTCGTACGCCTCTTGCGATGGCACGGGCCAGCTCATCTCGTCTTTGATCCAGACCATGATGTCGTTCCCTACCCGGCGATCGAGCCGCTGTTGCTCGATGCTCGCGGTCGACTGGCAGGCGATGCGGTTCTGGAACAGCAGCTCACCTCGTCCCCCGGCAGCCCCTACCACTCATCCTTGGGATGGTAGGAAGCGCGGGCCGGGGCCGCAAGCCCCAGCCGGCACGAGTGACGAGGACCGCTCGCCGGATGCGCTGGCCCCTTGCGATGTGTCGCGTTGCTGCCGGGTCTTTCCGAACGCCGTGCGGCGTGGATCGCTCGCGCTATTGGCGAAATAAAAACGATCGTGTTTCACTAATTGGTTTCCACCGGGGCCGGTCGCTCGGCTACGTCTCGCTGGTGTCGAGACCCAGCCGAGGTGCCGTCATGCCCGAACCGTTGTCCAGCCTGTTGCGAGCCCTTGCCGTCCTGGCGCTCGCCGCCCTGGCCGGGCCGGCCATCGGCCAGGACGACGACGTGGCCCTTGTTCTTCTCGGTCCCGTCGAGGTGTCGGGCGAACTCGGGGTCGTCTCCAACTACCTTTCGCGCGGGATCACCTCGAGCGACAACGACCCCGCGATCCAGGGTGGGCTCACCTTTTCGCTGCCGCTCGGCGAGGGCGATACCGGTCTTTATGCCGGCATTTGGGGCTCGACCGTCGATTTCGACGAGGAGGGCGACGGCCCGGTCGAGCTCGAGCTTGCGGCCGGGGTCTACGGCAGCCTGGGTGAGACCGGCATCGACTGGGATCTGGGGGCGGCCTACTACCTCTATCCCGGTGCCAGGGGCTCGCTCGACTACGATTACGGCGAGCTTCTGGCACGGCTCGGCTACGCGCTGACCGACGATCTGGCACTCGATGCCGGCTACGCGTTCTCGCCCGACTATTCGGGCTCGACCGGCCAGTCCCACTATATCGATGCGGGCATCGCCTACACCCTGCCGCTCGAGCTTGCGACACCGATCACGCTCGATGCGAGGCTCGGGCAGCAATGGTTCGAGAGCAACAGCCGGACCGGTCTCGACGACTATCGCGACTGGAGTCTCGGCGCCACGGTCGGGATGGGGCCGGTCGACTTCGAGCTGCGCTACACCGATACCGATCTTTCGACGAACGACTGCTTCGGTGGCAGCAATGCCTGCGATGCACGGTTCGTCGTCGGCCTGACCGCCCGGTTTTGAGCGGCCCCTTGCGCCGGCCGACGGTAGCGCGCTAGATCGATCCTCGGCCCGTTGCCGGCAGGGGCGAGGGCGAGGACAGCGCCGAGGCCCAAGGGCCCAACGAAGATGAGGACGCGCCATGGCCGAGCCCGTCGAGCGCATGCTCGCCACGATCAACCTGCACGCCAAGAGCTGCCGGCAGTCGCTCGGCCGCGACCGGATCGACCCCCGGGTGCTGGAGGCGATGCGCCGGGTGCCGCGCGAGCTCTTCGTGCCCGACGAGAACAGGTCGTTCGCCTATGGCGACCATCCCCTGCCGATCGGCCACGGGCAGACGATCTCGCAGCCCTTCATCGTCGCCTTCATGACCGATCTGCTCGATGTCCGGCCCGGCCACCTCGTGCTCGAGGTCGGCACCGGCTGCGGCTACCAGGCGGCGGTGCTGGCCGAGCTCGCAGATAGGGTCGAGACCATCGAGGTGGTGCCCGAGCTTGCCCGCCGCGCGCGGGCGACGCTGGAGGAGTTGGGTTATCGGAACATCGTGGTGCACGAGGGCGACGGCCATGCCGGGCTGCCGGATCGGGCACCCTTCGATCGGATCATCGTGACGGCGGCCCCGGACCGGGTGCCGCAGGCCCTGGTCGACCAGCTGGCACCCGGCGGTCGGCTGGTGATCCCGGTGGGCTCGCGCTACGACCAGGACCTCCTGCTCGTCGACAAGGACGCCGAGGGGCGGGTGCACGAGGAGCGGACGATCGGTGTCGCCTTCGTGCCGCTGGTCCGAGGCGAGCCCCGGGATTGAGCCGAGCCTCCGGGCCTAGGGCAGGCCCGCCCGCTCGACCGGCAGCTGGATGCGGGTGCCCAGGAGGCGGCGGCGCATGACGGTCGGCACCGTGGCCAGGATGAACGGCCAGTAGTCGACGAAGTAGCGGCGCCAGAGCCGCTGCGGCTCCTGGTAGATGCGCCAGGCCCAGCGCAGCTCGAGCTTGTCGATCCAGGCGGGGTAGTAGCGCTGGGCGGCGGCCAGCTGGTCGACGAAGCCGCCGCAGCTGACCATCAGCCCCGCATAGCCCGCCTCCTTGAGCGTGGTCAGGAAGCGTTCCTGGTAGGGCACGCCCATGCCGCAGAGGACGACGTCCGGGTCGGCTGCCTTGATCATCGCCCGCAGCTCGGCCCGGTCGCGATAGCCGTCGCTGGTGCCGCGATAGTCGATGTTCGGGAACTCTTCGCGCATCCGCGCGACGGCACGCTCGGCGACCCCGGGGCCGGCGCCGCAGACGAAGATGGAGCCGCGGCGCTCGTCGAGGGCCGAAAAGAGGGGCACGTAGAGCGACGAGGTGTCGAAGCTGAACCGGCCGGCATGGGGGTTCTCGAGCTGGCGAAGGGCCCAGACGACGCCGATGCCGTCCGGCAGGACGAAGTCGAAGCGGCGCAGGATGCCGAGATAGTCGGCCTCGCGCCGGGCGATCGCCCAGGCGGCGGGATTGACGAAGGAGAGGAGGAAGGGCTTTTTCGCGTCGACATGGGCGAGTAGCGTGCCCATGACCGTGGCCTCGTGGTCGACGCTGTCGACGGGAATCCCATGCAGATTGACGCGGGGCATGATCGCTCACTTTGCCGGTGCTTGAACGCGGCCGGGGCACTGGTCCCCGCCGCACCTGCAAAGGTGCCGGAAGTCGTCGCGTGATGTGTTAAGCCGCCTGGTAAACGACGATACCCGAATGCTGCTTTCGACTTCCCTTCTCGACCCATTGTGCCGGTCGGCAAAGGAAGCGCGGGCAACAGCCGGCCGTTTGCCTTGGCTGCGCGGGTGGTGGCCAGGCGCTCTCGGGGCAAGCATGGTCGCTTGCGCTTCATGCTGCGCTGCATCATAGTCCGCCGCAAATGCGAAGGAGGGTGCGACATGGCCGGCACGACGCACAAGCTCATGGACCTGGCGCTGCAGGGTGGTGGCTCGCACGGGGCGCTGACCTGGGGGGTGCTGGATCGCATCCTCGAGGACGAACGGATCGAGATCCCGGCGGTGAGCGGCACCAGTGCCGGGGCCATGAACGCGGTGGTGTTCGCCGACGGACTGCACAAGGGCGGTCGTGACGGGGCGCGGCAGGCGCTGCACGACTTCTGGCAGGAGATCAGCAACCGCGCCCGCTTCTCGCCCATCCAGCGCAGCCTTTGGGATCGCCTGACCGGCAATTACAGCCTCGAGACCTCGCCCACCTTTCATTTTTTCGACATGATGACCCGGTTCTTCGCGCCGGCGCAGTTAAATCCGTTCGACATCAATCCGTTGCGTGATCTGCTCGAGGCAACGATCGACTTCGACGCGGTCAATGCCTGCGAGAAGACCAAGGTGTTCGTCACCGCCACCAATGTGCGCACCGGCCGCGGCCGGATCTTCCGCCAGGGCGAACTCTCGGTCGACACGATCATGGCCTCGGCCTGCCTGCCCTTCATGTTCAAGCCGGTCGAGATCGGCGGCGAGGCCTATTGGGACGGCGGCTATATCGGCAACCCGGCGCTTTACCCGCTGGTCGACGATCCGGCCTGCCGCGACATCGTCATCGTCCAGATCAACCCAATGCGCCGCGACGAGCTGCCGAACAGTGCCCGGCAGATCATGAACCGGGTCAACGAGATCAGCTTCAACTCCAGCCTGATCAAGGAGTTGCGTGCCATCCATCTCTTGCATCAGCTGATCGACGCGGAGGGGCTGGAGACCGAGCGCTACCGCGACGTCCGGCTGCACATCATCCACACCGCCGACGAGGTCCAGCATCTGGAAGCCTCGAGCAAGCTGAACGCCGAGTGGGAGTATCTGACCTATCTCTTCGAGCGCGGCCGTGGCTGGGCCGAGGCCTGGCTCGACGACCATTTCGATGATCTGGGCGAGCGCTCGACCATCGATCTCGACGAGCTCTTCGCCGACACCTTCAAGCCGGTCGAGGCGCTCGAGGACGTGCTCGAGGAGGGCTCGGAGCCGCCGCCGCCAGCACCCCGCAGCAAGCCGAAAGCGCGGCGCGCAGGGTAGGGGCCATGTACGGGATCGCGGTCATCGTCGTGGCCCTCGGGCTGCTGATGTACCTGGCCTTTCGCGGCATCAGCCTGCTCGTTCTGGCGCCCGCCCTGGCCCTGCTCGCGGTCGCCGCCACCGGCGAATTGCCGATCCTCGGCACCTACACCCAGATCTTCATGACCGCCACGGGCGGCTTCGTCACCAGCTTCTTCCCGCTCTTTCTCCTGGGGGCGATCTTCGGCA
>DAIRDJ010000021.1:0-38378 GCA_036796215.1 Geminicoccaceae bacterium
GCCGACACCGCCCGGCTCGACCTCGAGCCCGAGGCGGCCGGGCTGCTCGCCGCGTCGCTCGGCCTGTCGCGCCTGCATGCCGACGATCTGGCCCAGCTCGAGGCCGGGATGGGGCTCTACGACGCCTTCTTTCGCTGGTGCCGGGACGCCACGGGCGAAACGCACAACTGGCCGACCAACAAGGCGGCGAGCTGACATGCAAGGGTCGGTGAGGACCCTGCGCGACGCGCCGACGGCGGACCACGGCATCCCCTTCGCGGAGGCCGTGAAGGTCTGGCTCAGGATCGCAGCGCTCAGCTTCGGCGGGCCGGCGGGGCAGATCGCGGTGATGCACCGCATCCTGGTCGACGAGAAGAAGTGGGTCGGCGAGGCGCAGTTCCTGCACGCCTTGAACTTCTGCATGCTGCTGCCCGGCCCCGAGGCGCAACAGCTCACCGTCTATCTCGGCTGGCTGCTGCACAAGACCAGGGGCGGCCTCGTTGCCGGCACGCTCTTCGTCCTGCCGGGCTTCCTCGCCATTCTGGCCTTGAGCTGGGTGTACGTCCTCTTCGGCGACTTGGCCGTGATCGAGGGGCTCTTCTTTGGGCTGAAAGCGGCTGTCCTCGCCATCGTCGTCTCGGCCCTGGTCAGGATCGCGTCCCGGGCACTGCAGAACAACGTGCTGCTGGCGATCGCCGGACTCGCCTTCATCGCCGTTTTTGCCTTCGACGTCCTCTTTCCCCTGATCGTGCTCGGCGCCGGGCTCGTCGGCTATCTGGGCACGCGGCTCGGCTCGACTGCCTTCAGGCTCGGTGGCGGCCATGGCGGCAAGGCGGATGCCGGCCTCAGCGATGCGCAATCCGCGCTCGGTGCCGGCACGCCCGCCCATGCCCGGCCGAGCCGGAGCTGGACAGTGCGGATCGCCACCATCTTCCTCCTCCTCTGGCTCGGTCCGCTCGCGCTCCTGATGGCGCTGGCCGGGCCGGACGACGTGTTCACCGAGATCGCGCTATTTTTCAGCAAGATGGCGGTCGTCACCTTCGGCGGCGCCTATGCGGTCCTCGCCTACGTGGCCCAGGAAGCGGTGCAGAACTATGGCTGGCTCCGGCCCGGCGAGATGCTGGACGGGCTCGGCATGGCCGAGACCACGCCGGGGCCACTGATCCAGGTGGTCCAGTTCGTGGGCTTCATGGGCGCCTGGCGCGACCCGGGCACGCTGCCGCCGCTCCTGGCCGCGACCATGGCAGCATTGCTCACCACCTGGGTCACCTTCGTGCCCTGTTTTTTGTGGATCTTCCTCGGCGCCCCCTTCAGCGAGCGGCTCAGGGACAACAAGGCGCTCACCGGCGCCCTCTCGGCGATCACCGCCGCTGTCGTGGGCGTGATCTTGAACCTCGTCGTCTGGTTCGCCATCCACAGCCTCTTTGCCGAGGTGGTCCGGGTCGAGCGCTTCGGCCTCGCCCTCGAGCTGCCCCGGCCGGCCTCGCTCGATCCTGCGGCCCTGGTCCTGACGAGTCTCGCCCTTCTTGCCGTCTTTCGCTTCAAGCTCGGCACCGGCTGGACGCTCGCCGGTGCGGCCCTTTTCGGCATGCTCTGGATCGGCTTGTCCTGAACGGGTGGGAGCCGCTAACACGTCGCCGAGCGCAGCTGAGGGATCTACGGCCATGAGCTACACCATCGAAGGCAACACCGGGACCTGGGAGATCGTCTGCGGGCTCGAGGTGCATGCGCAGGTGACCTCGAACGCCAAGCTGTTCTCGGGTGCGTCGGCCGCCTATGGCGCCGAGCCCAACAGCCAGGTGAGCCCGGTCGATGCCGGGATGCCGGGGATGCTGCCGGTCCTGAACGGGCATTGCGTCGCGCAAGCGGTCAAGACCGGGCTCGGGCTCGAGGCCGCGATCAATCCCGTCTCGATCTTCGAGCGGAAGAACTATTTCTACCCCGACCTGCCCTCGGGCTACCAGATCAGCCAGTACGAGCACCCGATCGTGGGCAAGGGCCTGCTCCTGATCGATTTTCTCGACGGCAGCACCAAGCCGATCGGCATCACCCGCCTGCATCTCGAGATGGATGCCGGCAAATCGCTGCACGACCAGCGCGAGGGCGAGACCCTGATCGACCTCAACCGCTCGGGCGTGGCGCTGATGGAGATCGTCTCGGAGCCGGACATCCGCTCGCCCGACGAGGCGGTGCTCTATATGAGGAAGCTCCGCTCGATCCTCCGCTATCTCGGCACCTGCGACGGCAACATGGAGGAGGGCTCGCTGCGCTGCGACGCCAATGTCTCGGTCCGCCGGGTGGGCGACACGGCACTCGGCACGCGCTGCGAGATCAAGAACGTCAACTCGATGCGCTTCGTTGCCAGGGCGATCGAGTACGAGGCAAAGCGGCAGGTCGAGCTCCTCGAGAGCGGGCAAAAGGTGGTCCAGGAGACCCGGCTCTTCGATGCCGCCAAGGGCGAGACACGCTCGATGCGCGGCAAGGAGGAGGCGCACGACTACCGCTACTTCCCCGATCCCGATCTCCTGCCGGTGGTGCTGCCGGACGACTTCGTCGAGCGGATGAAGGCGACGCTGCCGGAACTGCCCGACAAGAAGAAGACGCGGTTCATGGCCGAGTACGGTCTCTCGGCCTATGATGCGGGCGTGCTGGTCGCCGAACGCGCCGCCGCCGACTATTTCGAGGCGGTGGCGAAAGGCCGCGACGGCAAGCAGGCGGCGAACTGGGTGATCAACGAGCTCTTCGGCCTCCTGGGCAAGGCAGGTCTGGGTATCACCGAGAGCCCGATCTCGGCCGCCAGTCTCGGCAAGCTGCTCGATCTCCTGAGGACGGACACGATCTCCGGGCGGATCGCCAAGGACGTCTTCGCCATCATGTTCGACACCGGCGGCGACCCCGAAGTGATCGTCGAGGAGAAGGGCCTCCGCCAGGTGACCGACACCGGCGCCATCGAGGCCATCGTCGACGAGATCATCGCCGGCAACCCCGGCCAGGTCGAGACGTACAAGAAGAACCCCAAGGTGATCGGCTGGTTCACGGGCCAGGTGATGAAGGCCTCGGGCGGCAAGGCCAATCCGCAGGTGGTGGGCGAGATCCTGAAGGCGAAGCTGCCGCCGGTGGGATGAGTTGTGCCATATGAAGGTTCATGAGCACGAGCCTGGATGACCTCTACCGCAACGACTACTACGCCTGGAGCCGGCAACAGGCGGCCGAATTGCGTCGTCTCTTGGTCGAGCGGGTCAATACCCCGCTCGATCTCGACAATCTCGCCGAGGAGGTGGAGAGCTTGGGCCGCGCCGATCTGCGCCGGGTGAAGAGGCAGCTGCGGCGGATCATGGAGCACCTCTTGAAGCTGCAGTACGCGCCGGTATCGGACCCGCGCGATGGCTGGCGCGAAACCATCCTGGAGGCGCGCCAGGACATCGACGACTATCTGACGCCATCGATGCGTCCGGAGATCGAGGCAGACCTCGAGCGCGACTACGCGAAGGCCCGCGCCAAGACGGTTCTGGCGTTGCAGCAGCACGGTGAAGGCGAAGCCGCAGCCGAGTTGCCGATCGCTTCGCCTTATGCGCTGGCCGACCTGTTGGACCCGGACTGGTGGCCGCCAGTCGCTTCGGGCCACTCGGCAACGGAGCCCCGATGATGGCAGCAGGTCGCCTATCGGTCGCGATCGAGCAGCAAGTAGACGGTCGCTGGATCGCCGAGATCGAGGCGCTGCCCGGCGTGATGGCGTACGGCACCACGCCGGACGAAGCACCGAGAAAAGCAGAATCTTCGGCGCTGCCGGTGCTCGCCGATCGCCGAGAGCATGGCGAGCCGGTATCCGGGTTCAAAGATCGGATCCACGCGCGAATGGCATCCAGCGCGGTCATGCTCGAATCGTGACCACCCTCTACCTCGACGCTGACGGCTGCCCGGTGAAGGAGGAGGCCTATCGGGTCGCCGAGCGCTACGGCCTCTTCACCTACGTCGTCGCCAATGCATGGCTGCGTGTGCCCGATACCGCGACCATCGAGCGGGTGACGGTGGGCGGCCGGCTCGACGAGGCGGACGACTGGATCGCCCTTCGGGCCGGGCCCGGCGACATCGTCGTCACCAGCGACATTCCCTTGGCCGACCGGGCGATCAAGGCCGGGGCCAGGGTCGTCACGCCGGACGGGCGGGTGCTCGATGCGCGGACGATCGGCGACGTGCTCGCCACCCGCAACCTCATGACCGACTTGCGCGAGGCCGGAGCCATCCGGGGCGGCGGCCGGCCGTTCGGCAAGGCCGAGCGCTCGCGCTTCCTCGAGGCGATGGATCGCGTCGTCGTCGCCATCCGGCGCGGCCGCTGACGACGCTTCTCGAAAGGCGCTGTACCGGCACGAAACTTGCGTATCGTTAACAAACTTTCACAGTCGGGCGTTACCTTCCATACGGCGTTCGCCTACATCCTCTCGTGCGGGCGTCGTTTCGGGTCATCGGTAGAACGAGGGCAGGGGTGCGGCGATGGATGAGGCGACCGGGAAAGCGATCGAGGATTTCGTCAAGCGCCTCGGCGTCGATGCCGAGCGGGCGTTAGAGGCCATCACCGGCACAACGGTGAACACGCCCTGGGCGAGCTTCCAGCGACCCGGCGATATCTTGCTGACCCGCGGCCGGCGAGCGGTAAGCCACCTCAACGCCGCGGTGCAGTCAATCCTCGAGGGCGGCATCGCTCGGGCAACGCATGCGATGATGGTTGCGACCCCCGGCTACTACGTGGACGCCAGCATCCGCTTCGGTGTGACCGTCCTGCCGGCGCATCTTTTCTGCATCGATGGCGTTGTGGAGCGGCTGCGGGCGGCGGCGGCCGGCGATGCTCCCACAACACTCAGGCCGATGTGGCGCCGACGGCTGGTCGGCGCGTTCCGCCATCCGGACGTCGCGTACCGGCCCGAACGGCACGAGGCGCTGACGCGGGCGATCGCCGAGCAACTCGGCCAGCCCTACAACCTGCGCTTCATCTTCAAGCGGGTCACGACCCCGGACAGTGATCGCACGGCCTTTTGTTCGGAGCTCGTGGCACGCACCTTCGCCAGGCTCGGCCTGCCGATCGTACCCGACCGCCGCTTCGCTACCGTTCTGCCGCACACGCTGCTCCGCGGCCTGCGCAACCAGGGCTGGGTCGACGTCAGCGACGACTATCGTGCCGGGCTGCCGCGCGCTTTTGCCGCCTGAGCGGCCTCAATAGCCGGTCGGCCGCCAGACGTCGGGAACGTGGCGCGGCAAGCCGAAGCGGTCGATGGTGACGAGATCGAAGCGGCACTCCAGCTCGGCCAGCTGCGGCTGCTCCTTGAGATACCAGCGCGCGGCTGCGGCAATGCGGCGTTGTTGCTGGGGCCCCAGCGAATACAGGGCGAACTCGGTGGTGCGGCGGCCCTTGACCTCGACGAAGACCAGACAGCGGCCACGCCGACAGACCAGATCGATCTCACCAAATCTGTTGCGCAGCCGTCGCGCCAGCACCTGATAGCCCTTGAGCGCGAGCCAGAACGCCGCGAGCTGCTCTGCGGTCCGACCGAACCGTTCCGTCGTGCGACTGCCCATCGCCGCGTCCGCCACCAACATCAACCCAGGGATGATTTAGGCGCAATGGGATCGCGCTGACAAGCTCAGCCGTGCCGGATGGCGATCGTCTTGAGCTGGCTGAACTCGTAGAGCGCTTCGAAGCCCTTCTCGCGCCCGTGACCCGAGCGCTTGACCCCGCCGAAGGGCAGCTCGATGCCGCCGCCGGCGCCGTAGCCGTTGACGAAGACCTGCCCTGCTCTGAGCCTCCGGGCGACGCGCAGCTGCCGGCCTCCGTCTCTGGTCCAGACCCCGGCGACGAGGCCGTAGGCGGTGCCGTTGGCGATCCGGACAGCGTCGGCCTCGTCGGCGAACGGGATGGCGGCGAGGATCGGACCGAAGACCTCTTCCTGGGCGAGCACATGGTCGGCCGGGACCGGACCATAGAGCCGGGGTGTCGTGTAGAAACCGGCGGCCGGGAGGTCATCCGCGAGCCGGCCTTCGGCGAGGAGCGTGAGATCGGAGGCGCGCTCGACAAAGCGGGCCACCCGCGCGTGCTGCTCGCGGTTGATCAAGGGGCCGAGGTCGAGGTCCATGGCATGCGTGCCGACTCGAAGATCCGCGAACTGCTCGCTGAGCTTCGCCGTCACGGCGTCGAACACCGAGCGCTCGATCAGCACCCGGCTGCCGGCCGAGCAGGTCTGGCCAGCATTCTGGATGATGGCACCCGTGATGATCGGCAGGGCCTGGTCGAGATCGGCGTCGGCGAAGACCACCTGCGCCGACTTGCCGCCGAGCTCGAGGGTGCAGCCGATGGCCCGCTCGGCCGCGGCCTTCTGGATCAGGGTACCCACCTCGGGGCTCCCGGTGAAGGAGATGAAGTCGATGTCAGGGTGGTGGGCGAGGGCCGCCCCCGCCTCCTCGCCGATGCCCGGCACGACATTGAGCGCGCCCGCGGGCAGGCCGCAGTCGAGCGCCATCCTGGCCACCTCGAGGCAGCCGAGCCCGGCATCCTCGGCGGGCTTGAGCACGCAGGCATTGCCCATTGCGATCGCCGCCCCCACCGAACGGCCGAAGATCTGTGCCGGGTAGTTCCAGGGGATGATGTGCGCGGTGACCCCGTGCGGCTCACGGATGCCGGTGACCAGCCAGCCGTGCAGGAACGGAATCTGCGCCCCGTGCACTTTGTCGGCCGCACCGCCGTAGAACTCGAGGTAGCGGGCGAGGCAGGTGATGTCGGTGGCCGCCTGTTTCAACGGCTTGCCGCAGTCCATAGCCTCCAAGGCGCTCAACTCGGCGTGCCGGTCGCGCACCGCCTCGGCCATCCGCGAGAGCACGCGGCCGCGCTCGGTTGGCGTCATCCCGCCGTAAGCGCCGGTCTCGAGCGCCTGCCGGGCCGCGGCAACGGCTGCCTCGACCTCGGCCGTGCCGCCCCGGGCCACCGAGGCGAAGGGCCTGCCGTCCGATGGGCAGACCATCTCGAACCACCGGCCATCCGCCGCGGGCACGTCGCGGCCGTCGATCAGGCACTCGTAGTGGCGCATGGCACACCTCCCAGGTTCTTGCGCAACGTCTCCTGTTGTGGCTCCTGAGCGTGTCATGAGCAAGGACCAGCCCAAGGATCTCGAAGGCCTGCTGGTCGTCAGCGTCGAGCAGGCCGTGGCCGCCCCCTACGCCAGCGGCAGGCTCGCCGATGCCGGGGCCCGGGTGATCAAGGTTGAGCGTCCCGAAGGCGATTTCGCCCGCCGCTACGACCATTACGTGAAGGGTCAGAGCGCCTATTTCGTCTGGCTCAACCGCGGCAAGCAATCGATCGCCCTCGACCTGAAGGACGCAGCCGACCTCGCCCTTTTGCACCGGCTGATCGCCAAGGCCGACGTCTTCATCCAGAACCTCGCCCCCGGTGCCGCCGCCCGCCTCGCAAGCGACAACGCGACGCTCCGCGCCCGGCATCCGCGGCTGATCGCCTGCTCGATCTCGGGCTACGGCGAGCACGGGCCGTTGGCCCACCAGAAGGCCTACGACCTCCTCGTCCAGGCGGAAACCGGTCTCGCCTCGATCAACGGCACGCCCGAGGGGCCGGCCCGGGTCGGCGTCTCGGTCACCGACATCGCCGCCGGCATGACCGCCTTTCAGGCGATCCTCCAGGCGCTGATCGGCCGCGGTCGGACCGGCGAGGGCCGGGCGATCGAGGTCTCGCTGTTCCACGCCACGGCGGACTGGATGAACGTCCCCTATCTGCAGCACCGCTACGGCGGCCACACACCGGTCAGGGCCGGCCTCGCCCATCCGACCATCGCACCCTATGGCGCCTTTCCTTGCGGCGACGGCAAGGCCGTGCTCTTCTCGATCCAGAACGAACGCGAGTGGCAGAGCTTGTGCACCCATGTGCTGGGTGCGGCCGGGCTCGCCCACGACCCGAACTTCAGGACCAATCCGGACCGGGTCGCCAACCGCGGCGAGCTCGAAAGCCTGATCGATCTCGCCTTTGCCGCCGACGACCGCGAGACGGTGATCAAGAAGCTCGAGCATGCCGGCATAGCCCATGGCCGCCTGAGCTCGCTCGACGACCTGGCGGAGCACCCCCAGCTGCGGCTGATGCCGGTCACGACCCCCGAGGGCTCAATCGAGCTCTTGGCACCAGGCGCCTTGGTCGACGCCACGCCGCTGGCCCCCGGCCCCGTCCCAGCTTTGGACGAGCACGGGGTGGCGATCCGCGCGGAGTTTGCCGAATAGGCTGTGATGGCTAGACTGGCAGCCGCGGCAACGAGGAATGGGCTGATGCGTTTTTCCAACAAGGTGGTCATCGTCACTGGCGCCGGACGCGGGATCGGGCGGGCTTGTGCCGAGGCCTTTGCGGCCGAGGGGGCGGCGGTCGTCGTCGCCGATATCGACGCGGATGCCGGCAATGGCACGGCCAATGCCATCAACGCCTCGGCCGGTGCCAGCGGGGGATCGGCAATCTTCGTCGCCTGCGATGTCGGTGATGCGGCGCAGTGCGGGGCCCTGGTCGATGCGGCACTCGAATGGGGCGGCAGGCTCGACGTGCTCGTCAACAACGCCGCCATCCTCAAGGGTGCCGAGTTCCTCGACCTCGCCGAGGCCGATTTCGACGCCGTCCTCCGGGTCAACCTCAAGGGGCCGTTTCTGATGGGCCAGGCGGCGGCCCGCGCCATGGTCGGCAGGACGGCGCCGGGAGCGATCGTGAACATGTCCTCGATCAACGCCCAGGTCGCCATCCCCAACCAGGTCCCCTATGTGGTCAGCAAGGGCGGCCTCAATCAGCTGACTAGGCTGATGGCCTTGGCCCTCGCCGACAAAGGTGTCCGGGTGAACGCGGTGGCGCCCGGCTCGATCGCCACCGAGATGCTGCAAGCGGTGATGACCGACGAGGCAGCCAGGCGCACCATCCTCTCGCGCACGCCGCTGGGTCGCCCTGGCGAACCGGCGGAGGTGGCGCGGGTCGTGCTCTTCCTCGCCAGCGACGAGGCGAGCTACGTCACCGGCGAGGTGGTGACCGTGGACGGCGGGCGCATGGCCTTGAACTACACCGTCCCGGTGCCCGACTAGACCCCCCGGTCGGCGGGCCCGGACGATATGGCCGGTTGACGACACGGCTCGAACCCCGTACCCGAAGCGGTCCGTGAGCCCCGGCCGCTGGCGCCGTGCGCGGCTCGCCTTTCGCGCGATACTTCGCCGACACGTATTTTCAAGGAGATGGGCATGGACAAGCCGCTCATGCCGAAAGCCACGGCGGTCTGGCTGATCGACAATACCGGTCTGACCTTCGACCAGATCGCCGATTTCTGCGGCCTGCACCCGCTCGAGGTCAAGGGCATCGCCGATGGCGAGGTTGGTGCGGGGATCCGCGGGCTCGACCCGGTCGGCCAGGGCATGCTGACCCGGGCCGAGGTCGCACGCTGCGAGAAGGACCCCAAGACACGACTGCAGATGGCGAAGTCGGTTGCCGCCACGGTCAAGTCACCAAAGCGCAAGGAGCCGCGCTACACGCCACTCTCCAAGCGGCAGGACCGTCCCGACGCCATCGCCTGGCTGTTGCGCCACCACCCCGAGATGAGCGATCAGTTGATCTGCAAGCTGCTCGGCACGACGAAGAACACGGTCCAGGCCGTGCGTGACCGAACCCATTGGAAGAGCCAGGACATTCGCCCCCGCGACCCGGTCCTGTTGGGCCTGTGCCAACAGATCGAGCTGGATGATGCCATCGCCAAGGCGCAGGCCGAAATGGCGAAGGCCGCCCAGAAGCTGGCTCCCAAGGAGCAGCACGCCGAGGCCGATCCCGCACCCGAGCCCGTGCATGATCCGGAAATGGCCGAGGATCGCAACGCCTGAGGTCCGGTTCGAGGGGCGTCGAGAGCCTTCCGTCAGCCGCTCTCGGCGTTGCCCCTGCCGTCCCCGGATGAGCCGTCCTCGGTGACGATCTCGATTCGGGCGGCGCGCCAGTAGCGGGCCGAGAGCAGCCGGCGGTCCTGGTCGATCAGGTCGGCGATCTCGCGCAACCGGCTGGCGACTCCGCTCGGCAGGGAGCCCGGTCGGACCAGAACACGCAACGCCACGTCGTCGAGCAGCTCGTGGCGCATCGTGATCTGCGGCGTCGGATCGGCGCCGCTACCGAGATCGCTGTCGATCGTCACGAAGGGCTGCGGCTGGCGGCGCCCGTAATCGTCGAGCAGCCGCTCCCGCTTGGGGACGGGCTCAGGGCTGGCGACGATGCCAGCCTGCAGAGTCTGCCGCTCGTCGCGCGGCAGGCTGTTGAAGAGAGCTCGGGCGTGGCGAAGGGCGCCGAGGCGGCCCGAGGCCAAAGCCTTCTTGATCGCGTGATAGAGCAGACTGTCCGCGCCGAGCTGGTCGTGCACGACGGGTCGCAGCTCCTCGAGAAAGAGGCCGAGGCCCTGCCGCTCGCCCGGATAGCGCTCGCCCGACGGCGACCCTTCCTCAGTCATGTCCTCGACGCTTTCATCCCCGCCACCCATCCATCGCCGCATCCAAGATCATTTTCGCGCCGGGCTAGATGCGCACCACGCCGCACGAGTTCTCCTGGTCTTTGTTAGCGGACTTTAACAAATGTGACACCTGGCTCAATCGTGAAAGCGGTGGGGCGGACGCTCCATGGGATGCGGCCCCGGTCACCTCGTTGCTTCATTCTGACAGGCGATCGACGCCGTTCTGCTCGCATAGACCGGCAAGTGGGCAAACGGTGCAGGCCGGTCGACGCGCCCGGCAGCAGCGCTTGCCATGGTTCAAGAGCCACATATGCGCCCCCCAGCGCCAGCGCTCGGGCACCCGGCCGTCGAGTGCTGCCGCGACCGCCGCTTCGGTCCGGCCGGCGGCGAGGCCGGTGCGGCGGGCGACGCGGAAGACGTGGGTGTCGACCGGAATCTCGGGCGAGCCGTAGACGAAGCGCAGCATGATGTCGGCGCATTTCCGCCCGACCCCCGGCAGCGCCATCAGCTCCGGACGGGTCTTCGGCACCACCCCGTCGTGGCGGTCGAGCAGCGCCGCACACATCCGCTTCAGGTTCTTGGCCTTTGCGTTGTAGAGCCCAGAGGGCTTGATCAGGGAAGCGATCTCGGCTTCCGGCAGCGCCAGAATCGCCTCTGGCGTGGCCGCCCGCGCCAAGAGCCGGCGTTTGGCAAGCGCGGTCATGGCATCCCGCGACTGCGCACTCAGCATGACCCCCAAGAGGCTCGCGAAGGTGTCGCTGCCGAGCTTGGCATCGATCGCCCGATCCGCAGGCTCCGGTCGGTTCTCCTCGGGTGCCGCAGCCGCCAGGATGGCAAAGAGCCGGTCGATCTGATCAGCATCGAGCAAAGCTGCGGCATCCCCTTTCCATCAATCATGAGCCGACCGGCAGCCCCAGAGGTTCTGCCGAGCCATCCGAAGCGGCGACCAACCACCACATAGTGTCGGCACGCCGGCGCGCCACGGCCGTCAGGAGGCATGGGCGGCAGCCAGCGCATCGGCACGGGCTCGGGCAGCGGCGGCTTCACGCTCGGCGCCGGTCTCGGCGAGCACGAGAGCGAGGTTCTGCCAGGCGGCCAAGGCTGATGGATGGCGCATCGTTGCCGCGCGGAAGGCAGCAATCGCGCGGCGCTTGTCGCCGGCGCCATAGGCGGCGTTGCCGAGACCGATCCAGCCGGGCAGGCTGTCTGGCCAGCGAGTCAGGATCGTCGCATAGGCCGTGGTCGCCGCATCAGCGGCACCGCCCCGCTCGAGCGCACTCGCCGCCTCGAGCACGTCGCGCTCGCCCGCCGTCGCCGGCAGCAGGTCCGGCGGCAGAACCACGAGTGCCCAGTTGTCGGCCCTTGCCCAGGTCCGGGCGAAGGTCGAAAGCGGCAGCTCGTAATCCTCGGTCCGGCCGGAATGCAGGCGCAAGGTCCGCGCATCGAGGTCATAGCCGGTGGCGACCGCGTAGTGCCACTGCGGCAGTGGCTGGAGCCCGAGGTTCTGGAAGACCAGGACCGGGTGGCCGGTGGCGAGCTCGGCCAAGAGGGCTGGCAGGCTGTCGACGGCAACGGCGAGCCGTTCGTAGCGGCGCGCAGCGGCGAGGATGTCGCTCTGCAGCGTCCCCTGCCGTCCAGGCGTGTAGACAACGGGCACGAGGTCGTCCTGGCGCACCTCGAGGCCGGACCAGGCAAGGGTCATCGCTAATGCTGCTGGGCCGCAGTAATAGTCCTCCTGGGCGAAGAACGGCACGTCCGCGACCGCGGCCGCCGCTGGTAGGGCCGCGATGCGCGGATCGTCCGCGGGCGGCAGACCGGGCACCGAGGTGCAAGCGGCGACGACGGTCAGCAGCAGCGCCGTGGCGATCATCCTCGCCCGGTCGCTGGCCCGTTTTCCGGCCGCTCGGTTCACTTGATGAAGGTGAACACGTTGGTGATGCCGGCGATGTCGGTGATGACCAGGACGATGAGCAGGACACCAGCGAAGATCGCCGCTGTCGTCAGCAGGCCTTCGCCTGCCGGCAGCTGGTCGAGCTGACCCGCGATCGCTTCGATCTCGCTGTCGCTCAGGGCGGCCACCCGCTCGGCGGCCTCGGCCGGGTCGACACCCAGGGCCGCGAGCTGCGCCTGCACGTCGGCGCGGGAGAGAAAGTTTTGGACCCGCGCTCGCTCGGCGTGGGTGCCGAAGGTCTCGGTGATCACCTGATCGGTCGACACGAGGCCAGCCTGCAGCGATCCCACGGGAAGGCCGGCCACGAGGAGGAGGGCGATCGCGAGTTGCGCCAAAGAGTTGCGGCTGCGGTCGAAGAGCTTCATGCGCGTTCCTCCGATGTGTTGCCCGCAGGATGAACGTCGACGCGACCTTGCACAAGACCATCGAAGGGCCAACCCGCCGACTCGAACGACTGCGGCAGCCGCTGCCGTCGAGGTGGCGTCGCCGTTCGTTCAGCTGGCGTAGCGATTGATCCAGAGCTTGACCCGGCCGAGGGCGGCGGGAGCCACCGAGAGACGCTCGAGGCCGGCGTCGAGCAGGGCTTCGAGCCCGGCCCTGTCACTCGCCATGTCGCCACAGAGCGAGAGCGGCAGGTTGCGGGCCGCGGCGCTCTCCACGACGAGACGGATCAGCCGGCGGACCGCCGGATCGAGCGGGTCGGCGAGGTCGGCCACCCGGCCTTCGGCGTCGCGCGCTGCGGCCATGACATATTGCGTGAGATCGTTGGAGCCGATCGAGGCGAAATCGATCGCCATTGTCTCGAGGGCGAGGGCTGCTGCCGGTGTCTCCACCATGATGCCCAACGGTGGCACTGCAAGCCCGAGCGCGCGGGCCTCGGCGTCGAGGAGCGCACGCGCCTCGTCGACCTCGGCAGCGCGGCTGACCATCGGCAGCATGATCGACAGAGGGCCGTGCGCCGCAGCGCGGATCGCGGCTCGCAGCTGTGGTTGGAAAAGCTCGGGCCGGGCGAGGCAGAGGCGAATACCACGCAGCCCCAAAAAAGGGTTGGCCTCGAGCGGCAGCTCCAGGGCCTCGAGCGGCTTGTCGCCGCCGATATCGAGGGTGCGCAGGACGAGCGGCCGGCCGCCGAGCCGTTCGAGCAGACGGCGATAGACCCGAAACTGCGTCTCCTCGTCGGGCAGGTCGGACCGGCCCATGAACAGGAACTCGGTGCGCAAGAGGCCGACACCGTCGCCCGCCCGCAAGAGATCGTCGGGCACCGCGTCCGGGTCGTCGACATTGATCATGACCGCGATTGGCCGCCCGGCTCCGGTGATCGCCGGGGCCGCGACGCAGCGGGCAGCCGCTGCCGCTTCGGCCCTGGCCTCGGCGAGGTGCCCGGCATAGTGGGCAAGCGTGGCCTCGCTCGGCGCCACGACCAGCCTGCCGGTCTCCGCATCGAGCACGGCCTCGCCCGCACCCGGCTCGATCGGACCGAGCCCGACCAGGAGCGGGACGCCGCGGGCACGCGCCAGCATGGCCACGTGACTGGCGGCATTGCCGCCCGAGAGCGCTGCGCCGCCCAGCGCTGGCCAATCCAGTGCCAGAAAGCGGCTGGGGGTGAGGTCCTTGGCAATCACCACCGCCCTCTCGGGCAGCGACGGGTCGAGCTCAGCACCGCCGGCGAGCCCCAGCAGCACACGATCTCGCAAGTCCTCGAGGTCGGCGGCGCGCGCCCGGAAATAGGCGTCGTCGTCACCGGCGAAGACGGCGATCTGGGCGGCGAGGGTCGCCTGCCAGGCGGCGGCAGCCGTCTCGCCTTCGGCAATCGCGTCGAAGGCCGCCTCGGCCAGGGCCGGATCGGCCAGCATCTCGAGCTGAAAGCCGAGGA
Organism: Geminicoccaceae bacterium; assembly: GCA_036796215.1. Taxonomy (GTDB): domain Bacteria; phylum Pseudomonadota; class Alphaproteobacteria; order Geminicoccales; family Geminicoccaceae; genus SLRI01. Next base: position 14,297 of record DAIRDJ010000021.1, read on the forward strand.
TCTCGGCGGCCATCGCCTCGCCATCGTCCGCCATCAGCGCTTCGACCGCTGCCCCTGCAGTGGCGATTGCGGCCTCGAGGCGACCCCGTTCCTGGGCCGGATCGACCGCCGTCGCCTCGGCCGGCTGCTGGCTTGCCCGCACGGGTGTCGGCTCCGGCAGATGAACGAGCGGGCCGATCGCCAGGCCCGGCGACGCGATCCGTCCGAGATAGTGGCGCTCGGCGGCATGGCCGGCCAAGCCTTCAGCCTTCCTCGTCGAAATTGCGGGCGACGAGATCGGCGAGCCCGGCGATGGCCGCCGCGGCACCGCTGCCGATGGCTTCGATCTCGACCTCGGTGCCGGTCTTGAGCTTCAGGCCCATGACCTTGACGATGCTCTTCGCATCGACCCAGTCGCCGTCCGGCAGGCCGCGCAGCCGGATATCCGCATCGAAGCCCTTGGCGAGCTTGGTGAGCTTGACTGCGGGACGCGCGTGCAGGCCGGTCGGGTGGGTGATGGTCAGCCGGGTGCTTTCGCTGCTGTCGCCCGGCATCAGCCCATCGCCTCGGCTGCCGCCACCACCTCGTCGAGCGGGCTGCCGGAGGAGGCCTCGGTCGCCGCGATCACCGCCCCTTCGACGATCGGTGCCGCACAGATCCGCACGTGCGGCCGCTTCGCCTCGTCGAGCATCTCGATCGCCATGTCGCTGTTCATCTCGGCCCCACCCAGATCGACCAGGATGGCCACGCCAGCCGGTGACCAGACCCGCTCGATCCCGTCGCGGATGGTCGCGGCATCGATGCCGAGCCCGCCGTCCCGATTGCCACCGACGCCAGCGCAGACGACATCGTCGCCGACCATCTGCCGCACCATGTCGATCGTGCCCGCCGCCACCTTGGGCGAGTGCGAGACCACGAGGATTCCGACCTTGTCTGCCATTCAGCCTGCCTCGTTGCCGAAGCCGAGCGCCTTGAAGGCCTCGACCTGTGCCGTCATTGCCCGCTCCGTCGGCAGGCGCTCCATGGATGACGCACTATAGAAGCCGTGGCAATGCCGGGTGTGGCCGAGGACGTAGGCGGCATCCTCGGGTGTTGCGATCGGCCCGCCATGGCAGAGGACGAGGACGTCCGGGGCGACCCTGAAGGCGGCCTCCGCCCAGGCATCGACCAGAGCCGGGCAATTCTCGAGGCGAACGGCCGTCTCGGCACCGATCGTCCCGCCTGTGGTGAGGCCCATGTGGGCCACGAGGATGTCGGCCCCGGCCTCGGCCATGGCGACTGCCTCCTCGGCCGAGAAGACATAAGGTGTGGTCAGCAGATCCTGCGCCCGGGCCGCCCGGACGAGGTCGACCTCGAGGCCATAGCCCATCCCCGTCTCCTCGAGATTGGCGCGGAACGTGCCATCGAAGAGACCCACGGTCGGGAAGTTCTGAATGCCGGAGAAGCCCATGTCGGCGAGGTCACGCAGGAACTTGTCCCGGAGCATGAAGGGATCGGTGCCGTTGACGCCGGCGAGCACCGGTGTTCGCTGCACCACCGGCAGCACCTCCTGCGCCTTCTCGACGACGATCTCGTTGGCGTTGCCGTAGGCGAGCAGGCCGGCGAGCGAGCCCCGGCCGGCCATCCGGTAGCGGCCGGAATTGCAGATCACGATGAGGTCGATCCCGCCCGCCTCCTCGCCCTTGGCGGAAAGCCCGGTGCCGGCCCCGCCGCCGATGATCGGCACCCGGCGGCGCTTCATCTCTTGGAATGTCGCGAGCAGGTCCTGGCGGGCGAAGCGGGGCATTCAGGCGGCTTTCGGCATGATCTCGTGGAACGCCCGGTTCACGGCCCCGGCGAAGGCCGGGTCGTTGATGGCATGCGGCAGACGGACAAGACGGCGGTCGGCCGTGGTCACGAAGCCTCCCTCGATCGCGGCAAAGAGGGCGGCACCGGCCGCGTAAAACGGCTGGCCCGGCACGTCGATTGCGGAGATGCCGCCCTCGGGCAGGAGGAACCGCACCGGCCCGGGCATCCGGTTGAGCTTGGCTGCGAGCCAAGCGCCGAATCTGGCGTTCTCCTCGGGCGTGGTGCGCATCAGCGTGACATTGGGGTTGTGGACGTAGAGCTTGCGGTCCTGGAACCGCTCCGGCACCGTATCGATTGCGCCCAAATTCACCATGTCGAGCGCCCCGACCGAGCCGATATAGGGGATGCCGGTCTCGATCACCGCCTCGAGTCGCGCCTCCGTCGCCGGCAGGACACCACCGACCAGGAGATCGGCGATCTCGGTCGTCGTCAGATCGAGCATGGCCGCGACCAGCCCGCTCGCCACGAGCTTGTCCAGCGCCTGACCACCGGTCCCGGTCGCATGAAAGACGAGGCAGTCGTAGTCGGCCTCGAGTGCCCGGGTCACCGCCTGCACGCAGGGTGTGGTGACCCCGAACATGCTGAGCCCAATGGCCTGCTTGGCGCTCGTCTCCGTCTTCGGAATGGCGTGCTGCAGCATCCCGGCCAAGGCGTGCGCGGCGTTGCCGAGCACCCGGCGGGTGATCACATTGAGGCCCTGCACGTCGGCAACACTGTGCAGCATCATGATGTCGGCGGGGCCGACATAGGGGGCGACATTGCCGGACGCCATGGTCGACACCAGCACCTTGGGCACGCCCACCGGCAGGGCCTGCATGGCGGGTGCTAGAAGGGCACTGTTGCCCGAACCGCCGGCGCCGATGATCCCGCCGAGATCGTTGCGGCTGAGGACGAAGCGGCGGAACGCTTCGGCCATGGCGGTGACGGCCGTGCCACGATCGCCGGTGAAGACGGCAGCCGGCCCGCCCGGATGGCTGGCGGCGACCTCGGCCGCCGTCACGTCGGCCGGGACGGCGGTGCCACTGGTCCCGAGATCGACCAGGCAGGTCGCGACCCCTGCCGCATCGAGGCAATCGCGAAGATAGCCGATCTCAACGCGCTTGCTGTCCAGGGTGCCGGCGACATAGGCTTTGGCCATCACGCCTCCCCGTTGTTGTCGCGCGGCAGCATGGCCCCGGCAGTCGACCGCGCGCAAGTCCCGAACGCATCGGGTTCAGCCGACGACGGGCTGGCGCCGCTCGAGCGAGCGGGCACCCGCGAGGCCCACGAGCGCCACCGCGGCCAGGACCGGAATCACCAGATGCGCGCTCGCGAGCCCGATCCGGTCGGCGACGGCACCGAGAAGGAATGGCGCGGTGAGGATCGCAAGGCCCACGGCGAACATGAAGCGGGTACTCGCGGCAGCACCACGCGGGCCTGCGGCTTCGAGGGCGAGGCCGAGGCTCAAGGGGTAGAGCAAGGCGACGCCGAGGCCGAGTACGGCAAGCCCGGGCACGGCGAGCCAGGACGAACCACCGCCCCAGTAGAGCGCGAAGCCGACAATCGTCACGACCAGGGAGGCGGCATAGAGGGTCGACGGCGAAAAGCGGCCGACGAGCGCACTGCCGGCGAGCCTGCCTGCGAGCATGGCGAGCGCGAACACCGCAGCCGTGCTCGCGGCCGTGGCCGGCCCGAGGCCCACGACCCGCTCCAGAAACGCTGGTGCCCAGAGCAGCACGCAGAATTCGACGGCGACCACGAGGGCCAGCAGGCACCAATAGGCCCAGTAGGCCGCGGGCAGGCGCGCTTGCGCAACGGGCGGTGGCGGTGCCTCGGGGATTGCGGCCCGGCGACCGATCATCAGGATCGAGAGGCCGAGAGCGACACCGGACAAGACGGCACCGCGCCAGCCGAATCCGAGCGCCAGCGATGCGCCGACGGCGAGTGGTGCGGCCACCGCGAACGCGTAGCAGGCAGCCGAGAGCTCGGCCAAGGCCCGGTCGCGGTTATGCCTGTGGATATGGGCGAGCATGGCCGGCACCACGGACGGGATCAGGCTGCCGGTGAGACCCAGGAGGAAGCAGGCCCCGATCGTTGCCCAGGCGACCGGTGCAAGACAGAGGAGAACGGTGCTCGAGGCCGCACCGAGGGCGCCGATGGCCAGCGTCCGGCGTTGACCGAGCCTGCCGATCAGCCGCTCGCCGGTGAGCCCGGTGATGATCATTCCGGCCGCGATCGCCGAGGAATGCAGCGCCACCACGCCGTAGCCGATCGCCAGCTCGCGCTGCAGGAACGGCAGGATGTTGCCCTGGATATTCAAGAGGAAGGTGAAGAAGGCGAGCAGCAGATAGCCGTACCAGGTTGCCGCGTCGCGCCGCATCGTGGCCGGCCGCGCCACGGCATTGGATTCCGATCCGTTCATCACGCGCTCGTTCCCCGGCTTCGATCCCGGAGCGCGGATCACCGTGCCGGACCGACGGTGCTCCGGATACGCCCGAGCGGTATCCCGTGCAAGCGGCCGCCTCGCCTTCTCGATCCGGGTGGCCTCGCCGCTACGGCCGTCGCCAACGCCCTGCGGGTCAGAGCAGTGGCGCTGCGTCCTCGATCTCGAAGCCGATACGCTCCTGGCCCTGCCACGTGTCGCGGCGCAGCCGGCCGACGAGGCGCAAGGGGTGGCCCTCGAGGAGTGCCTGGTCGAGGCCGCTTTCAGCGGCGCGAAAGGCGATTGCGCGGACAGCCGGGCCGGCATAAGGGGCGAGCAGGCAGGAGACGTGACCGCGACCGACCGAGCGGCCCTGCAGGATACGCTCGGCGGTGACCACGAAGCGAGGCTCGGCATGACCAGCGCCGAACGGGCCGAGCTGCTCGAGCTTCTTGGCGAGCTCGAGGTTCAAGGCATTCAGGCCAAGCGCACCGTCAAGCTTCAGCTCGGCAGCACCGGGCGTGAAAGCCGCCGTCGTGGGTCGCGCGCAGAAAAAGCGCTGCAGTGCCTCGATACGATCGGCCGCCACGGTCAGGCCCGCCGCCATCGGATGGCCGCCACCGGCCTCGAGCAGGCCCATCTGGCGGGCGGCGATCACCGCTGCACCCAGGTCGTAGCCCGGCCGCGATCGCCCCGAGCCCTTGCCGGTAGCACCATCGATGCCTATCACCACGGCCGGCCGGGCGAAGCGCTCGACGAGGCGGGCGGCGACGATGCCGACGACACCCTGATGCCAGCCGGCGCCGGCGACGACCAGCACCGGCGCATCCTCCAGCAGCTGCGGCTCGACTGCGGCCATGGCCGCCGCCAGCGTGCCCTGCTCCATTGCCTGGCGTTCGGTGTTGAGCGCATGCAGCCGGGAGGCGATCGCCTCGGCCCGGGCCGGGTCGGTGGCGGTCAGAAGCTCGGCTGCAAGCCCGCTCTGGCCGAGCCTGCCGCCGGCATTGAGCCTGGGGCCCAGGACGAAGCCGAGCTTGCGCGCCGTATCGACCACCTCGATCTCGGCGCGTGCCGCGAGGGCCCGGAGCCCGAGATTGCCACCTTTCCTCGCCACCTTCAGGCCCTGGACGACGAAGGCGCGATTGAGCCCCAAAAGCGGCACCACGTCACAGACGGTGCCGAGCGCCACGAGATCGAGGCTACCAAGGAGATCGGGCTCGGCCCGGCCGGCGAAATGGCCGGCGGCACGCAGCGCCCGGTTCAAGGCGACGAGGAGGACGAAGCTGACACCCGTAGCGGCGAGGTCGCCAAGCGGGCTAATCTGGTCCTGGCGGTTGGGGTTGATGACCGCGAGCGCCGCCGGCAGGGTCGCTTCCGCACTGTGGTGATCGACCACGACGACATCGAGGCCCAACGCGAGGGCGGCCGCGAGCGGGGCGAAGGCGGTGGTCCCGGAGTCGAGACAGAGGACGAGCCGACAGCCGGCCGCCTTCAGGCTGTCGAAGGCGGCGACATTGGGCCCGTAGCCGTCGGCCAGACGATCGGGTATGCGCACCTCGACACCGGCCCCCACATCGTCGAGATAGCGGCGCACGAGGGCGGTCGAGGTCGCACCGTCGACATCGTAGTCGCCGATCAGGCCGATCGTCTCCCGGCCCTGCACTGCTGCGACCAGGCGCTCCACCGCCCGGTCGAGGTCGAGGAGATGCGAGGGGTCGGGCAGCCAGTCGCGCAGCCGTGGTGCGAGGAAGCCCGGGACAGCAGCGGCTGCGATGCCCCGGGCCGCGAGCACCCGGCCAACGATCTCCGGCAGGTCGAGCAACTGGGCGATCGTGCGGGCGAGATCCGGCCGCTCGGGCACGAGGCGCCAGCGCCGGCCGGTGAGCGAGCGCTCGACCAGGATGTCACCTTGCGGCGATGGCGCCGGATCCTCGTCTCCGATGGGCAGGGCACTGGTCGCCAAGACGGCGCTCAGTGGCTGAAATGCGGGACGACTTCACCCTTGCGATGGAGGTTGTGCTCGGCCTCGATCAGGCGGACCGTGCCGCTTTTGGAGCGCATCACGATCGATTCGGTATAGAGCCGATCACCGACCCGGCGCACGCCCTTGAGCATCGTGCCGTCGGTCACACCGGTGGCAGTAAAGGTGACGTCGCCGCTCGCCAGATCGTTAATGGTGTAGACGCGATCGAGGTCCTCGATGCCGAGCTTGCGCGCCCGGGCCTTCCCCTCCTCGTTGCGGAAGAGGAGCCGGCCCTGGAACTGGCCACCGATGCAGCGGAGGGCGGCTGCCGCCAGCACCCCTTCGGGCGAGCCGCCCGAGCCCATGTAGATATCGATGCCGCTGCCGGGCCTCGAGGTGGCGATGACACCCGCGACGTCACCGTCGCCGATCAGGCGGATGCGGGCACCCGCCGCCCGCACATCCGTGATCAGCTGCTCGTGGCGCGGCCGGTCGAGGACGCAGACAACGAGATCGTCGACGTCGACGCCCTTGGCCTCGGCCAGACGCGCGAGGTTGGTCGCAGGCGAATCGTTGATGTCGATCACCCCCTCGGGCAGGCCGCCGCCGACGGCGAGCTTGTTCATGTAGACGTCGGGCGCATTGAGAAAGCCGCCACGTGACGCCATGGCGAGACAGGCGATGGCGTTGGGGCCGCCCCTGGCGGTGATGGTGGTACCCTCGAGCGGATCGAGAGCGATATCGAGCTTGGGACCTTTGCCGGTGCCGACCTGCTCACCGATATAGAGCATCGGGGTCTCGTCGCGCTCGCCCTCGCCGATCACGACGACGCCGTCGATGTCGAGGACGTTGAGCGCCTGGCGCATGGCGTCTACCGCTGCCTGGTCAGCCGCCTTCTCGTCACCCCGGCCCATCCAACGGGCCGAGGCCAGGGCCGCCGCCTCGCTGACCCTGACCGAATCGAGGGCCAGATTGCGGTCCCGGCTTTGATATTCGATCTGGTAGTCGCTCATCGTCTCCCCTTCATGCTATGATTTTACCGGGTCCTGCCTGCGGCTCGCGCTTGGCCGAAACGTCTCACAGCCCGGTTCAATCCGGCTCGATCCTGATCAGATGCGGCGGCTCGAGCACGGTAGCAAACCTGCCGATCGCGGCCAAGGCCGCGGTCATCCTGGCCTCGATCGTCTCATGACTGGTGAGCACGATGGGGACTGGCTGGTTGGGATTGCGGGCGCGCTGGATCAAGGCCTCGATCGAGACCTCCTGGTCACGCAGGACGGCGGCTACATCGGCGAGGACACCCGGCTGGTCGAGCACCATCAGGCGGATGTAGTAGGAGCCGCGATGCGCACTCATGGTTGCCACGGGGTGATCGGCAAGCGCCGTGCTGGGCACGCCGAAAGTGGCGAGACGATTGCCCCGGGCGAGATCGACGAGATCAGCCACGACCGCGGATGCCGTGGGGCCGCCACCCGCACCGCGGCCTTCGTGCATGACGAGGCCGACGGGCGTGGCATCCACCCCCACCGCGTTGAAGACGCCGTCGACCCGGGCGATGGGTGCCGTCTTCTTGATCATCGCCGGATGCAGGCGCTGCTCGAGGCCGGCAGGCGTCATCCGGGCCGTGCCCAGAAGCTTGATCCGATAGCCGAGCTCGTCCGCGAACTCGATGTCGAGGGCACTGACGCGGCGAATACCCTCGATGTGGATCGCATCGAAGCGCGGCTTGCCGCCGAACGCGATCGCGGCGAGCAGCGCCAGCTTGTGCGCCGCATCGATGCCATCGACATCGAAGCTCGGATCGGCCTCGGCGTAGCCCAGCGTCTGCGCCTCGGCGAGCACGTCGGCGAAGTCGCGGCCGCTTTCGCGCATCACCGTCAAGATGTAGTTGCAGGTGCCGTTCAGGATGCCGAAGACCCGCTCGACCCGATCGGCCGCGAGCCCTTCGCGCAAACTCTTGACGATCGGGATGCCGCCCGCAACCGCGGCTTCGAAGGCGAGGACCACGTCGTATGCCTCGGCACTGGCCGCGAGCTCGGCCCCATGATGGGCGAGCATTGCCTTGTTGGCGGTCACGACCGACTTGCCGCGCCTGAGCGCCTCGCGGGCAAGCTCGAGGGCGATCCCGTCCGACCCCCCGATCAGCTCGACCACGACATCGACGTCGGCCGAACGGGCGAGGTCCATGGCATCGTCGCACCAGGCATAGCCGGCAAGATCGATACCGCGCTCGCGACCACGATCCCGCGCACTGACCCGGGTGACGACAATCGGCCGTCCGGCCCGCTCGGCGAGCCGCACCGGGTCCGCCTGGAGCAGCGCGACGCTGCCCGCACCCACCGTGCCGAGCCCGGCGATGCCGACCCGAACTGGTACCCCCTCGCTCACGCCACGGGCTCCGCGACCTTGGCGGCCGCGACACCGCGCTTGGCAAGAAAGGCCCGGATGTTGCGGACCGCCTGGCGCAGCCGGTGCTTGTTCTCGACCAGGGCGAGGCGGACATGACCATCGCCGTATTCGCCGAAGCCGATGCCGGGCGAGACCGCGACATCGGCCTCCTCGAGCAACAGCTTGGCGAAGGCGAGCGAGCCCATCTCGCGGCAGCAGTCGGGCAAGGGCGCCCAGGCGAACATGGTGGCCGTGGGTTTCGGCACCGGCCAGCCGGCCTTGGCGAGACCGTCGATCAGCACGTCACGCCGCTCGCGATAGAGCGTGCGGGCCTGCTCGACGCAGTCCTGGGGACCAGTGAGCGCTGCGGTCGCCGCGACCTGGATCGGCGTGAAGGCGCCGTAGTCGAGATAGGACTTGATCCGGGTGAGGGCTGCGATGAGCTCGCCGTTGCCGGCGGCGAAACCAATCCGCCAGCCCGGCATCGAATAGGTCTTGGAGAGCGAGGAGAACTCGACCGCGACGTCGAACGCGCCTTCTGCCTCGAGAATCGACGGCGGTGGCGTGGTGAAATAGATCTCGGCGTAGGCAATGTCCGAGAGAATGTACATGCCGCGCGACTTGGCCAGCGCCACGGCCTCCCGGTAGAACGCACGATCGACCTGAAGGGCCGTCGGATTCGAAGGGAAATTGAGGACCATCACCGTGGGTGCGGGCACCGAATGCTCGGCCGAACGGGCGAGGTCACGGATCACATCGCGCCCCGGGGCGAGCTCGACATGGCGGATCGCCGCCCCGGCGATGATGAAGCCGTAGGGGTGGATCGGGTAGGACGGATTGGGGGTGAGAATGGTGTCGCCGGGGGCGGTGATCGCCTGGGCCAGGTTGGCGAGACCCTCTTTCGAGCCCAGGGTGACACAGACCTCGGTCTCGGGATCGAGCCCGACGTCGAACCGCCGCTGGTAGTAGGCGGCAAGCGCTCGTCGCAGGCCCGGAATGCCGCGGCTGGTCGAGTAGCGATGGGTGCGGCCGTTCTTCACGGTCTCGATCAGCTTGTCGACGATGTGCTGTGGGGTCGGCTGATCCGGATTGCCCATGCCGAGATCGATGATATCACGGCTGGCTGCCCGTGCTTTCGCCTTCATCCCGTTGACCTCGGCGAACACATAGGGCGGCAGGCGGCGGATGCGGTGGAACTCGCTCTTGCTCATCGGCACGAGCCCTTTTCGGGCAAGAGAGTGAAGCATTGCTCCGGCACGGTGACCCTCCCGGAGCCGGCCGTGAGTCTTCAGGAGCCAGTCTCGTATACGACGACCACTTCGCTCTCGCCACCCATCTCGATGGCGATCCGGGCGGGCGGCAGGCCGGCGGTCACCAGTTGCGCCGCCACCCGCCGGGCACGCTCCATCGCCAGCCCGGCGCGCTCGCCACCACCACTGACGACAACGGTTACCGGATCGCCGGTGCTGTTCAGCCGGACCGCCAGAACTCGCAGCTCTGCTCGGGCGTTATCGCCAAGCTCGACCGCGCGCCGCTCGAAGACGAGGGAAAGTGGCAGGTACGGCTCGCTCGGCGGCGGCACAGCTGCGGCGAGCAGTTGCTCAGGCAGACGCGGCTCGCTCGGCGGCGGCGCAGCTGAGGCCAGCAGTTGCTCGGGCAGGCGCGGCTCGCTCGGCGGCAGCGCAGCTGAGGCCAGCGGCTGCTCACGCTGGAGTGCCCCGGTCGTCCTCGCCTCGGGCGACGGTTCTATCGGCTGGGTGGCGACCGCCTCTTCGACCGCATCGCCGATCGGTGCCGGGTCGAGCGTCGCTGGTGCCGGCGCTTCGGTCGGCGCGGCAGGCGCGAGTTCCACCGCGGCGGACGCACCTTCGGTTGGTACCGAGTCGCCGATCGACACGACCGGCTCGCCGACGGGCTCGGTCTTGCTCGCCTCGACCGCCGGCTTCGACGCTAGCTCCTGGTCTTCCACAGGCGTCAGAGGCTCGGCCGTCTCGGACCCGCTTGCCTGAAGCTCCGCCGTTGAAACCTCGGCCGCTGGAGCTTCGGCCGCTGGCGGTGCGGTCTGGGGCGCGTCGCGGGGCGGCGGCGGCATCGGGCGCGCCTCGGCACTCGCCGGCGGACGCCGCTCGAGCCGCTTGAGGAAGTCGCTGAGCGAACCGTCGTCGGCATCGCGGGCGAGCGCCTCCTCGATATAGGCAGCCGCCAGATCGGCCTCGGGGTCGGCTGCGGGCGCGCTCGGTGCAACCGGTGCCGGCGGCAACGGTGGAGCCGTGTCCGGCCGGACCGCCTGGTCGAGTTCCTGCCGGACCGTGTCGCCCGCATAGCGCGCATTCGCTCGGTCGGCGACCAGTCCCTCGGCAATCTCGCGCCGCTGCTCGAGGGTATAGGTGAGTTGCGGCCTTGCGGGTACCGAGCGGAGGCTCGGATAAGGCGTCTCGGCCACCGCCGCGTCGTCGCTAGCGGCCGGCCGTTCCGGGATGTTGGCAAGAAAATCAACACAGCCAGTCAGCAGGCCTGCCGACAGAGCCGCGCTGAGCGTGGCTACCCTGGGGATCCAGCGCCGCAAAGGGTTCGCCGGCTGGTGCACCGACTGGCGCCGGTTGGTTCGGCTGATCGACATCGCGCGAGGGACCTCCAAAGCATGTTTTGTCGCGATTGCAGCAGTTGGCGCCATCGGGCAGTTCCGCTACACCCTAGCCTGCGATGACCCACTTGCGGTGCCGGCGGACGCTTTGCCGCGAGGGCCCACCATCGCTCGGATTGTCAAGCACGTGCCCCGAATGGGTACCTAGCGGCTAACATAGGGTATCTCCTAATGGCGAAGCAACAGCAACCAGACCAGGCCACAACCGACGCAAGCGCTAGCCCCGAGGAGATCGCCCAGATCATGCGCGAGATCGCGGGGCGCAGCCGCGGCATCATCGAGGACTTCCTGCGCCGCCAGAGTACAGCAGAGGGCCACAGCGCCCTCACGACCTCGATCGGCCAGACCTTCCTCGAGCTGACCCAGCGGATGATGACCAACCCGAATGCCATCATCGAGGCGCAGTTCGGGCTCTGGCAGGACTACATGCGGCTCTGGCAGACGACCGCACAGCGGATGTTGGGCCAGGAGCCCGAGCCGGTCATCGCCCCGGAGAAGGGCGACCGTCGCTTCCGGGATGCCGCCTGGAACGACAACGTCCTCTTCGACTTCATCAAGCAGTCCTACCTGCTCTCCTCGCGCTACGTGCTCGAGACCGCGAGCCGCGACCACGGCATGGACCGCAAGGAGCAGCAGAAGGTCGAGTTCTACACCCGCCAGTTCGTCGATGCGCTCGCACCGTCGAACTTCGTCATAACCAATCCCGAGGTGCTGCGCGCGACCCTCGACAGCCGTGGCGAGAACCTGCTGCGCGGCCTCAAGCACATGCTTGAGGACCTCGATCGCGGCAAGGGCCGGCTGTCGATCCGGATGACCGATCTCGACGCGTTCGAGGTGGGCAGGAACATTGCCACCACCCCCGGCAAGGTCGTCTACCAGAACGAGCTGATGCAGCTGATCCAGTACACGCCCACGACCGAGACGGTCTGCAAGCGACCCCTGATGATCGTCCCGCCCTGGATCAACAAGTTCTACATCCTCGACCTGCAGCCGAAGAACAGCTTCATCCGCTTCGCCATCGACCAGGGCTTCACCGTCTTCATCCTCTCCTGGGTGAACCCGGACGAGGAGCTCAGCCACAAGACCTTCGAGAGCTACATGCTCGAAGGTCCGCTCGCCGCACTCGATGCGATCGAGCAGGCGACCGGCGAGAAGGACGTCACCGCCATCGGCTACTGCCTCGGCGGCACGCTGCTCTCGGCCACCCTCGCCTACATGGCGGCGAAGAAGGACAACCGGATCAAGGCCGCCACGCTCTTCACCACCCTGCTCGACTTCAGCGATCCGGGTGAGCTCGGCGTGTTCATCGACGAGGAGCAGCTGGCACTCGTCGAGGAAAAGATGATGAAGCGCGGCTTCCTCGACGGGGCCGAGATGGCCGGCACCTTCAACATGCTGCGCGCCAACGACCTGATCTGGTCGTTCGTCGTCAACAACTACCTGCTCGGCAAGGAGCCGTTCCCCTTCGATCTCCTCTACTGGAACAGCGACAGCACCCGGATGCCGGCGGCGATGCACAACTTCTACCTGCGTCGCTTCTACCACGAGAATCTGCTGGTCGAACCGGGCGGCATCGAGCTCGACGGCGTGCCGATCGACCTGCGCCGTATCCGCACGCCGGTCTACTGGGTCTCGACCCGAGAGGATCACATCGCCCCCTGGACCGCGACCTACCAGTCGACCCAGATCCTCAAGGGCCCGAAGAAGTTCGTGCTGGCGGGCTCCGGGCATATCGCCGGCGTCATCAACCCGCCGGCTTCCGCCAAATACGGCTACTGGCTCAACGACGAACTGCCGCCGAACGCCGACGACTGGCTGGCCAAGGGCGAGCATCACGAGGGCTCCTGGTGGGACGACTGGGCCGCCTGGAACGCCGCGAAATCCGGCCCAGGCGATCGGGTGCCGGCCCGCCAGCCGGGCGACGGTGCGCTCGAGGCGATGGAGGACGCGCCCGGCAGCTACGTCACCATCAAGGCGGCCTGAAACGTCCGGGGCTCAGCCGAGCCGGACCTCCAAGAGCCGAAGCGGTACAGTGTCGGGATTGGCGAGGCGGTGCGCCACCCCGCCCGTGGCTGGTATTGTCGTACCTGGGCAATAGCGGCGTGCTTCAGCACCGCCAACCGTGAGCGCGAGCGTGCCGCCGACCACCGTCAAGGTAACGCCGATGCAGGCTTCTTCATCCAGGTCGACGGCGGCTCCTGGATCGATCAGCCGCTCGGACACGACATAGCCCGGCCGTTCCGCGAGACGCGTGAGGATTCCCCAGGGCAACGGCTGGTGACGGTGCCGAACAGCCTCCGACCGCGCGTCCCGCACCAACCCGGCGACCAGCGCCTTGACCGCCTCGGAATCCTCGCGCCGGGCGACCAGCACCGCATCCGCGGTCTCGACTACGGCGAGATCATCGACCCCGGCCAAGGCCACGAGCCGGCATTCGCTCCTTGCGAGGTTGCCCCGGCCCCCGACCACCCGCGCATCGCCGCTGAGCGCATTGCCTTCGGCATCCTTGCCCTCGATCTCCCAGATCGCGTGCCAGGAGCCGACATCCGACCAGCCCGGCGCACAGGGCACCACGGCCACCTGCGACGACTGCTCCATTACCGCCTTGTCGATCGGCTCGGCCGGTACCGCTGCGAAGGCCGCGGGATCGAGCAGCGAGGTGCCACCACCGATCGGCCCCATGGCAGCCTGCACGGCGGCGAGGATTCGGGGGGCGTGTGTCCGGAGCGCGTCGAGGATCGCCGAGGCCCGCAAGAGGAACATGCCGCTGTTCCAAAAATAGCCGCCCTGCCGCAGCATGGCCTCGGCAACCTCGAGAACGGGCTTCTCGACGAAGGAGGCGGCCTCGAGCACCCCGGGTGCGCCCGCGAGCGGGGCACCGGCCTCGATATAGCCATAGCCGGTCTCCGGGCGGCTCGCCTCGATCCCGAAGGTGACGAGCCGACCCAGCCGGGCCGCAACCGCCCCGGTCACCACCGCCTGATGCAGAGCGTCGGAGTCGGCCACGAGGTGGTCGGATGGGCAAACCCACAAGAGGGAATCGCGACCCCAGACCTCGGCCACATAGAGGGCTGCGAGCGCCACGGCCGCCGCCGTGTTGCGGGCCGCAGGCTCGAGCACGAGATGTGCTGCAAAAGTCGGGGAGAGGCTGCCGAGCTGGCGCCGGACGAGGTCCGCTTGGCTCGCGGCCGCCACGGTGAGCAGTCGGCCTTCCGGTGCCATCGTCGTGATCCGCTCGGCCGTCGCCTGGAGCAGCGAGTGCTGGCCGAAAAGATCGACCAGATGCTTTGGCAGGTTGGCGCGGCTGGCCGGCCAAAGCCGGGTGCCGGAGCCGCCGGCGAGGATGACGGGCACGAGATCGGCGATCGGGGTTGAGGGCAAATCGGCTCTCCAAGAATGCGGCAGTAGGCACCTCTTAGCACGCGGACTGTCGGCGACCAGCCGGTGTACATGCAAGAGCGTGGCGGCTGCGCCCGCCAATCGATACTCGTTAACTGTTCCGACATCTTTTCCGCCTACGCTGCAGCCGATCGTGGCGATGCGGGAAGATGTGATGGCCGATGCAAGAGCGCTGAATGCCTGCCAGCTGGCGGAGCAGGCCCTGATGGCGATGCACTCGCGCGGCATCCCGCCGACGCCGGAGAATTTCGCCGTCTGGTACCAGCACCTGACGGGCAGCAACCCGGCACTCGGCCGCGCCATCACGACCATCGAGCAAAGTCCCGGTGGCTTCACCGCTGAACGGTCGGCCGAGCTCCACCGGCAATACGTCGTGGCCGAGGACAGCAGCCGGCACCTCGAGCAGGTCAGCAGCCGGATCAACGGCGTCGTCGACGAAGTGAGCAAGAAGCTCGGCCTCGCCACCTCGCAGACCCGCGACTACAGTGAACGACTGTCCTCCTTGGGCCACGGCATCAGCTCGGTCATCGACCCGGGTGAGTTCGTGGCCCTGGTCCGCGAGCTGGAGAACCAGACCGAGCTGATGCGCCAGCGCGCCAGCAAGCTCGAGGTCGAGCTCGAGCGCAACAGCCGTGAAATGAGCGAGCTCAGAGGCGATCTGGAGAATGCCCGCCGTGCCGCCACCACGGACCCCCTGACCGGCCTCGGCAATCGCAAGCTGTTCGACGATGTCTTCGCCGAGGAAGCCGAGGAGGTGCTGGCCACGGGCGCACCCTTGTCGCTCCTCGTCATCGACATCGACCACTTCAAGAGCTTCAACGACCGGCACGGCCATCAGGTCGGCGACGCCGTGCTCAAGCTCGTCGCCGACCGGCTCAAGCGCGCGGTCAAGGGCCGCGACACGGTCGCCCGCTACGGCGGCGAGGAGTTCGTCATCCTGCTGCCGAGGACCGACGAGGCCGCCGCCGCCCAGCTTGCCGATCAGCTGCGCGCGGAGATCGCAAAAAGCCGCCTCGTCGTGCGCAACAGTGGTCAAGACCTCGGCAAGGTGACCATCTCGATCGGTGTCGCCCAGTACCAGGCCGCCGAAACCCCGGCGGACTGCTTCAAAACTGCCGATCACGCGCTCTACAACGCCAAGCACGCCGGCCGCAACAGGGTGGTCACCGCCTCCGACGCTGCCGAGATGCCCGAGGAGCCCGTGGCCGCCTGAGCGCCACCGCGGGGTGCTCGTGTCAGTCGACGGACATCGCCAGGATCTGCGAAATCTGGCAGAGCGGCTTGCCCGCCTCGGCGTGCCAGGCGTTTAACGCCTGCTGCAGCATGGCGCGCTCGGTCTGGCTCTTGGCCGCACCGGCCGGCACCTCCCAGTGCCGCAAGGCGCGGAGCACGTTGTCGGTCGGCACGGGCGTGTCCTTGCCCATCATCCGCAGGAAGGTCGGGGCGGAGTTGCCACCAAGCTGCTTCAGTCGCTTGGCCAGAAACGTCCAGAGCCCGGTGATGTCGGCAACCGGCCAATCGGCCACGAACCGCGCGAAGCTGCCATGCGCGGCTGCGATCTCGACCAGTGCGGCCGCGTTGTGGCGGGTGGCGAGCAGCTTGCCCATGTGCCGGATCAGGCTCTTGTTCTCGAGCATGGCCTCGAGGTCCTCGTCGGCCAGACCGGCCACGGTCGCGGGCGCGAAGCCTTGGAACGCCGCCTCGAAGGCCGGCCATTTCCGGTCCACGAGTTCGTGCTTCAAGCCCGCCTGAAAGATCCGCCGGGTCATGGTCGAAAGGTACCGGTCGTCAGGGATGGCGGCGAGCTCGCTCACCGTTTTCGGCTTCGTCAGCCGGTTGGCAAGGGCAGTGCTGCCGTGCCGCAACAGGGCGGCCTCCTCGATGACCTGGAAGCTCAGTGTCTGCATGTCACCTCGAGCGGACGAAGGGCTGATGGCGTGATCGTGACCTCACGCCATCGAGGGCGACGGCGACAAGGCTTGCCCTGTCGCGCTCAACGTCGGCACTCTAGTCGCATGCCAGACAGACGCCAATTCCTGCTCGCTTCGACCATGGCCGTGGCCGCATATCCGTCGCTTGCCGACGAGGTCGCGATCGTCGAGGCTGCTTTTTGGAGCCCTACCCTCGGCCGCACCTTGCCCTATCTGACGGCTGCCGTCGGCACGCCGGGGCCGGGCGCGCCTGTGGTCTATCTGCTGCATGGGCATGGCGGCGGGGAATGGGACTGGTTCTCGGCCGGCGGTGCGCGCCTGACCGCCCAACTTCTGGTCGAGGCCGGCGCCCTGCCGGCCCTCCACCTCGTCGCACCGGGCGTCGGCAACAGCTGGTACGTCGATGGCCCTGAACCGCACGGCCCGGTGGCGACGGTGCTGCTGGACGAGTTCATGCCCATGGTCGACATCATGCTTCGGGCGGACCCGGGGCGGCGGGCGGCGATCGGTCTTTCCATGGGCGGCTTCGGCGCCCTTCATCTGGGCCTCGAGCGGCCGGCGGACTGGCGGTTCATCGGTGCCATCAGCCCTGCGATCTTCACCCCCGGCACGGTGTTCAGCGACCTGCAGCTGGGGTTCTTCTCGGGTGTCTTCGGCGATCCCTTCGCCCCTGGCCGCTACGCCGCCACCGACCCCTTCGCCCGCCTGCCGGAGCTCGCCGGGGCGAGCGCACGGCCCGCCTTCCACCTCGGCTGCGGCAAGGACGATGAGCTGGGTCTCGCCGAGGGGGCCAGCGCCTTCGCTGCCGCGCTGGCGGCCATCGGCGTGCCGGCCACCGTGCGGATCGTGCCCGGGCGGCACGACTGGGCGTTCTGGCGGGCGCAGCTGCCCGAGGCGCTGGCGGCCTTCGGCGTGGCGAGCGGCTGAGGGACTGCGCCCCTAATCGTCCCATTGCGGTGCCACCGCGATATCGACGACGCGGCCTGCGGGCGAGCCTAGCGCTGCGACCCGCGCCATCTCCTCGTCGGCGAGCCTGAAGTCGAAGACCTGGAGGTTGGCCTCGATCCGCGTCTCGCTCGAACTGCGCGGGATGGCGATGACCCCTTCCTGCTGGACCAGCCAGCGCAACGCCACCTGCGTTGCCGTCTTGCCGTAGGTCTTGCCGAACGCACCGAGTGTCGGGTCGTCCACCACCTTGCCGCGGGCGATCGGGCAATAGGCGGTGAGCGCCATGCCGTGCTCCTTCAGCTTGGCCAAGACCTTGGCCTGGCTGAGATAGGGGTGGTACTCGACCTGATTGGTGACGAGCGGGGCCTCCGACAGCCGCACCGCCTCGTCGATCAGTCGGGTCGTGAAGTTGCTGATCCCGATATGCCGCGTCTGCCCCGCCGCCTTCACCCCGTTCAGCGCCTCCATCGTCTCGGCGAGCGGCACGGTCTTCGACGGCCAGTGCAGGAGCAGAAGGTCGACCTCGTCGACGCCGAGGAGCCGCAGCCGTTCGTCGGCGGCCCGCCGTAAAGCGTCGCTGGCGAAATGGTCCGGCCAGATCTTGGTCGTAAGAAAGACAGCATCCCGCGGCAGCCCCGAGGCACGCAGCCCGGCCCCGACCGCAGCCTCGTTGCCGTACATCTGCGCCGTGTCCAGATGCCGGTAGCCGACGCTGAGCGCATGCTCGACCAGGGCCTGGACCCGGTCGTCCGGCAAGGCCCAGGTGCCGAAGCCAAGCGCCGGAATGCGGGCCCCGTTGGCGGTGACATTGTGCATGGCTTTCCTCCCCTGGGCGCTTTCTGCGGGCGGCGATGCAACGGCACCCTCGTCCTCGTACGCCTCAGGGTCTATACCCCGGCGCAGCACCCGACCCCAACCCCGGAATCCAGAGATGACCGAGATCGACCCCGGCCTCAGGCTCGCCGCTGCCGAAGCCGTCGCGCGCGAAGCCGGCAGCCTCGCCCGCAGCTTCTACGAGGCCCGCGACAGCCTCGAGATCGAGAGCAAAGGGTCACAGGATCTGGTCAGCAAGGCTGATCGCGAGGTCGAAACCCTGATCCGCGAGCGCCTGTCGAAACTCTTCCCCGAGGATGGCTTCGTCGGCGAGGAGCATGCGCACGACCTCGTGGATGCCGCCTCGGGTGGCCATTGGGTGATCGACCCGATCGACGGCACCTGGTGCTTTTTGAACGGCATCGGCGCCTGGTGCGTCAGCCTCGCCTACGAGCGGGCCGGCCGGATCGAGACAGGCGTCATCTACGACCCCATGGCGGGTGAGCTCTTTTCTGCCCGCCGCGGCGGTGGGGCACGCCTCAACGGCCGGACGATCCAGGTCTCGGCATCGACCTCGCTCGGCGATGGTACGGTGAGCCTCGGCTACTCGCTGCGCTGCCCCCACGAGGAGATGCTGCCGCTGTTCACGAAGCTCCTGGCCGCCGGCGGCATGTACCACCGTCACGGTTCGGGCGCCCTGGGGCTCGCCTGGACGGCAGCCGGCCGGCTGATCGGCTATGTCGAGCCGCACATGAACAGCTGGGACTGCCTCGCCGGGCTGCTCCTGATCGAGGAAGCCGGCGGCTTTGCCCACGATTTCCTCCAGAACAACGGGCTCCTCGACGGCAACCTGGTCATCGCCGGCCCGCAGTCCCTGCAGGCCGAACTCGAACGGCTGACCAGCCACTGGGCCTGATCCAGATCAAGGCACCCCCTGCAGGAGTGTGATGCAGCACGGGCCGAACCAGCGAAAGGAACTGCTCATGACCACCTCCTACCTCGAGCTCGAGAAGCACTACCAGGCGCAGAGCAAGGCGCTGCACAAGGACGGCGGTGCCGCCCTCGCCGCCTTCCGCGACGTCGTCAAGGCGGCGAGCACCGACGGTGCCTTGAGCCACAAGGACAAGGAGCTCATCGCCCTCGCCATCTCGGTCGCCATCCGCTGCGAAGGCTGCATCGTCTTCCACAGCCGCGCCTGCCTCCGCCTGGGTGCGACCCGGGCCGAGATCCTGGAGATGCTCGGCGTCGCGGTCGAAATGGGCGGTGGACCGTCCGCCATCTTCGGTGCTCAGGCGCTGGCCTGCTACGACGAGATGGCAGCGGCCTAGCGCTGACGACGCACGAATTGCGCCCGCTCCTGCGTCGAGGCGGCGAAGGGCATTGTCGGTGCGGCCGAAGCCGCCGCCTCGCCGGCACTGGCATCGGGACCGACCCAACCGCCGGAGGCGCTCGAACTAGGCGCCGCCCGGCGGTGCTTCTTTCAGCTGCCCGTCAGAGCCCTGCCTTGCGCAACCCCTCCAGCACATGGCGACTGTGCTCGGGCGTGCCGAGCAGGCTCGCGAACCCCTCGGCATTGAAGAACGGGGCCGTCCGGCGGAGCCGATCGACTGCCGCGGCCGCTTGATCGTCCTGGTCGAGCTGCGCATGCGAGGCGGCGAGGATGGCGTGCCACAGCGGCTCCTCACCGACCGCGTTCTCGAAGCGATCGAACAGCGCGATCGCATCGGCGTAGCGGCCTTCCAGGTAGTAGGCGACGCCCAAGCTGACGAGCCCATCGAAGCGGAGATGCGGATCAATCTGCAGCGCCAGCTCCATCGACGACAGCGCCACGTCGGGGCGGCCTGAGAATATTGCCACGCTGGCGCGAATGGCATGGCTCAGCGCGTTGTTGGGATTGAGATCGAGCGCCCGATTGATTTCCCGCTCGGCGCCTGCGAGGTCGCCATGGAACTCCAAGATCTCGGCCTGGAGTGAATGGGCCGAGGCGTTCTGTGGGTCGAGCTCGATCGCGCCCAGCGCCTCCTCCTGCGCGGCAGCCAGGGCGCGATCGGGCCATTGGGTCCAGCCGAGCTTGAGGTCGTTGAGGTAGGTCCAGCCGCGCTCGACATGCGCATCGGCATAGTCGGGATCGATGGCAATGGTGCGCTCGAACATCTCCCGCGCCTCGAAATTCGCGTCACGCTCTACGCGGCGCAGCAGGTCCCGGCCACGCAGCACGAGATCATAGGCGCCGAGGTTTTCGGTGGGCTTGGCGAAGGACTGGGCCTGCTCCGCGTGCGCAACCCGAACGGCGAGCGCCGCCACGAGCTGCCGGGTGATCCGATCCTGCAGCTCGAAGACATCGGCCAGCTCCTCGTCGAAGCGCTCGGACCAGAGGAGCACACCGCCCTCGGCGTCGCTCAGCTGGACATTGACCCTGAGCCGCTCGCCCGCCCGCTGGATCGATCCGCTCACCACGTAGCGGGCACCCAGCTCGGCCGCCAGCTCGTCGAGTGGCGCCGGGCCGTCCTTGTAGGGCGCAACCGCGCTCCAGGAGAGCACCAGCAAGCCGGAGAATCGGCCGAGGGCACTGATGACCTCTTCGGTCACGCCATCGCTGAACTAGGCCTGCTCGACGTTGCCGCTCCGATCCTCGAACGGCAGCACCGCGATCGTCGGCTTCCCGGCGCGGGCAACGGGGCCGGCCGGTGCCTTGTCGGCGGGCATTCGCGCCTCGCGCTCGCCGACCAGTCCCAACGGCCCGAGGGTCAGGAATGCCCCGAGCCCGCCCAGGAGCACTACCCCCAGCACAGCTGCCGGCACCAACATGCGGCGGCGCGGCAGGCGGCGACGCGCACCACTCGCCGACGTGCCGACGGCGAAGACGCGCACGGGCTCCTCGATGTTCTTCAGGCTGTGCGCGCCCAAATCCTCGAACACGACATCGAGCGGACCGGCGCGCTTGCCGGCGAACTGGTCGTGCACCGCGGCTGAGACGGCAATGCCGCCGGGCTCGGCCAGCGCCTCGATACGCGCCGCCACATTGACGCCATTGCCGAACACGTCGTCGCCATCGACGAACACGTCACCGAGGTTGAGCCCGATGCGAAACGCCAGCTGCTGGTCGGCCGGCAGCGCCGCGTTGCGCTGGGCGAGCGCGGCCTGGATCTCGACCGCCGCCGTCAGCGCCTCGACGACACTCTCGAAGATGGCGAGCACGGCATCGCCGGCAGTGCCGACAACGCGACCCCGATGCCGAACGAGCCGTTCGTCGATGACCTGTCGACAGGCCATCAGCCGGGCATGCGTGCCGGCCTCGTCGATACCCATGAGCCGACTGTAGCCAGCGACATCGGCATGCAGGATCGCAGCGAGTCGTCGCGTAGTGCTGCTGTCGGCAGCCTGATGCCCAGACTCGGAGCTAACCAAGAACCGTCATCACCGGCCCAACCTCGGGTGTCATCACGAATCATTGACTTGCCTGTCCCGGCGGCAATTGCAATGCATGCAATCATGCCGAGCGATTTGGTGGGCTTAACGGATTCTTGGAGTTGCGTATGGCCCTCGCACCGACCAACCGCGTTTTGGCCGCCGTTTTCGGCGCCGTGCTCGGCATGGCAACGCTCGGCGTTCAGGCTGGCGAGGCTGTCTACACCTCGGCCGACAATGTCGCCATCCAGGGCTACGATCCGGTCGCCTACTTCACCGAATCACGCCCGGTGAAGGGCGACCCCGCCATCGAGGAGGAGTGGCAGGGTGCCCGCTGGCAGTTCGCCTCGGCCGAGAACCGCGCCTTGTTTTCCGAGAATCCCGACCAGTACGCCCCGCGCTACGGCGGCTTCTGTGCCGGCGGCATGTCGCTCGGCCGCAAGGCGCCGATCGACCCCGAGGCCTGGGTGATCGTCGACGGCAAGCTCTTCCTCGGCGGCTCGAGCAACGCCATCGACTACTTCACCACCGATGGCGAGGACCGGATGGCCAAGGCCGACACCAACTGGGACGAATTCGGCCAGACCGAGTAGCTGCCGGACCACCACACCGGCTATCAAACCGGCTGGCAGCCTGTCTGCTACGCCGCAAATCGACGCGTGCGTGGCGCGGGCAGGCGATCCAGAGGCCAGCGATCCGTGCGACAAGCCACCGATCGCGACCTCGCCAGCGGATGCAGCACCAATGACCGAAACTGTCGTCAGTTCCGCCACCAGGACCATCAGGATCGGCTTCGACCAGCCGTTCTGCGTCATCGGCGAGAGGATCAACCCCACAGGCCGGAAGAAGCTCGCGGCCGAGATGGCCGCCGGCGACTTCACGACGGTCGAGGCCGACACGCTGGCCCAGGTCGCGGCCGGGGCGCACATGCTCGACGTCAATGCCGGCATCCCCCTGGCCGACGAGCCCGCGATCCTGGCGAAGACCATCCAGCTGGTGCAGTCCTTGACCGACCTGCCGCTCTCGATCGACAGCTCGATCGTCGCCGCCTTGGAGGCCGGCCTCGCCGTCTATCAGGGCCGTCCGCTGGTCAACTCGGTCACCGGCGAGGAGGATCGCCTCGAGGCCGTCCTGCCGCTGATCAGGAAGTACGACTGTGCGGTCGTCGCCATCTCCAACGACGAGACCGGCATCTCCGAGGATCCCGACGTCCGCTTCGCGGTCGCGAGGAAGATCGTCGAGCGGGCGGCTGATCATGGCATCAAGGCCGCGGACATCGTGGTCGACCCGCTGGTCATGCCGATCGGGGCCTTGGGCCAGGCCGGCAACTCGGCCTTTCGCCTGATCCGCCGGCTCAGGGAGGAGCTCGAGGTCAACACCACCTGTGGCGCGTCGAACGTCAGCTTCGGCCTGCCCAACCGCCACGGGCTCAACGCTGCCTTCTTGTGCATGGCGGCAGGTGCGGGCATGACGTCGGCCATCATGAACCCGCTGCACGCCGAGGAGATGACCGCGATCATGGGGGCCGACGTGATGCTCGGCAAGGACCGGGACTGCCGCCGCTGGCTCAAGCACTTTCGCGAGCCTACCGCCGCCGCCAGCGAGCGTGGCGAAAGGCGTCGCCGGCGTGCATGAGCACCCAACCGCTGCCATGACCCAGCCGCTGCCATGATCCAACCGCTGATCGTCTTCACCCCGTCGGGCAAGCGCGGCCGCTTTCCCGAGGGCACGCCCGTGCTCACCGCCGCCCGCCAGCTCGGCGTCGATATCGACAGTGTCTGCGGTGGCCGGGCGATCTGCGGCCGCTGTGCGGTCGATGTCGGCACCGGCACGTTCGCCAAGCTCGGTGTGGAGAGTGCCGCCGACCACCTCGCCCCGCCGACCACGACCGAGCTCCGCTACCGGGAGAAGAAGGGTCTGAAACCCGGCCGCCGGCTCTCCTGCCAGGCGACGCTCGAGGCCGACGTGGTGATCGACGTTCCGCCCGAGAGCCAGGTCCACAAGCAGGTCGTGCGCAAGCGCGCCGAGGTCCGCGAGATCCAGCTCGATCCGGTCCTGCGGCTCCACTATGTCGAGGTCGCCGAGCCCGACATGCACGACGCCAGGGGCGATTTCGAGCGGCTCAAGGAAGCCTTGCGCGACCAGTGGGGCCTGACCGAGCTCACCATCGACCTGCCCACGCTGCGCGCTCTGCAGCCCAAGCTCCGCAAGGGCAACTGGACGCTCACCGCCGTTGTCCACGACAAGAAACGCATCATCGCCACCCGGCCTGGTTTCCACGACAAGGCCTATGGCATCGCCGTGGATATCGGGTCGACCACCATCGCCGCCCACTTGTGCGACCTGCAGACCGGCGCGGT
>DAIRDJ010000021.1:38478-41019 GCA_036796215.1 Geminicoccaceae bacterium
ACCGCCGGCGTGCTGCTCTCCGAGGGCCCGCACCTGCAGGACGAGATGATGCTGGTGGTCGATGTCGGCACCAATGCCGAGATCGTCCTGGGCAACCGCCATCGCCTCCTCGCCTGCAGCTCCCCCACCGGCCCCGCCTTCGAGGGGGCGCAGCTCACCTCCGGGCAACGCGCCGCACCGGGGGCGATCGAGCGGGTGCGCATCGACCCCGCCACGCTCGAGCCCCGCTTCTCCGTCATCGGCACCGACTACTGGTCGAACGAGGAGGGCTTCGCCGCCGCCACCCGCCGGATCGGCGTGACCGGCATCTGCGGCTCCGGCATCATCGAGGCCGTGGCCGAGATGTACCTCGCCGGCATCATCGACCAGGACGGCGTCGTCGACGGCTCCCTCGCTGCCAGGACCCACCGCATCGTCCCCGAAGGCCGCACCTTCAGCTACATCCTGCAACCCGGTGCCGAGGACCGACCCGAGGTCAAGATCACCCAGACCGACATCCGCGCCATCCAGCTCGCCAAGGCCGCCCTTTACGCCGGCTGCCGCCTGCTCATGGACCGGCTCGGCATCGACACCGTCGACCGGATCATGCTCGCCGGCGCCTTCGGCAGCCATATCGACCCCAAATACGCCCTCATTCTCGGCCTCGTCCCCGACTGCCGCCTCGACCGGCTCAGCTCCGCCGGCAACGCCGCCGGCACCGGCGCCCGCATCGCCCTGCTCAACACCGAAGCCCGCCGCGAGATCGAAACCCTGGCCCGGCGGATCGAGAAGGTCGAGACCGCCATCGAGCCCAAGTTCCAGGACCACTTCGTCCAGGCCATGGCCATCCCGCACAAGACCGCCGCCTACCCGGAGCTGGCGAAGGTGGTGGACCTGCCGGCGCCGAAGCGGGCGCTCGGCGACGCCGGTCAAAGGCGCCGCCGCAGGGGCTAGGCGAGCAGGACCAGGGCATCAGCAGTAGGAATATTAGCCGATAGCCCTGCCACGGTCAAGCCTGCACTCGGGTTCGATCGGCAAGCGGCACGCAGCTCGGCCGGCAGGCCCGGTGTCCGGTCGGTGTCGCAGCTGCTGGCGTAAGGCTAACGCTCTGAAATAGAAGCTACAAACAGGGATGCCTGCGGCAAGCTGTCCGCTCGGGTTCGTTCGCAAATCCCGGGTTCGTTCGTCCGATTCCTGGGTTCGATCGTCGATTCCGTGGGTTCGTTCGTCGTCCGCTCGGGTGCAAAACGAGCCATTTGTAACGAAAAGTGACGGATTCTGCGCCATAAGCAACGCTAATGGCGCATGGATCGACTCATTTCTCGGGTTATGCGTCATACACCGACTCATTTCTTGGGTTATGGCGCATCAAACGACACATCCCGAGCCGGAATGAGTCGGTATAGGACGCATGAATCGGCAGTTTGTTGGTAGGCATATGAGTCATGATAAGCGTTGCTTATGGGAAGAGTCACGGGGAGGCAGCGCCTCCCCGTGGGCCCCTCCGGTCATTTGCGGCGGTGGATGATCGGGGCGGCGGTCCCGTTTCAGCGCTTTGCCAGGAGCTCCAGCACCGCGACCAGCACGACGCCGTAGAGCACATGGCCGATCAGCGCCACCCAGGTGATGCCGGTGAAGTTGAGGAAGAACGGCAGCCCGGCAATCGCCGTGATCCCGCCGATGGCGAAGAGCCAGAGACCGAAGCCGTAGACCGCCGACGCGATGAACCACCCGCCGGGCCCACCCGTCACCCGGTTCCACAGTGGCTTGAAGATGTAGAGCCAGCCGACCGGATAACCGACCAGCCCAACCAGGTAGAAATGCACGAAATACCCGGCGAAATCGCCGTTCGGCAGGCCGAACGTCCCGAGCAGGCTCTTGGCGAGACCATGCGGCGACAAGGCAGCCCAGCCGATGCCCGGGCTGACGATCTGCCCCCAGAAGTCGAACGCGACGGTCGCCGCCGCACCGGCAATGACCATCAAGCCGATCGTCGCCGTGTTCAACGGCGGGAATGTCGGGTCGGCGGCGATGCGGCTGGTGGTGGACATGGTGGCATCTGATCCGTTGCTGGTGGAGGCACGACCGTGAACTGAAAGCGACGGACGCATAGTCGGCCGCTCGGATCAGGTCAAATCAGCAGCCCGTGATGGTCCGGCAGGGCAGGCAGGGGGTCGAGGGAGGCGTCTCGTCAAGGTCGGAGGGGATGGGCGTCGTCATGAAGGGAAGCGAGCAGGGGATCATGATGATCCCCTGCACCCCTGCGGTACTTCGCGCCGGTGCGAGGCTGACAGGACCGTGCGCCGGCGATAAACTGATGGGAGGCAAGAGAGTGAGCCGTCGCAGGCCCAAGCAAACCCTGACCATCACGCTCGAAGCCGGGCGCCGGACCGCACTCGAGCGCATGGCCGAGCTGCTGGGCCGCGAGCGCGACGCGGTCATCGACGAGGCCCTGGCCAACTGGCTCGACCTCCAGGCCCGGCAGACCCACGAGATCGAAGCTGGCCTCGCCGAAGCCGACGCCGGCAACTTCGCGAGCGACAATGGTTAAAAGGGGAGGTG
>DAIRDJ010000022.1:0-15272 GCA_036796215.1 Geminicoccaceae bacterium
GGCCCATCTGCTGGAACTGGCTGCGCATCTCGGCGATGTTGGCATAGGTCCAGACACCCGGATGCACGCCCTTCTGCATCGCGGCGTTCTCCGCCGGCAGGCCGAAGGCGTCCCAGCCCATCGGGTGCAGCACGTTGAAGCCCTGCGCCCGCCTGGTCCGCGCCACCACGTCGCCCATGGTGTAGTTGCGGACGTGGCCCATGTGGATGCGCCCCGAGGGATAGGGGAACATCTCGAGGACGTAGTATTTGGGCCTTGCGGGATCGACGGCGACCTCGAACGAGCGGCGCTCGTCCCAGATTCCTTGCCACTTCGCCTCGGTGGCACGAAACGGATAGCGCGACATTCAAGGGCCTCGCGAGAACGCCATCGGCCCACTCGGTGCAGGCGATGGCCTGGTGTTGGTCTGAGAACCTATGGTGCTGCGATCGCTAGCTCGCGGCGGTCGAGGCGACGCGCAGCTCGCGCGCCCGGGTGAGGATGTGGTCCTCGATCGAGCGCGCCGTGGTCGCCTCCACCGGCGCGTCGAGCCAATCGCCTTGCTCGCTGCGCACCTGTCGAAAGACCGAGACGCGCACGGCATCGGCGCGGAGTGCCGAGTCGCGGATCTGCACGTGCAGCTTGAACCGTTCGTCGGGTGCATCGACCGACTGGTACCAGTCGGTGATGATCAACCCGCCGAACGGGTCGGCCGAGGCGAGCGGGATGAAGTCGATCGTATCGAGCGCCGCCTGCCAGATGAAGGCATTCACCCCGATACCACCACCGACGCCGCCCCCGTCCTGCCGGTCACGACGGCCGCCGAGGGAGAAGAGCGTAAACCCGCCTTCGTTCCCCACGACCGACCCGAAGCGCTCGCGTTGCTGCTGATCGCGGGCGGTGCCGCCGATCGGCTGCGGTGCCGGCTCGACGACGGTCGAGTCCGTGCAACCGCCGAGGATCAGCGCCACGCCGACCGTCATCGCGAAAGTCTTGAAGGTTCGAGCCACTCGCTTCATCGCCTGCAAAAATGATTTGGCATGGCGGCGTTGGCCCGCCGCCCTACCCACGCGGCTTCTAGCACGCCCGATCGGCTTTGCCAGCCGGTGAAAGATGAACGCCAGAGATACCGGGCCACCGACCCGAACGGCTGACTCGCCTAGAAATTGAGCCGAACGCCGATCCGGCCGACGGTCAAGGGCTCCTCGGTCAGCGTCTCGCTGACCGCCACGTCGCCCTGCAGGGTCAGCCACGACCAGGCCGCGAGGTCGGTGCTCAACATCAGGAGGTCACCGCCCACACTGCTCGTCGTTTCCGGCACGTTGCCATAGACCAGCCGGGCATTGAGCCGCCCATAGCCGAGACCGGCCGCGAAGACATCGGCGTCGCTGCCCAGCAGGTTGGCCCGGCCGACGCTGCCGGACAGCTGCCAATCGTTGAAGCTCAAGGCGCCACCGAGCGCCAAGCCTTCGCTCGCGTCGTCCGAAAGGCCCGTGACGCCGATCGAGTCCAGTCTCAACTGTTCGCTGTAAGCGCCTTGCAGGCCAAGCGAAAACGACATCGTATCTTCGCTGGCCACGGTCGATGGACGGCTGAACAGCGAGCCAGTCGCTCGTGGGGTAAAGTCCAGCGTCAAACCAGCATTGCCGGTGCTCGAGTCGAATTGCTGCTGCATAGCGAGGGGCGTAGCGGGCAGAAAGCCGTCGACCTCGACCCCATAGCCGCCCGGCACGAGGTCCATCGCCACCGCCGACTGCGCACCGAGAGCAAGCAGCATGGCTCCGGCGGCAACGCCGAGAGAGAGAGGGCGACGACAACGCATGGCGTTATCCGAATCCGCAGGCCGACAGTTAGTTACTCTCATCTATATGACGATCCGCGTGTCCGGATGCAACGCATCCGACGACCAGTGCGTCTCATCGAGCGCCTCTGTTGCGCGCTTGCCAGGGCAGGGCGACGCGTTGCCCATCGCCGAAAACGCGAAACGACGGGCCGAAGCCCGCCGTTCCAACGCGATAGACTGATCAGCGATTGGCGATCAGAATGCCACCCGCAGACGCGCGACGCCGGTGACGCCGTCGTCGTCGCCGCCAGCATCACGGTCGAACCAGGCGACGTCGCCCTGCAGCGACATGCCCGGCAGCACGCCGACACTGGCGCTGAGCACGAGGTTGTTGCCTTCCTCGTTGTTGTCGGCGTCGACGATGTCCGCCCAGGTGACCGAGAGGTCCGCCGGGCCGAGCGTCGCCGCGGCACCGAGCGTGTAGCCGGTCGTGTCACCGGCCGGCCCGTCGTCGTCCTGCCAGTAGCTGCCGGCGACCTGGAAACCCGCGAAGCCGACGATGGCGCCGAGGTTGTAGCCGAGGAAGTCGTCGGTGTCGTTCTCGCCGCTGTTGAAGCCGAGGGCACCGCCGGCCTGCAGGTCGAGGCCACCGAACGAGCCGGTGTAGACGAGGGCCGTCTCGACCCACTCCTGGTAGTCGCGCTCGTCTTCCTGGGCGATCCTGTTGCCCTCGTCGCCACCGGCAGGGGTGAACGAGCCGTGGATGGTGAAGCCGGCGATCGACGGCGAGTCGTAGCGGATCTTGGTCGAGTCGCCGCTGTTGACCGGAGCAAACGCGACCGGGGCGACGACACCCTGGCCGTCGATGCCGCCCGTGCCGGCCGCGATGTTGGCGGCGGTGATCTTCGAGTTGTCGAGGGCACCGTCTTCCTGACCGAGGCGGAAGCCGCCGAAAGCACCGTCGATGAAGATCCAGTTCTCGTCGATCACGGCACCGCCGACGCGGGTGCCGTCTTCACTGGTCGCGTTCTGCGGGTCGGTCTCGAACTCGACCAGAAAGCCGTAGCGGATGCCGGTCTCGTCATCGGTATTCACACCCTGGATGTGAATCTCCGAGTCCGTCACAAAATCGTAGTCCTTCGGATCGTCGCCGGCCTCGCCGCTTTCCTCGAGATCGCCGGTCACGACGTTGAAGTTGAAGAAGCCACGGATGTTGACCTCGAACGCCGAAGCGGTCGAGGGCACGACGAGCGCGGTGGCGCCGAGAATGGCGGTCGAGCCCAAAAGTGCGTTGCGGAACTGCATGTTGGTTTTCTCCTCGTCACCCCAAAAGTGAGGTCGCCTTCGAGTTCATCGGGCGGCTTGCCAACCGCTGGGCGCTCCAGCTGCCGGGGCCGCGGATGGGACGCAGAAGGCGCCCCTGGCTCCGAGGTCGTGTTATTCATTTCGCGGCGTCACGGTGCAAGGCGAAGGAAATCCGGCTCGGGCATTGCGCTTTCACTGTGTCGAACCTGCAACAAGACGTTGCAGCAGCCGGTCAGACGGAATTTCGCGCGAGCATGCAAGTGACCATGCTCTTCACCAACCGCGCCGTTTGTAGCGCCCCGTCCATGCGCGGTCGGGGCCCCGGCGGCGGCGCTGGTGTGTCGCGTTGGCATTGCACCGCAGCAACAAGTGTGGCCGCGTCCAGCGTCGCCTCGTCGAGCACGGAGAGCAGGCCGCGCTCGGCGAGCAGCCGGCAGCGCAGGGTCTGCTCGGTCTCGAGCCCGCCGGCATAGGGAACGACGATGGCGGGGCAGCCGGCGGCCAGGACCTCCATCACCGTGTTGTAGCCGCCCTGGCTGATCGAGAGTGCCGCATGGGCCAGCATGGCGCGAAAGTCCGGCCGGGCCCGCTCGACGACGACATGCGGGCCGGCGCCGGCGGCGAGTGCCCGAAACCTCACCTCGGGCAGATGCTGGCCGACCAGGAGCCGCCAGCTGGGACCCTGGGCGAGCCCGGCACTCGCCTCGAGTGCCGTCTCGAGGAGCCGCTCGCCGACCCGCCCGCCGCCGGTCGAGACGATGATCTCGCCGGCACCTGCGCCATCGGCCGGGGGGGCGTCGGGTGCGGGCTCGACGACGTAGCCGGTTTCGATCAGCCTGTCGCCGAGCCGGCCGCGGTCGGGGAAGGTTCGCTCGAACGGCACGAGGTCGGGATCGCCGTGCACCAGGAGACGGTCGAAGTCCCTGGCCCAGACGAGCATCTCGGCGAGCCGCTCGGGCTTGGGCGGGCGGACCAGGATGTCGCGGACCGAGCCCACGAGTGCCGGCCGCGGCCGGCTCGCCTTGACCGCCTCGATCAGCGGCAGGAGCTCGAAGCGCATCTGCCGCCGGCCGAAGGGGAACATCTCGAGCAGCACGAGCTCTGGCTGGCAGCGGGCATAGGCGTCGAGCAGAGCGTCGCGGCGGTGCTCCTTGAAGGCCTCGTCGACCGGCCGGCCCAGGGCGTCGAGCAGCACCTTGAAGTCAATGCCGTCGCTCTGCACCGGCTCGAGCTGGACGAACGCCGTCCCCTCGAGATCGAGCCCCTCGACCGGCAGGCCGCCCGAGACGAGCGTGACCTCGAGGCCGGCCCGGCGCATGGCGCGCGTCAGGGTGGCAGCACGGGTGAGATGGCCGATGCCGAGGAGGTGCTGGACCCAGAAGAAGACCCCGCCCTGCCCCGCCGCTGCGGCGCCACTCACGACCGGGCGGCGATCAGCGCCATCCGCTCCATGTCCAGGACGAATTTGTCGAGCGCCGGCTTGCCGGCGGCAGCGAACGCCTGGTCGAGCTCGTCGCGGGAGAAGGCCTCGCGGCTCAGCACCCAGGCGACCATGGCGGCCACCTCCCTGGGCACCGCCACCGCCTGCCGGCTGCCCTCCTTGACCAGGCCGTGGCGGCCCTGCTGCTCGATCAGCTTCACGCCACCGGCCTTGACCGCGTAGGTGATCGCCTGCGGCTCGAGCAGCGCCGCCATGGTCCAGGGCTCGCGGATGTAGCGGAAGCCCTGGATGAAGCGCTCGATGTCGGCGCGGGTCGCGGGCTCGGTGAGGATCGAGGCTAGCCGCTGGCCGAGCCCGGCGAGGTGTGCCTCCAGCGCGGCGGGATCGCCCTGCGGCAGGTTCCGGCGGCAGAGCGGGTCGGCGACCAGCCGCTCGTAGAGATAGCCC
Source organism: Geminicoccaceae bacterium (assembly GCA_036796215.1). Classification (GTDB taxonomy): domain Bacteria; phylum Pseudomonadota; class Alphaproteobacteria; order Geminicoccales; family Geminicoccaceae; genus SLRI01. Next base: position 4,956 of record DAIRDJ010000022.1, read on the forward strand.
ACGAGGTCGATGCCGATCGGGTAGGTGACGCCCATGGCGATGTGGATGCAGCCGCCGTCGTCGGCCACGGCGTAGTGGTACTGGCCGCGCGGCAGATAGAGGAGATCGCCGGGCTTGAGGCGGACCTCCTTCCACAGCTCGCCCTTGGCCTCCTCGTGCGCCTCCTGCGGCACGCTCTTGAACATGTTGTGGGCAATGGGATCCTCGGCCCGGCCCTCGAACACCGGCCAGACCTTCTCGCCCGCGCAGTGGACGGCGAAGACGTCGTGGGTGTCGTAGTGGACCTTGAAGCCCTGGCGCCGCCGGGACGACTGGTAGAGATTGCCCTGCACCTTGCCGCCCAGCGCTGTCTCCATGGTCTTGGCGAAGGCGGTGAGCTCGGGGGTGAGCTGGTCGATGTCGTTGAGGACCATGGTCGCCCCCTGGCGGACGAACTGCTTGACCTCGGCCGGATCGGCCATCGCCCGGCCGGTGATCGCCGGCTGGGCCGAGAGATAGGCGGCGGGGGGGACGGGCTCGCGGTCGAGCACGAGGTTCATCCGGTCGCTGTCCCAGAGCGTGTTGATCGCGAGCAGCCGCTCGAGGATGTGCCAGTTCATGATCGACATGAACTTCTCGGCCCCGCCCTCGATATGCACCGGCCGCTTGCCGAGATAGTCGCGGCGGAAGGCCTCGGCACCCAGGGGTGCCATGATGTCGTCGAAAGTCATGCTCACGCTCTCCCGCATGCCGGACGGTGCCGTCCTGCTCGCGCGGGGACGAGCAGCCGTCGTCTCAGCCCCGCAGCTGCCACCACATGACGACCGAGTTGCAGCGATAGAGACCGGCCCCCAGCCGATTGGCGCTGGCCTCGTCGATCGCCCGAGACCGCTGCCGCCAAGCATCGGCAACGGCCAACGGCATGATGGAGTAGAGCATCGCCCCGTACATCTCAATGCCGAGGAAGCCCTGGATGCGGCGAAGCTCGAAGCGCTGCTCGAGCAAGTCGAAGCAGGCGCGGCGCAGCGGCCATTCCCAGTCCCGATCGCTCTGAAAGGGCCTGTACAAGCTGCGAACGGCGCGGAAGATGGGGTTGGTCAGGGTCGGATCGAAAGCGATGAACGAGCCGCCGGGTGTCAGGAGACGAGCGACCAGCTCGATCGCCCGCGCCGGATCGGGGAAGTGGTGAAACGTGCTGTGCATGTAGACGACATCGAAGCTCGCCGGCGGGAAGTCGTGGCGGAGAAAGTCTCCGACCAGGAGTTCCGCCTTGGCGGCCGCCGCAGGCGTCAAGCGGTCGGCGAAGCGCGCGATCGCCTTGGCGGAGAGGTCGAGCCCGACATAGCGTTCGAGCGACGGCGAGCGCAGCAGCCAGTCGCTCTGCTCGCGGCCGTTATAGCACCCCACCTCGAGAACACGCCGTGGCTGGATTGCCGAAAACGCGGCGCGCTCGAAGGCGTCGACCCGCTCGTCCACATCGGCGGCCGCGCGGACCCGGTCTCGGAATCGGCGCCAGAGCCGCGACGGCGCATTGTATTCCTCCTCGGTGTGGAATTTATCGTAGAAGGCTGCCTGTCGTTTGTTGATTTCAATCAGTTGGTGATTATTCGTGGGCATGAAGCTCCATCCTTTGTCGGGCCAACGGCGTTTTCTGCGCCATGTCAAAGTATTGTTCAACGGGAAACCGGGTTTTGAACCTTAGGGTTTTAAGTCGAGTCGAAATGCCAGCCTGTAAGGAGAGGAAACGCCATGGCGCCCAATGATCCGGATATTGCCGGCAACCTGCGGATCGTGCGGACGACGATCGCCCGAGCGGCCGAGGAGGCAGATCGCGACGGCCGTGCGGTGACGCTGATCGCCGTCGGCAAGGCACAGCCGGTCGAGCGGATCGAGGCCGCACTCGCCGCCGGCCAGCGGGTCTTCGGCGAGAACTACGTGCAGGAGGCGGCCAGTCGCTGGCCCGCCTTGCGCGAGCGTTATCCGGACGTCGAGGTGCACATGGTCGGTGCCTTGCAGACCAACAAGGCGAAGGAAGCGGTGGCACTGTTCGACGTCATCCAGACGGTCGACCGGGCGAAGCTCGCAAGTGCGTTGGCAAAGGAGATGGCGCGGCAGGAGCGGCGGCTCGGCGTCTTCGTCCAGGTGAACACGGGCGAGGAGCCGCAGAAGGCCGGGGTGCTGCCGGCCGATGCCGATGCCTTCGTCGCCGCCTGCCGGACCGAGCATGGTCTTCGGGTCGAGGGCCTGATGGCGATCCCGCCGGCCGACGAGGATGTGGCACTGCACACCGCCTTTCTCGCCGAGATCGCCAAGCGCAACGGGCTCGAGAAGCTCAGCATCGGGATGAGCGACGACTACGCAGACGCCGTGCGCTTCGGGGCCACGCATGTGCGGGTCGGCAGTGCGATTTTCGGCGCCCGCGCAAAGCGCGCCGACTGACCGAACCGGCGCCGGCTTTCGACCCACCGGGTAAAGCCGTCGCAGTTGGCATTTTCGATCGCGGCGCTAGGTTGTTGCCCGGCGCGCGGTTGGCACAACGGCGTTCGGACGACAACGAGAAAGTCAGGAGACTGCAATGACGAAGCGATCTGCAACCATGGCGGCAGCGCTGATTGCCGGGCTGCTCGGGGGGGCCGGCCTCGCTCATGCCGAGGGTGATCCCGCAGCCGGCGAGCAGGTCTGGCGGCAATGCCAGGCCTGCCACGTGCTCGACGCCGAGCAGAACCGGGTCGGGCCGCACCTGGTCGGTATCTTCGGCCGTGCGGCCGGTGCCGTCGACGGCTTCAACTACTCGGACGCCATGGCCAATTCGGGCATCGTCTGGGACGACGAGACGATCGCCGCCTACCTCGCCGACCCTCGCGGCTACGTCGAAGGCAATCGCATGGCGTTTGCCGGGCTGCGCCAGGAACAGCAGATCCTGGACGTCATCGCCTACATGAAGTCCAAGCAGTAAGCGGCTGCTTCAAATCAGCTTTTTGTAGAGGGCCTGCGCTTCCGGCGCGGGCCCTCGCCGCTCGCCAAGGGCCACCACCTCCAGCACCTCGACGCCGGCGGGGATCACCAGCGTGATCACGTCGCCGGGCCGCACCGGCTTGTGCACCTTCTCGACGAGCTGATCGTTGAGCCGGATCCGCCGCCGCCGGATCAACTCGGCGGCGAGCTGGCGTTGCTTGATGAACCGTGCATGAAACAACCACTTGTCGAGACGCAGGCACGGCTGGCTCATCGCCGGCCCCTCATCGGGTCGAGCTCGTCATCATAGCCTCCTCGTTGTGCAAGTCGAAAAAACGAGCGACCGCGAGCCGCATCAGGCACCGACCGCCTTGAGCTGGGCGAGCACCGCGAAGGGCGAGTTGCTCGGCCCCTGTCGGGCCTGCACCTTGCGATGCTCGGCACTCGGCCGCTGCCGCCGCGGCTTGGCCCGGCGAATCCGGACATCCGGCGCCTGCTCTTCCTGGTCGTTGGCGGTGGGCGGCCGCTGATCGACGCGAAAGCCGAGATTGGGCAAGAGTGCCAGGAACTCCTCGCGGCCGAGCCCGGCCGAACTCACCAGTTCGTCCGGCAGCGCGAAGGTCGTTTCGCGCCGCGCCAGATCGCGAAGCCGTGCGGCGATCCGCTCGACCATGTCGACACGTAGCGCACTCTGCCCCATCCGCTGGTAGCCGAGGGCCGCCAGGGCCGCGGGCTCGGCCGGCCATTCCTCGGCCTTGAGCGACACCCGGCCGGCCGCCGGCTGCCAGGCGGCCGTCCCCTTGGCGAGTGCCACGAGGAGGGCTAGCGCCTGCTGTGCCGCCGGCTTGAGCAGGGCCGGGAGGTAGACGTGGTGCACGCCGAGGCGCACGCCGAGCCGGGCGAGATCGCGACGATCGGCGGGTGCGAGCTGCCGGGTCAGGGTGGCGGCATCGCCGGCGGTCAGTGCGCCCAGTCCCTCGACCAGGCGATAGGCGATGCCCCGGGCCGCTGCCGAGAGCCCTCCCGAGCGTGAGACTGTGTCGAGGGCCAAGAGCGGCTGCAGCCGGTCGTCGAGCCAGTGCCGCAGGCGGGCCTCGAGCCGGCGCTCGATGGCGAGCCTTGCCTTGAGGGTCAACTCGTCCGTGGCGGTCACGGCGACCACCGGGCGGAGCAGGCTCGGCCCCGGCTGCAGCGTACCGACCACGGCATCCCGCCAGCGCAGCTCACGGCCGACGACGACGATCGCCGCATCCGGCTCGCGCACCAGATCGGCCGCCAGGCGATTGAGCTTCTGCGCCACCGCCCGGCGTGCCGCCCCGGCGAAGAGCCGATGCTCGGCCGCGAGCCCGGAGGCGCCGAGGGTGAAGCAGAACCCCTCGAGCGTGCCCACCGGGTGGCTGTCGACCACGACCTCGCCGCCGGGCTCGATCTCGGCCGCAAGCTCGCCCCGCTCGCGCAACGATTTCAACAGCGCCGCGGTGCGTCGGTCGACGAACTTCTGGGTCAGCCGCTCGTGCAGCGCGTCGGACAGCCGATCCTCGACCGCCCGGGCCAGACCCTGCCAGTGCAGGGCATCGTCGAACCACTGATGGCGGTGCGAGAGATAGGTCCATGTGCGCACATGGGCGATCCGGCTGACCAGCGCGTCGATATCGCCGTCCATCCGATCGAGGCGCGCGATCATCGAGCCGACCCAGGGGCCCGGAAGCACGCCCGCATCGTCGGTCAGATGCTTGAAGACGGTGGCCAGCATGTGCAGATGCGCGTCGGTCAGGGTCTTCCTGAAATCCGGGATCTGGCAGACCTGCCAGAGGAGGCGCACCCCGGCCGGATCCTGCGCCCGCTCGCGAATGTCCTCGCGCCGCCCGAGAATGCCGAGGCTGCGATCATCGAGCGCGTCCCTGACCTTGATCAGCCCGGGCGAGCGCGGGTCCGCATCCAGGCTTTCGGCCAAGACCTCGAGGCTCGAGAAGTCGAGGTCGGCGTTGCGCCAGCGCAGCCGCTTGAGCGGCATGAAGTGGTGCGCCTCGACCGCCTCGACGATCCGCTCGTCCAAGGCCCCTGCCCCGTTGGTCGTGCCGAACGTGCCGTCGGCCATGTGGCGTCCGGCGCGGCCGGCGATCTGGCCGATCTCGGCCGCTGTCAGGCGGCGGGTCTCCTGGCCGTCGAACTTGTGCAGTTGCGCGAAGGCGACGTGGCCGAGATCCATGTTGAGGCCCATGCCGATCGCATCGGTCGCGACCAGATGATCGACCTCGCCCGACTGGTACATGGCGACCTGGGCGTTCCTGGTCCTCGGGCTCAAGGCACCGAGCACCACCGCAGCCCCGCCCTTCTGCCGGCGCATCACCTCGGCCAGGGTGTAGACGTCGGCGGCGGTGAAGGCGACGACGGCGCTGCGCCGCGGCAGGCGGTTGAGCTTGGTCGAGCCCGTGTGGCTGAGGATCGAGAAGCGCGGCCGGGTGATGATTTCGGCCTCGGGCACCAGTTGCTTCAGGAGTGGGCGGATGGTGTCCGAGCCCAAGAACAGGGTCTCCTGGTAGCCGCGGGCGTGCAGCAGCCGGTCGGTGAAGACGTGGCCGCGCTCGCGGTCGGCGCAGAGCTGGATCTCGTCGACGGCGAGAAACGCCACCTCGCGATGCACCGGCATGGCCTCGACGGTGGCAATGACGAAGCGCGCGGTCTCGGAACCGATCTGCTCCTCGCCGGTCAAGAGGGCCACCGCACTCTCGCCGACGATCCCGATCACCCGGTCGTAGATCTCGCGGGCGAGGAGACGCAGCGGAAAGCCCATCATGCCGCTGCCGTGGGCCAGCAGCCGCTCGACGGCGTAATGGGTCTTGCCGGTATTGGTCGGCCCCAACACCGCGGCCACGCGCGAGGAGGAAAGCGGCATGCCCGTCATACCCCGACCATGTCGTGCGCGTGGTGCGTTTGGCAAGAAGAAACCGTCGCCCATGCCCCCTCGATACATCACGATCGTGACGAAACGGCGGCAAGGGCCACAATATCTAGTTTGTTGCCTCAGACGGCCCCGTGAACGCGGCGCGAACCGACGCCATCGCCTCGGCGTTGCCGCATGTTGCGAGATAGGCCTCGATGGCGGCGCGGGCACCAGCCGACAGCACCCAACCGAGCGGTGGCGCGGCCGTCTCGCACATCGCGAAATGGGCGAAAGCCACCGGCAAGCCGAGGGCTTGTCGGGCACAGGCGAAATTGGCGAGCTCCTTCGACGCCGTTGTGCCGTGCGCCACCCGGCTGCCGAGAACGCCGCGCAACGGCGCCAGGACCTGGTTGCCGGCGAGAAAGCCTTGACCGTCGAGTAGTCGATCATAGGGCAACGGCTCGGGCTCGGGCTTCGGGGCGCCGCACGCCAAGAGCTCGCCGAAGCCTGCCCGATCCCGCGCCGACACCCCGTCGCCGCCGATCGCGGGATCGCTGCTAATCTGGATGAAGACCGGCAGCACCGCGTCGTCCCGGCCGCTCTCGGCCCGGATCGCCAAGAGGGCCGCGCGCGCCAGCTGCAAGGTGGTGAGAGCCGCGAAGTTCTCGAAGTAGCCGCCGTCGATGATCCAGCCGCGATCGCCATCGCTGCCATGCTCGGCCAGCCGACCGGCCGGGCTCACATAGCTGAAGCGGGCACTGTTGTGGGCGGCGGTGCTGAGTGGCAGGTCGATGCCGGTGAGCGCGTGCAGGTCGAAGCTGTCGAGGAAGGGGTCGCGATCGATCCGCACGTGGCCCGCGATCACCCGTCGCCCGGTCTCCTGGTGGGTGGCATTGAGGAGCAGGAGCGGTCGCCACGCGGCCTCGGTCGGCACGTAAGCGAGAAACGGTGCGGCGAGACCCTCGCCTGCGGCCTGCTCGAAGGCGAGCTCAAGTGCCTCGCCGCGGGTGGTCTGGCCGATCTTCGGCAGCGCCCAGGACGGCAGGTCAACAAAGGCGAGCGCGGCCAGCGTCGGGGCCAAAAAATCGCCGTCGAGCGCCTCCCTGACCGCTCGGTCCAGCGCCGCCGCATCGTTGTGGTCGGGGGCGAGCGCGGTGCGGAACGCCGCCCCGACACTGCCGCCCGAGACCCCGCTGATGGCAAAGGTGTGCCGCTCGAAGCGCTCGAGATCGAGGCCGAGCTCGGCCGGCAGTGCGCCGGTGACCACGGCGGTCCAATAGGCCGCGCGCAAGCCGCCGCCCGCGGTCGCGACGAAGAGCATCGGCACGGGCTCGCCCTCGGGCACCAGCTCGCGCGCCTGGCGGTACCAGGCGACCGCCGCCGCATCGACCGTCGGTCGCGCCCCCTCGAGCGCCTCGCCCGCGAGGCACCCCTCGCTGTCCGCACAGCTCCGCACCGGGTGGTAGTGCCGGGTCAAGGAGACGACGAGCGAGAGAAAGAGCAGGCTCGCGACGGCCACGGGCAAGGGCCAGCCGATGCGCTCGCTGACCATCCAGAGTGCGACGAGGCCGGTCAGGAACCCGCCGAAGGCGAAAAAGCCGAGCGCCATGCTGCCGAAGCGGTCGCCGACGCTTTGCGGGTCGCTCCACGCCAAGCCCGTCAAGGCGAGGCCGACGACGAGAAAGCCGATAAAGGCGACCCAGGTCGAGGTGGCGGTGGCGGTGGTCAGTCGCTCGTCGCCCGGCGTCGACCGGGAGGAGCTGAAGAGCGCATCCAGACGCTCGGCCATGGTCGGCGCCCGGGCGCGGATCTGGTCGCCCGCTGCCTCGCCCAGCGGCCGGCGATAGACGACGAAGAGCGCGTAGACCGCGGCTACCGCCGAGATCAGGGCAGCCAAGAGCATGGCATCGCCGGGATCGCCGCCGCCGCGCCAGGCGACGGCCACGTGCGCCAGGGCAAAGACGAACACGACCCCGCCCAAGAGCCTCGGCGTATAGGACCGCCGGCGATCGCCCGGTTTCTTCACCCCGGTGCCGGGCTGGGGCTGGGGCTGGGGCTGCAGCGACAGCCACTGCCGATGCGCCCGATCGAGCGGAAAGCGCGCATTGTGCCAGGTGGCGAGCGCCCAATAGAGGAGAGCTACCAAGAACCAGAAGCGCTGGCTGAAGTCCGCTGCGAGGAGGGCGGAGCCGAGATCCCGGCCCTGATCCGTCACGAACAACACCACCCCACCGAGGATCAGGACACCGGCGGCGGGCGCGATCGAGCGCAGCAGCCAGCGATGCGTGCGGTAGCTGATGGTGGCGATCGCGATCGCCAGAAGAGCCGCAACGAACCCGATCGCCCAACCGGTCATCAGCGTTCCTCCAATGGACCTAGGTATTCTACCCTAGGTCGACAGGCGACGCCAGCTCCGACAACCGCGCCTGCGATCTTGAACAGCCCCCGCCACCTGCCCACCTCTGGCGTCTCATTTCCCCAACCAGCGTGGTCCTGATTCCTCATGAGCGATACGGTTCAGCCCTTCGAGGCGGAAGTCGGGCGGGTTCTCGATCTGGTCGTCAACTCGCTCTACAAGGAACGCGACATCTTCCTGCGCGAGCTGGTCTCCAATGCGTCGGACGCCTGCGACAAGCTGCGCTACGCCTCGCTCTCCCAGCCCGAGCTGCTCGGCACCGAGACCGAGCTCAGGATCGAGATTTTTGCCGACCCGAACGCGGGTCTGCTCACCGTCCGCGACAACGGCATCGGCATGGACCACGACGAGCTCGTGGCCAATCTCGGCACCATCGCGCGGTCCGGCACGGCCCGCTTTCTCGAGGCCGCGGCGGCCCAGCGGGACGCCGCGCAGCAGGGCAGCGACGTCAAGCTGATCGGCCAGTTCGGCGTCGGTTTCTACGCCGCGTTCATGGTCGCCGACCGGGTCGTGGTGCAGAGCCGCAAGGCCGGTGACGAGGGCACCTGGCTCTGGGCCTCGGACGGCCGGCAGGGATTCACCGTGAGCGAGGCGCCGGAGCCGGGGCCCCGTGGCACGGCGATCACGCTGCACCTCAAGGACGACGCCAAGGAGTTCCTCTCCGAATGGCGCTTGCGTGAGATCATCCGCCGCTACAGCGACCACATCGCCTTTCCGATCCTGCTCGAGGTCAAGCCCAAGGCCGGTGATACCATGACCGAGCCCAAGGCTCCGGAGAAGGTCAACGAGGGCGGCGCCCTTTGGACGCGGCCGAAGAGCGAGATCACCGACGAGCAGTACAAGGAATTCTACCACCACGTCGCCCATGCCTTCGACGACCCGTTCGCGCGGGTGCATTTCACCGCCGAGGGTCAGCTCAGCTACACGGCCCTCCTCTTCGTCCCGTCGATGCGGCCCTTCGATCTTTACGACCCCAAGCGGCGGCACGGGGTGAAGCTCTACGTCAAGCGGGTGTTCATCACCGACGACGTCGAAGCCCTGATGCCGCGCTATCTCCGCTTCGTTGCGGGCGTGGTCGATTCTGAGGACCTGCAGCTCAATGTCAGCCGCGAGACGCTGCAGCACGGGGCCGTCGTCGCCAAGATGAAGAAGGTGCTGACCAGGCGGGTGCTCGACGAGCTGGCGAAGCAGGCCAAGGAGGACGGCTACGACAAGTTCTGGGCGGATTTCGGTCCGGTCTTGAAGGAAGGGCTCTACGAGGACCAGGAGAACCGCGCGAAGCTGCTCGAGATCGCCCGCTTCCGGACGACCCAGGATACCGGCTGGACCACGCTCGAGGCCTATCTCGGGCGGCTGAAGGAGGGCCAGGACGAGATCTACTACATCACCGGCGAGAGCGTGGCGGCCCTTCGCACCAGCCCGCAGCTGGAGATGGCGCGGGCCAAGGGCGTCGAGGTCCTGCTCTTCGAGGACCCGGTCGACGAGTTCTGGCTGCCCGAGGTTGGTCCCTTCCAGGGCAAGAGCTTCAAGTCCTTGACCAAGAGCGATGTCGATCTCTCGAAGATCAAGGGCGAGACGGCCGAGCCCGAGCCCGAGAAGGCGCCCGAGGACCAGGCCAGGCTCGACAAGCTGATCGCCAGGCTGAAGCTGACGCTCGAGGGTCAGGTCCAGGACGTGCGCGCCTCCAAGCGGCTGAAGGAGAGTGCCGTCTGCCTCGTCGCCCCGGATCAGGGCATGGACCTCAGGCTCGAGCGCCTGCTCAAGCACCACGAGAGCTTTGCCGGCGGCAGCAAGCCCATCCTCGAGATCAATCCCGACCACGAGCTGATCAGCAAGCTCGAGAGCATGCTGGATGCCGGCGGCCAGGGCGGTGCCCTCGACGACATGGCCTTCCTGCTGCTCGACCAGGCGCGGATCATCGAGGGTGAGCCCGTGCCCGATCCGGGCGCCTTCTCCAGGCGCATGAGCCGCTATCTCGCCAAGAGCCTCGTTGCGGCGTAAGCTCGACGCGGTCTCGAGTCATCACCAAGAACACGAAGGGGAGAACGTCCATGGCGGTCGCCATCAAGGACATCAGAAACAA